>CAYTNV010000020.1:0-32347 GCA_964439395.1 uncultured Blautia sp. | reverse complement strand
TGCTGTTTCACAAGGTATACTCACAGAGCATACCATATTCTATGCCCTGCGGGCGAAAACAGCTTACGCTGTTTCATAAGGTATATAAAAAGGGGAAAAGATATGAAAGAAAAATTGCAAATTGAGAGAATAGAGACCGATATTCTGATAATAGGAGGAGGAACGGCGGGATGTTATGCAGCATTGACTGTGGCGAGAAACTCAAAACATCGCGTGTTGATTATAGAAAAGGCTAATATTAAGAGGAGTGGATGTCTCGCAGCGGGTGTAAACGCAATTAATGCTTATATTGTAAAAGGGCGTACACCCGAGGATTATGTGGATTATGCCACAAAGGATGCCGCTGGAATTGTAAGGAGAGATTTATTGCTCTCAGCTGCCAGACGTTTTAATGATGTGACGGCTGATATGGAAGCTTTGGGGCTTGTAATTTTAAAAGATGAAAATGGAGAGTATGTTGCTCGTGGAAATAGAAATATTAAGATAAACGGTGAGAACTTCAAGCCAATTTTAGCGAAAGCTGTTAACGATGAGGAGAATATTGAAATTCTCAATTATGTAAATATTACAAATTTACTTGTGAGAAATAATCAAGTTTACGGCGCGGTAGGATTTTCCATTGTTGAAGAAAAAGCCTATGTCATTAAAGCTAGAGAGGTGTTAATTGCCACTGGCGGTGCCGCAGGATTATACAGACCGAATAATCCAGGATTTTCTAGACATAAAATGTGGTATCCTCCATTTAATACGGGCGCAGGGTATGCGATGGGAATTTTGGCAGGCGCTGAAATGACTTCTTTTGAGATGAGATTTATTGCTCTTCGATGCAAAGATACAATTGCCCCAACGGGAACTATCGCTCAGGGTGTGAGGGCAAAACAGGTAAATTCCAGAGGATTTGTATATGAAGATAAATACGGTTTGACAACGAGTGAGCGTGTATATGGAACAGTGAGAGAAAACCAGCTTGGAAACGGACCTTGCTATTTGCGCACAAGTACGATTACAAAAAAGCAAGATGAGGAATTATTGAAAGCATATTTGAATATGGCACCTAGTCAGACGTTAAAGTGGATTGAGAGTGGTAAGATGCCTAGTGAGCAGGATGTGGAGATAGAAGGAACAGAGCCTTATATTGTAGGCGGTCATACAGCCAGCGGATACTGGGTGGATACGAATAGAGAAACGACGATAAGTGGGCTCTATGCGGCAGGTGATGTAGCAGGAGGATGTCCGCAAAAATATGTGACAGGAGCATTGGCGGAAGGCGAAATTGCAGCGTTTTCCATTCTTGATAAATGGAGAGAAACAGTAGATATTAGCCAAGAAGAATCAGAACAAATTGAAAAACAAGTAGATATAATTTTAGGAGAGTATGAAAAAATCCGAAATACTAAAAATTCCGCTTTTTCCATAGAAGAGCTGGAAGAAGGAATGCAAAAAGTTATGGATGAGTATGCAGGAGGAATTTCAGTTCACTATCAGTATAATGAAAAGCAACTTAATTTGGCAGATGAGAAGATTGATAAACTCTTGGAATTAACAAATCAGATAGCTGCCCTCGATATGCATGAACTTTTGTTTGCATATGAATTGAAGGATAGATTATTAGTATGTAAAGCATTGATTGCACATCTAAGAAGTAGAAAAGAGACTAGATGGCATTCCTTTAATGAAAATTTAGATTATCCAAAAACAGATAAAAATTATTTTAAATACATAAACTCCCGAATGGAGAATGGGATAATAAAAATACGCTTCCGTGATATTGTAGAGGAGGATACCTATGAGCATACGAATCAATCAAGATAAATGTGTGGGATGTGGAAAATGCGGGGAAGTATGTCCAGGCACGTTGATTTCCATTGAAAATCATAAAGCAATTATGAAATATCCTAAAAATTGTTGGGGATGTGTATCCTGTGTAAAAGAATGTTCTGTGGGAGCCATTGATTTTTATCTTGGCATAGATATAGGAGGCATGGGAAGTGTAATGAACGTTTCCAGCACTGGAGATGTTCTTCACTGGAAAATAAAGAAAACAGACGGTATGGAAATTATGATAGATGTAAATCGGAAGGATTCCAATCAGTATTAAATAGACATGCCTACAATCCAAATAAATTTTTCTTTGTCTACCCGCTTGACAGGGACTTTCATAGTAAATATAAAAATATTGCGAAGATAGGAGAATGATATGAGTAGATTATCACATTTAGACGAATTAGAGGCAGAGGCAATCTATATTATCCGTGAAGTTGCAGCGGAATGCGAAAATCCAGTTATGTTGTATTCCATTGGAAAAGATAGCTCTGTTATGCTTCATTTGGCTTTAAAAGCCTTTTATCCAGAAAAACCGCCGTTTCCTTTTCTTCATGTAAATACTACATGGAAATTCAGGGAAATGATTGAGTTCAGAGACAAAACTGCCAAAGAACTCGGAATTGAAATGCTGGAATATATTAATGAAGATGGAGTGAAAAAAGGGATTAATCCTTTTGACCACGGTTCTGTTTATACAGATATTATGAAGACGCAAGCTTTGAAGCAGGCTCTTAATAAATATGGCTTTACGGCAGCATTTGGAGGCGGACGCCGCGATGAGGAAAAGAGCCGTGCAAAAGAAAGAATCTTTTCTTTCAGAAACAAATCTCACGCGTGGGATCCAAAAAACCAACGTCCTGAAATGTGGAAATTATATAATACGGAGATTAATAAAGGCGAGAGTATCCGTGTATTTCCGATTTCCAATTGGACAGAGAAGGATATCTGGCAGTATATTAAGCGAGAAAATATTCCTATTGTGCCTCTTTATTTTGCAGCCAAGAGGCCTGTTGTGGAGAGAGACGGAAATCTTATCATGGTAGATGATGAACGTATGAGATTAAATCCAGGTGAAAAGCCAACGATGAAAAAGGTGCGTTTTCGAACATTAGGATGTTATCCTCTTACGGGAGGTATCGAGTCAGATGCAGATACTCTGGACGAAATTATTGACGAGACATTAAGTTCTGTTGAGTCTGAGCGCACAAGTCGTGTGATTGACAAAGATGGCGGAGCAGCCAGTATGGAGAAAAGAAAAAGAGAGGGATACTTTTAATGAGTGGATTATTGAAATTTATTACATGCGGAAGTGTGGATGACGGAAAATCAACATTGATTGGACATATTCTCTATGATTCGAAACTTTTATATGCAGACCAGGAAAAAGCTCTAGTGTTAGACAGCAAGGTGGGCTCTAGAGGAGGCGATATTGATTATTCTCTTCTTTTGGATGGTCTTATGGCGGAGAGAGAACAGGGAATTACGATTGATGTGGCGTACCGTTATTTCACTACAGATAAGAGAAGCTTTATTGTGGCAGACACGCCAGGACATGAGGAGTATACAAGAAATATGGCTGTAGGAGCATCCTTTGCTCAGTTGGCAATTATTTTGGTAGATGCCAAACAGGGAGTGCTTGTACAGACGAGAAGACATAGTCGCATCTGTTCCCTTATGGGAATTAAGCATTTTGTATTTGCCGTAAATAAGATGGATTTGGTGAATTACAGTGAGGAACGGTTTGAAGAAATAAAGCAAGAGATTAAAAAATTGTCAGAGGATTTGAAGTTAGCAAATGTAACCGTGATTCCTGTAAGTGCCACAGAAGGCGATAATGTGACACAGAAATCGAGCAATACATATTGGTATAAAGGAAAAGCTCTTCTTGAGCATTTAGAGACAGTAGATGTATCAGAGCAAGAAGAAGTTTCCTTTTATATGCCAATCCAGCGTGTATGTCGTCCAAATCATAAATTTAGAGGATTCCAGGGCCAGGTGGAAAGTGGTAATGTGAAAAAAGGGCAGACCATTATCACGCTTCCAAGTAAAGAGACCGCTTCTGTGAAAAAAATTTTGGTAGGAAGCGATGAGAAAAAAGAGGCAATTGCAGGGCAGGCCGTGACAATTCAGCTTGATAAAGAAGTGGATGTGAGCCGTGGCTGTGTATTGACGGATGATGAAAATCTTCCTGTGGCAAAAAGTTTTTTGGCTACATTTTTATGGATGGATGATGAAGAGTTGACAGTGGGAAAAGAGTATTTGGTGAAATCTGGCACAAAGAGAATTCCTGGATTTATAAAAAAGATTTTGTATAAAATTGATGTGAATACAGGAGAGCATATTGAGACAAATACGATTGAGAAAAATGAAATCGCACTATGCCAAGTGGAATTGACCGAAAAAATTGTTCTGGATACGTTTAGCCATCATAAGACGTTAGGCGAATTCATTTTAATTGACCGTGTGAGTCATATGACTTCTGCCTGCGGTGTTATAGAGAATATAGATACTTCAGAGGAAAAACCATATTTCGAAAAAGATGATATTAAGATAGGTGGATATATATTTGAAGAGTTCTATTTCAATCTGGAAAATGCCATCATGACTAAAAAGAATACAGCAGATAAGACGTATCATGTGGGAGATTTGGTGTCTTCCGAGGGTGAGAGTTTTAAATATCCAGAATATTTTGATATTATTTCTGTGGAAAATAATGGTGCGGTTCTCATTCGTGACGGACAGGTGCAAGATATTATAAAACTTGAGGATTATCAATTTATAGGGCTTCCTGTTTTGGATGAGAGAGGATTTGCGTTGGCCATCAAAAATAAAAAAGATCTAGATGAATTTTTAAAAGAATTTGCTGAGATAGATGGAAAAAATATTTCTGAGTTTCATAATAAATGGTTTCAGTTTGAGGTTTATAGAAGAATTGTATGCACAGATAATTTCTGGATGATTTAATATTTTCTTTTAACTGGATGACATTTTGTAGATAGATAAGGGAGTTAAATCAGATAAGAGTTGACTCCCTTTCAAATATGTGGAGTATGAATCGGCGAAAATTGTATGATTGGTGGCTTTAATCTTTTGTCTGACGCAGCCTTTAGTAGGAATGCAGATGGATAGAAAATAAAATGAGGATGTTGTGAAATGAATTTCTCATAAAAATATTGATACGACTGAAATGTTTCAGTAGTATCTTTTGTTTGAATTTTATGTTTTGCAGCATCCTCAAATGCGTCGCAACAAGAATATCACGGTCATTTTTAAATAATTTACTGTGAAAGTCCCTGTCAAGCAGGCAACAGGTGAGATTGTGAGAGTGCCTTGGCATGGAGCAATCGGACTTTCATCTATAGTGGTGCCTGCGATGGCAGGCATGTCAGTTTAGAAAGGAATAAAAGAAAGTTATGAAACAACATATATTTGGTAATGAATATGGATTTCGGACAAGAGCTGTACATACGGGAAATGATATCGATAGGGAAACAGGAGCTATTAAGCGACCAATTACTATGGCAAATAGTTATGAGCTTCCATATGACCCTACAAAGTTGAACTGGAGTGATGCGGGAGGAAATCTATATACGAGAAATGGTGGATCCAATCAAAAATATTTACAAGAAAAAATAGCCAGCTTAGAGGGTGGCGAGGATTGTATCGTGCTTGCATCTGGTGTGGCAGCTTTATCAGGATTGTTTTTTGCATTGCTGGAAAAGGGAGATCACGTTGTTTTTTCTAGTGTGACGTATATTGCAGTATACCGTCTGCTTCACGAACTTTTAAATAATAAGTTTGGTGTGGAGACGAGTATTGTAGATACATCTGACTTAGAGAAAGTAAAAGCTGCTATAAAACCTAATACAAAATTAATACATATAGAGACACCTGGAAATCCTACATTATGTATATCAGATATTCAAGAGATAGCATATATTGCCCATAAACATGGAGCATTATTGTCTGTAGATAATACTTTTGCCTCTCCTTTTAACCAGCGTCCAATAGAGATGGGAGCTGATTTTGCGGTAGAAAGTTTGACAAAATATATTAACGGTCACGGGGATGCTATGGGTGGAGCCATCGTCGGAAAGAAATCATATCTTGACATGATTCGAGCACAATCTCAGGTGAATTTAGGAGGGACAATCAGTCCCTTTAACGCATGGCTTATTATGCGTGGTTCTGTGACTTTACCTCTTCGAATGAGACAGCATAATGAGAATGCCCTTGCTGTCGCAAAGTGGTTGGAAAAACAAGATTATGTTAGTTTTGTAGCTTATCCTGGACTGAAAAGTAATAAAGGATATGAGGTAGCTAAGAAACAAATGTATCCAGGATTTGGAGGTGTGCTTTCTTTTGGTTTGAAAGCGGATCATGATACCCATAATGAATTTGTGAGTTATTTAAATGTAATTACATCGGCGGTGTCTCTCGGACATGATGAGAGCTTGATTGTTTTCCTTGGAGAAGATGATGAGCGTCAATATTTATATCCTGATGAGTTTTCTAATGGATTTTTCCGATTTTCTGTGGGTATAGAGGATGTGGAAGATATTATAGGAGATTTGGAGCAGGCCTTAAAAAAATGTGGGCTTTCCTCTTGAAAATGGTAAATAGTATATCGAAATAATAGGAGATAAACAATGAATGAGAAATTGAAGCAGCAGATTATACAGCTGAAAAAGGAAAAAGATGCGGTGATACTTGCTCATTATTATGTGGATGGTGAGGTACAGGAAATTGCGGATTTTGTAGGAGATTCCTATTTTCTGGCAAAAAAAGCAACAGAAATACCAGCTAATGTAATTATTTTTTGTGGCGTATCATTTATGGGCGAGAGTGCGAAGATATTAAATCCAGATAAAAAGGTAATTATGGCAGATCAATATGCAGATTGCCCTATGGCTCATATGGTAGACGAGGAGAGAATCGAGGAAGTGCGAAAGGAATATCCAGATGTTGCTGTGGTATGCTATGTGAACTCGACCGCGGAAATTAAAGCGGCATCAGATGTTTGTGTGACTTCTTCCAATGCGATAAAAATTGTCAGTGAACTTCCAAATAAACATATTTTCTTTATTCCAGACAATAATTTGGGACGATACGTGGCAAAACAGCTGCCAGAAAAAGAATTTATTTTTCATGACGGATTTTGCCATGTACATAAGAGCATTCACAAGGAGGAATTGCAAAAGGCAAAGAAAGTAAAACCTAATGCAATGGTACTAGCACATCCAGAATGTACAGAGGACGTGCTGGCAGAAGCAGATTTTATAGGAAGCACCTCTCAGATTATTGATTTTGCCACGGATTCCAAAAAGGATGAGTTTATTATATGCACAGAAATGGGAATTTTTTATGAGTTGAATAAGAAAAATCCAGAAAAGAAATTTTATTCTGTGGGGCATCGTCAGTTCTGTCCAAATATGAAAAGAATAAAATTAAAGAGTGTATTGGAATCTTTGCAAATCCTTAGCCCAGAAGTAAAATTAGAAGAGAATCTTCGGCAAAAAGCAGAGCTTCCTTTAAAAAGAATGTTGGAGTTGGCAAAATAAAGGATATGAAAACTGACGACCAAGAATATAGACTAGTTGAGAAAATAAGTAAATGGAATAGCATTTAGAAAATAAGTGGAGGGATTGTCATGGATCTGTCAAAATTGGCGGAAGAAATTATAAAAGGAAGACGTCTGTCGCGTTGGGATGATTTAAGCTTTTTTGTTAATTGTGACTTAAAACAATTATGTGAAGGAGCAGATATAATACGAAAGTATTTTTGCGGTGAAAAAGTTGATCTTTGTACTATCATTAATGGCCGCAGCGGTCGCTGTGGAGAAGACTGTAAATACTGTGCTCAGTCAAGTCATAATCATACTAACTGTGAGGTATATGACTTTATGAGGACAGAAGATATTGTCAATACGGCACTTGCCAATGAACAGGAAGGAGTCGACCGTTTTGCGATTGTGACATCGGGAAGGGGCTTAAGTGAGAGAGATTTTGAAAAAGCAATTCAGGCTTATACAGAGATGAAAAAAAGATGTAAGCTTTCCTTATGTGCTTCCCATGGTTTTTTGACGAAAGAACAGTTTCATCGACTTCATGAAGCTGGTGTGGAAAGTTATCATGAAAATATTGAGACATCCCGAAGATTTTTTCCGTATATATGCACTACGCATACGTATGACCAAAAAATAGAATCCATTAAAATGGCTCAAAAAGAAGGTTTTTGTGTCTGTTCTGGAGGTATTATTGGCATGGGAGAGACATGGGAAGACCGTCTGGATATGGCAATTAGTTTAGCAGAGCTGGGAGTTGAATCTATTCCAATTAATGCTCTGATGCCTATTAAGGGAACTCCACTAGAGCATAGAGAAACACTCTGTGAGGACGATATTCTTCGCACAATTGCAATTTTTCGTTATATTAACCCAACTGCAAATATTCGTTTGGCGGCTGGTCGTGCTCTGATGAAGAACGATGGGGAGATTGCTTTTCAAAGTGGGGCGAGTGCAACAATAACGGGAAATATGCTCACGACATCTGGTTCAAGTATAGCCAGTGATAAAAAGATGCTCACAGATATGGGAAGAGATATTGTGGCTGAGTATGTGAAATAAAATTTTTAAAGGAATAAAAAAATAAAAGAAAGATATTCAATAAGTACATATAAAACAAATGAAACCGTCCAAAAGTATGTAAGACTTTTGGACGGCTTTTTTCTTTTCACTCTTAGGAAACTTATATTTTAGATTTCTCTATAAAATTTCTTTTCTCCAATATTTTATAATTCAGATGGACGTTCCACTTCATAATCTGACCATTCTGTTGTAGCGGATGCTCCGCTTACATCTGCTGAATCTTTATAGGATTCTACGGTTACAGTATACTCACTGTCACCTTCTACATAGATAGTTCCGTCTGTTCCCTTAATTGTTACAGTTTTGCCACTCTCATCTAGGATAGTTCCTGCATTTTCTAGATTAGTTAAGGTACTGTCTCCTGTTACCGTCCAAATAGAACCTTCTTCGATATACAGATTACAGTATCCGTCACCGCCTTCTTTCGCATAAGTTTCATCATTTGTCACAGCACCTATTAAACTACTGTTTTTTGTCATATAGAAATCTAACATGCTGATACTATCCCAGATAATATCACCTTGCATCTCTTGTTTTGCTGCAGTAAAATGACAGTCTGCTCCGTTATTTCCAGAAGTTCCCCAGCCTCTTTGATTATTATTGCCAGTACATCTTAGGAAGAAATCGTTATCATCTGCGTAGGTAATATCTACATCCGAGAGGATAAAGGTAGATTCTGTGTTCGTAGTATAGAACATTCCTCCGTTTTTGGCTGTCAATGTTCCACCATTCATTTCAAATGTACTGTTTCCTACTTCTGAATCTCCAGACATACTCTGATATAAGATAATATTCCATGTACAGTCGTTTTGCTCATCATCGCTCATATTTCCAGTTAGATCACTGTCATATAAATGTAGGGAATTTAATCCCTCAATACATACTGCCTCAGAGCCATTTGCTGTGAGAGTAGCATTATTTACAGCAATATCTGCTGTACTGTAAATTGCTGGAGAGCCGATTCCATTAGAAGTATAAGTTCCACCGTTTACTATCATAGTACCGCCGCCTCTGTCACTTCGAATTGCGGCTGAGGATTCTCCACTAGTTTCTACATCCATATCCCATGCATAGAGTGTGCCAGCGCCAGCCGCATGAATGCCGCCGGAAGTACTTTGTGTAGTTGTAATTTTTGTGTCAGCCGTATATACAATTCCATCTCCATAGGCGAAGATTCCAGCTCCTCCTTTAGCATCTGATTCAATCGTACTGTCCTTTAGATAGAGTGTGCCATTTGACTCTAGTACAGTTGCTCCAATGCCGTAAAAGCTTGAAGAATCACCGCCCTCACTGTCAGAAGAATTTCTTGTAATATTAAAATTACTTAAACTTACTTTTGCTCCATTATAAGCATGAACGGCATTTTCATCTATGCCATCAGAAGAAATGTCTTTATTATCTTCAGAAGTATCTTCTGTGTATTCTGTAACAGTCTCATAACTATCTGGTGCCTGAGACTGTCCGCCGCCGCCTGGTCCATTATTTGCGGACATTATTACTATAATCTGTTCTACATTTTCATCATCATCAAATGTAATAGATATGATATCACCTTCAGAGATATCGGATAAACTAATTTCTTCATTATTTTGGCCGTCGGAAGAATTATTATTTTCAGGTTTTTCAGGTGCTTTGTCTGAAGATTTTTCATCTGATTCTGCTTGTTCTCCATTTTCAGAATTTTCAGGTGCCTCTCCTGCTTGTTCTCCACCTTCAGAATTTTCAGGTGCCTCTTCTGCTTGTTCTTCACCTTCAGGCTTTTCAGGTGCTTCTCCTGACTGTTCTCCACCTTCAGGTGTTCCACCCGATGGCGCTCCGCCTTGTCCTGGATTGCCCATGCTTTGCTTGGTAATTTTAGTATCAGAGCTTACAGTAATTGTTTTCTCTTCTCCAGACTTATCAATCATAGATGGAACTTCACCGTTATTTTTATCAGGAGATTCTTTTTTCTCATCATCGGCTGAAGAATCAGTATTATTGCTAGGATCGTTATTTGTAGCCTCGCTGCTATCAGCAGACTGTGAGGATGCCTCTTGATTATTATTGTCAGAAGATGTATTTGCTTCTGAATTTTCTGGCTTCTCTGAGGACATTTCTTTCATAGTACCTACTTCTATTGTAATTTCACTATCACTAATTTTACTGACTTCTCCATATATTGTATTAGAATCATTGGATACTGTACTAGAATCATTGGAGCTGCTACTTTCTGTATTTGTTATAGATGACGTAGTTGATGCACATCCATTGAGTAAAGAGGCTCCCATCATAATTCCCATTGCTATTGCTAAATAACTTCGTCTCATAATAGCCATCCTTTCCTTTCTTTTTATATAATAAATTATAAAGATAAAACTGAAATTAAACTTAAAATTTGGTAGTTGAATTGTGAAAAATATGTGTAAATAACAGAAATATCAAGATATGTATGATAAAATATAAAAAATTTAGACTAGAAAGGATGAAATACTATGGAAATTAGGCATATGAAACAAAGCGATGATAAATTTGCAATTAGTCGTATTTATGAGGAAAGTTGGAAATTTGCGTATAAAGATATCATTCCTCAAGCTTATCTTGAGAGGATTCCTACTGGTCATTGGGTTCCCTATTTAGATAAAGAGGATGTTCATACTCTTGTATTGATTGAAAATGATATGTTTATCGGTACGTCGAGTTATTGTAAATCTAGATTCTCTGATTTTGATGGTTGGGGTGAAATTATATCTATTTACTTCTTGCCTGAATACATAGGGAAAGGATATGGAAAACAGCTGCTGAATGTCGTTGTTGCTGAACTGGAAAAGCTTGGCTATCGTGATATATTTTTATGGGCACTCGAAGAAAATTATAGAGCGAGAAAATTTTATGAAAAATCAGGTTTTATTTCAAGCAATAATTATTTAGATAATAATATCGGAGGAAAAGAACTTAGGCAAATTCAGTATTGTTATTATATGAAGTAAATAAATTTTGAAATATGGATTTAAAGTGGAAGGAGCTCACTAAAAAAGAAAGGATTTAATTTATGAAAAAGTTTCTAAAAATACTAGTATTTATGCTAATTCTCTTTAGCTTAACTATGCAGGTGTATGCGAGGGCTGGTGGAGGCGGCGGTGGCTCTGGAGGAGGCGGTTCATCGGGAGGAGGATCTCACTATCATAGCACTAATGGGAGCGGACGTAGCAATCCGATCGCCTCTATTTTGAATATGGGACTTTTCTATCTAGTATTTGCAAGTGGAACGATTGTTTTTGGGTATCGGGCGCATAAGGCGAAGGTTAAAACTGTAAGATTAATGAAGCAATATGAAAAGCTGGGTATTAACTGGAATTATAAGGAGATTCAAAGTAGAATAGAAAAGGCGTATTTTGAGATACAGGAATGTTGGAGGAGACAGGATGTAGAGTATGCTGCGGAGTATTTAAGTAAAGAACTCAAGGAATCTTGGAATGCCAAATTAGAGTGGATGAAAATTCGCGGTGAGGAGGTGATACAGCGTAATGTGCGTCTCTTAAGTGCGATGCCTGTATTTGTAGTTGACGAGGAGGGAACAGATCAAGATCAGATTTGGTATCTTATACATGGAAGAATGACGGGATATTATGTAAATAAATATACGAAGAAAGTAATACGTGGCAATACAAAGCCAGAAAGTTTTTATGAGTATTGGTTATTTATCTATGAAGATGGCATATGGGTGTTGCAGGAGATTAGGCAAAAGGACGAGATGGATATTATGCAATTTTCTGAGTGAGTTATGGGGTTGTTTAGGCTATCGGTTGTGTATTGGCGATACTTTATAGGATGATAAAGGATATATGAAGTTTTTTATATTTTCATAAGGATTCGTAGTAACAAATACGTTCCAATCAATAATTTCCTATAAAATAAAAAATAATATTTAAATTTTAAGCAATTAATGGTTAACTTTAAAATATAAATTATTTATAAAAGTTTTTTAGTATCCTAAATCTAAATTCCTTTTTTCTATAACAAGATATTGTATAGAGTTTTGCCAATACACAGCCAAAAGGCAGAGGAAGTATCTTTTCCTAGACAACGATAGTGAAGTGGAGACATTTTTTACTGCGCATGCTTTGAAAGTTTGAGCGTGTTTGAACGAAGTGAGTTTGCGAAAACTCTCAAAAATAGGCGAAGCAGCAAAAAATGCGGGAACGAAACGTGTTGACTAGGAAAAGATACTTCCTCTGCCTTTTGGCGTCTCTTTCCAATCTCTTCTGAATCTTCTATCCTAATTTCGCTCTTTATCTATATGATATTTGCTATTCTATCCGTTTCATAAGGTATGAATTATAAAAGCAATATAGCAAAAAGTGCAGCCAATTTATGAAGGGATTTATTGTTTTGTAGTTGATATCGTTTTTGATATGACTGGTTTATAATGAAAGCATTGCATTGATTTCTTCTGCAAGTAACTTTTGGCGATGTTTAAAAAAACAAAAAATAAAGATATCCACAGCTAAAAATATCAGAATGAAGTCGCTTCTCTGGCAGTGCACTTAATCGATAACTTTCTTACACGATAAAGTTTCAATTCTATTTTTCTGTATCATTTTCAATTCTATCTTAATTAATTCTCAATTTCAATTTTTATGATAATATTTAGCGTTCGCAATTTTAACATTACTAAGATTAATATAAGAGAGTTGCAAAAATAATCCCCCTAATAAAGCTTTTACTTAATTTTCATTTAAAAGGTATATTGGAAAATATGCTCTATTTTAGTTGACGCATAGAGCCATGTAGACATATTTAAGAGCAATGATAAAAAGTAAAAGAGAATAGGGAAATTATTTTGGCGTTTTTTGCTGCGCCGTATTAAATTATTCTCCCTTAAGAAACTGGAACCTTGTTAAAGGTCGCAGAATCCGTGGAGATGGCTCAATATTAAAGAAAGACGAGAAGTAGTGAATGATTTTTATGTTTTATAAAAAAACACACCATTCTAAAATATACTTACTACTTCCCCAAAAAAAGGAATGCTATACTCAAACAAATTCGAGGAAAGGCAGGGGTATTTATGAAACTTTATATGACAGATTGCAACGGTAAAATGAAACAATCAGACAAGAAAGGAGTGCTAAATCCTGAGTATGAGATTAATCTGGTAAAGTTATATCCACAAATAAAATATCAGGAGATAATTGGTTTTGGAGGTGCTTTTACAGAAGCATCTGCCTATGTATGGTCAGGACTTTCGAAGGAAGCGAAGGAGGCTGTCATAGAAGATTATTTTGGAGAGACAGGAAATCAGTATACATTTGGAAGAACACATATTCAGAGCTGTGATTTTTCTCTGGGAAACCGTGCTTATGTGGAAGAAGGAGATGATAGTCTTGCTGGATTTTCGATAGAAGGGGATTATAAGTATCAGATTCCGTTTATCAAAGCGGCGTTAGAGAAGAATCCTAGTATTCAGTTTTTGGCTTCGCCGTGGAGTCCACCAGCGTTTATGAAGGATAATAACGCAATGAACGGGGGAGGACATCTCTTAAAAAAATATTATAAGAAATGGGCAGAAATGATAGTACGCTATCTTTTGGCGTATCGGGAAGAGGGGATTAAGATTAATAGAATCACTGTACAAAATGAACCCGATGCGAAGCAGTCATGGGAGTCTTGTATTTATACTGGTGAAGAGGAAGGAATTTTTGCAGTTCGTTATCTGCGTACGGCGCTAGATCAGGCGGGGCTTTCGGATGTAAGTATTTTGATTTGGGATCATAATAAGGATATGATTGTGGAGCGAACAGAGGAAACATTTTCGGTTCCAGGAGCGGATAAGGCAATTGATGGAATCGCATTTCACTGGTATTCTGGGGATCATTTTGAGTCACTGGAATATGTAAGACAAACTTATCCAGATAAGGAACTGGTTTTTTCAGAGGGATGCGTAGAGTATTCCAGATTTGGAGATGACCAGCAGGCGAATGCAGAAATGTATGTACACGATATGATTGGCAATTTCAAAGCTGGCACCAATGGTTTTTTGGATTGGAATTTACTGCTTGATGGACAGGGAGGTCCTAACCACAGGGAAAATTACTGCGATTCCCCGTTAATATGCGACGGAGAACATGATCAGGTGAGGAAAAACTTATCTTATTACTATATTGGACATTTTAGTCGCTTCATCTGTCCAGGAGCAAGAAGAATATTAGTTTCTAATGCCAATTCGGGGTTAGAGACAGTTGCTTTTGAGAATCCGAATGGCAGCAAGATTGTTGTAGTGATGAATGCGGGAGAGAAAGAACAGAATTTTAATCTTAGATGTGAGAATCGAAGTTGGGCAATTATACTTTTACCACATTCCATTATGACTGCATGTCTGGATGAATGAGGATGATGATATAGATGGATTAGGAGGAAGACGAGAATGCAATATAAATTTGTAGGAAAAAAGGGAAGATTAGAGGTAAAAAATCCAGAAACGGCTAGTTATCTCTATCTGCCATTAGTCAATGAGGCAGGTGTGATGAGTAGTATTACTCCAGATGGACATGGGGATAATAAGATTTCACAGGAACAGTTTCTGATGGAGCCGATGTCAGTGGAAGGGCTGCATGAATCCATGAATAGCCGAAACTTTTGGTGTGATATTAAAGGAGCAGGACCGTGGTCTGTTATGGGAATGTCCGCAAAGCAGCAAGCGCAGCGTTTTCAGGGAGAGGGCGAAGAATGCATTATGGAAGTAGGATTGCTATGGCAGGAGGTATGTCGAATGCATCAGGATTCGGGTCTTGAGGCACGGGTACTTAGTTTCTGTCCAGCAGGAGAAAATCGGGCAGAAGTGATGCAGGTTACGCTTACTAACAGAGGAAAGGATAATATTTCCTTCGTTCCTGTCACGGCGATACCGCTATATGCCAGGGGGGCAGACCATCTGCGTGATCACCGACATGTGACAGCACTTCTGAATCGAATCGTTGTGGAAGAAGATGGGATTACTGTGGCTCCCACGATGACATTCGATGAAAGAGGTCATAATCTCAACGAAGAATCTTATAGTATCTATGCAAGGGATGATAAAGGAAATAAACCGTTGGGAGCATTTCCAACAGTGGAGATGTTTGTCGGCAAGGGCGGAAATCTGCTATGCCCGCAGGGAGCTTTCGGAGATGTGAGTATTGGCTTTTGCCGTATGGGAAGGGAAGTCAGCGGATATGAGGCGATGGGAGCGCTGCGTTTTGCAGAATGTACGCTTCATCCGGAGGAATCTCGAGTATACAGTATTGTACTCAGCTATAACAAAGAAGGAAAAGAATATTTAGATGCAGAAAAACTGACGCAGGCATTTTTGAAGACAAAGGAGTATTGGGAGAGACAAAGGGTAATCTCTTGTCATACAGGAAATCCAAAATTTGACTATTGGATGGAATGGGTTAGTGTACAGCCTACATTGCGAAAACTATATGGATGTTCTTTCCTTCCATATCATGATTATGGAAGAGGTGGAAGAGGATGGCGAGATTTGTGGCAGGATTGTCTAGCTCTGATTCTTCGTAATCCAGCACAGGTGCGAGAAGAGTTACTTTCATTTTTTGCAGGGATTCGTATGGATGGAAGCAATGCCACTATTATCGGAAAGCAGCCAGGAGAGTTCATGGCGGATCGCAATAATATTGTGCGGGTGTGGATGGACCATGGCTACTGGCCGTTGTTTACGATAAAACTATATCTAGATCAAACTGGGGAATATGATTTCTTGTTAGAGGAAAACACGTATTTTAAGGATAAACAGATATGTAGAGGCAAGGACATAGATATAGAATTTCAGACAGGAGAACGTCTGGTGATGAGACAGGCAGACGGAGCAGATTATATGGGAACCGTGCTAGAGCATCTTTTGATACAGCAGGTGACGCAGTTTTATGATGTGGGAGAACATGGACATATGAGGCTGCGAGGCGCTGACTGGAATGATGCGCTGGATATGGCGGAGGAGCGAGGCGAAACCGTAGCATTTACTGCCGCTTATGCCGGCAATCTCAGGGCATTTGCAAAAATTCTTCTTGCTCTTAAGAGTTATACTAAAACAGAGGAGATTTTCTTAGCAGAGGAGTTAGAACAGCTTCTTACAGTTAATCTTGCATTTTGGGAAGATACGAAGAAGAAACAGCAACTCCTTATGCAGTATTGCAGAGCGTGTGCAGGTCAGATAAGCGGACAAAAAATCAAGATGTCAGTAGGAGATCTGGCAGAGACTTTGGATAAGATGGGCTGCTGGATTCAAAATCATATCCGCAGAAAAGAGATTGTGGATGACAAAGAGGGACATTTCTGGTTCAACGGATACTATGATAATCATGGAAGAAAGGTGGAAGGAATCACGGAGAATGGAGTAAGGATGATGCTTACAGGACAGGTGTTCTCGATTTTGTCTGGGACGGCGACGGATTGGCAGGTAGAGGAGATTATTAAGGCTGCGGATCGATATCTGTATGCGCCAGGGGCAGGTGGTTACCGACTGAATACAGATTTTAAAGAAGTGAAGATGGATATGGGCAGGATGTTCGGATTTGCCTACGGACATAAGGAAAATGGGGCTGTGTTTTGTCATATGGCGGTTATGTATGCTTATGCGCTGTATTCTCGTGGTTTTGTCCGTGAGGGATATCGGGTCATGAAAGCACTCTTTGACCAATGCATGCGTACTGAGAGCAGCCAAATATTGCCTGGTATTCCAGAGTACTTTGGACCAGACGGGAGAGGAATGTATCCGTATCTTACTGGTGCAGGAAGCTGGACAGTGCTAACGGTGCAAACACAAATGTTTGGAGTGACTGCAGATGCAGGAGATCTCGTGCTCGTTCCAAAACTTCAGTTATCGCAATTTGATGAAAATGGAAAGGCGTCGATCCACTGCAGTTTTTGTGGAAGGAAATTGAATTTAATTTATTGGAATCAATATGAGAAGGAAATTGGAGATTACGAGTTGACAGAAGTAACGGCAGGTGGGAAAAAATTCTCAGGCAATGGTAATCTATGTAGAATTCCTAGAGCATTTTTTGAAGAATATCCAGACGGTGCAGAAATTGTAATTTATGGAATATTGGAGTAGGAGGGGAAAGAGATGATGATGAATAATGGACAATATCAGATGGAGGAATATCATAAAAAATCTCTTTTTTATAGTTTTCTTCCAGGAATCAGCGGCATACATGGAATTCCAATGTGGTGTTATTATTTAAATCGTGGACAGGCAATCGCAAGCTTTGGCGTACAGGATAAAGACCATTCGATTCTTGAATTTTATCCAGCGCATCAGGCAGCGCAAAGAACTCCTATGCTTGGGTTTCGAACATTTTTCAAGATTGGAACTACAGTAAAAGAACTATTTGAATGCAAAGATGACGGAAAATGCATGAATATCGGTATGAATAGCATTTCCATTGAAGATAAATGGAAAGAAGAAAATCTTAAAGTAGAAATTGAGTATGAGACAGTTCCGGAAGAGCCATTTGCAGCATTGATGAGAGAAGTTATTATTACGAACTGCGGAGCAGAAGAAAAGGAGGTGGAGATTTTAGACGGACTTACGGAATTGGTTCCTTATGGAGTGACAAGTGAGTCTATGAAAGAGATGGGACAGACTGCTAAAGCGTGGATGGAGGTAAAAAATCTCAATAATCGAATTCCATACTTTAAAGTAAGAGCTAGTATGGAGGATAATGCGAAGGTGGAAAAAGTGAATGGTGCAGTATTTGGCATTGCGGGGGAGGCAGATAATTTATTGTTTCCAGTCGTAGATCGGAATCTGATATTTTTGCAGGATACGGCACTTCGATATCCCTATGGATTTGCACAATATGGAGTAGAGGGACTTAGAAGTATGGCTCAGAATGTTTGCAATGAGGTTCCGTGCTGTTATTTTATCCACCAGAAAAGACTAAAACCTGGAGAATCTATTTGTATCCGTGAATTATATGGCATGGCAGAACAGGAAGAAGTATTGGCTTCAGTAAAAGACAAGTTTCAAAAGGAGGGATGGTTTGAAGAAAAGCAGATACAATCCAAAGCATTGGCAGAACATTTGACAGAGCCGATTGCATGTAAGACAGCAAATCCAATATTTGACGCATACAGCCGTCAGACATTCCTGGATAATTTACTGCGAGGTGGATATCTGGAACGAATCGGAGAGAGTGAAGTTTTGTATATTTATTCCAGAAAGCATGGGGATATGGAGCGAGACTATAATTTCTTTTCAATGGAGCCAGAATACTATTCCCAGGGTAACGGGAATTTTCGAGATGTCAATCAGAACCGACGCTGTGATGTTCAGTTTTTTCCGTATGTGGGAGAGATGAATTTACGACGATTTTATAATGCCTTACAGATTAATGGATATAATCCGCTGGGGGTAGAGCGAATTACCTATTTGACTTGTGATAAAGAAGAAAAGACACCAGGGCAAATTTATGAGGAATTAGCTAATAAAAATAGAAAAATCCCAACGGAAGAGGAATTCGCTCAGGCACTTTCTGCCTGCACAAAACTGGATGGGTATCAATTCATAGAGGGATACTGGAGTGACCATTGGACTTATAATCTGGATCTCTTGGAATCCTATCTCACTGTATTTCCAGATAAGAAGGAAGAGGTTATTTTTGGAGAGAGAATTTATACCTATCGACAGGCAGAGCAAAGATTGCTGCCGAGGAAAAAGAGATATCAGGAAACTCCAGATGGAATTCGACAGTATCGTTTTTTGGTGGAGAATCCAGCATGTGAAAAGGATATGCCATTGAAAGATGCAGCAGGTAATCCAGTACAGGTATCTCTGATAGAAAAGTTATTGTCGCTTGCAATTGTGAAGATGGCGGCATTGGATCCTTATGCCATGGGAATTGAGATGGAGGGAGGAAAACCAGGATGGTATGATGCTCTAAATGGATTACCAGGATTATTTGGCTCCTCAATGGCGGAAGCGTATGAATTGGAGCGTATGATTGGTTATATGGAGGAACAACTCCAAGGAAGAAGAGGACAATTTAAGTTGCCAGAAGAATTGGCAGACTTGGCAGATGCACTCACAGACGGTGCAATCCGATGGAAAGAAGAACTCGAAAGTGACGGTGCGACGATGCATTTTTGGAATCAGATTAATGATGCCAAGGAACAATTCTGGGAGAAGACAGCAGTGCAAGTGCAGGGAGAATACCGAATTTTGGAAACAGCAAAAGTACAGGAGTTTTTGGAAATTTCAAGTCATGTGCTGGCTCTCGGCAGAAAGAAGTCCCGCCGCATTAGTAATGGTGTTCCAGCAACTTATTATTATTATGAACTGATACAGTATGAGAAAGAAGAAGATGGCATACGTCCGCTTGCATTTGGAGTGAGAAAAACACCAGACTTTTTGGAGGGCGCAGTTCACTCTCTGAAATTAAAAGCAGAAGCCAAAAACAGGGGGAAAATCTACCAGAATGTCAGAGAGAGTCGTTTATATGACAGAGAATTAAGAATGTATAAAGTAAACGCCTCTCTTTCAGAAGCATCTTTTGAGCTGGGAAGAGCCTGTGCGTTTACACCAGGATGGTTGGAGAATGAGTCGGTATGGCTGCATATGGAATATAAATATTTGTTGGAACTTCTAAAAACGGAAATGTATGAGGAATTTTCCGAAGATTGGAAAAATGCAGGCATTCCTTTCCTTGATGAGGAAATTTATGGAAGAATTCCTCTAGAAAATTCGTCTTTTCTTGTAAGTAGTGTAAATCCAAATCCAGCGGTGCACGGCAAAGGATTTGTGGCACGATTGAGTGGTTCTACAGCAGAGTTTCTACAAATTTGGCAGATTATGATGTTTGGTGCAAAGCCATTTGTGTGGGAAGAAGGCATATTAAAACTTGAGTTTACTCCGTTTCTTCCAAAGTATCTTCTGGAGGGAACTCGTCAGGTGAAGGCATGCTTCCTGGGAAATGTTACGGTAGTGTACTGTCTGCCAGATGAAGAGACGATTTTGCCAGGAAATTACTGCATTACACAATATACTCTCTGCTGGAAGGATAAAAATGTAAAAAGATGTACGCAGATATATGGGACTTTGGCGGAGGCGGTGCGAAGCGGCGAGATAGATCAGATTATAGTTCAGATTGAACGTATAGACTGACTATAATAATAAAAAAGAACACCATAATAAAATTCGAAGCATTATAAAAGTTCAAAAAATTGATTATAATGCGATTATATCAAGAAAAACATTATAAAGAAGAGGAGGAAAAGGAAGATGAAGATGAAAAAAATTATGTCACTTCTTCTTGCAGGAGCAATGGTATTTTCATTGACAGCTTGTGGAGGTTCTGGTGGAAATGCAGGGACAGATACAGCAAGTGAAGCTGTTTCTGAGGAAAGCGAAGATGTAGCAGTTGCTGGAAATAAGGAAGCTAAGGATAAACTGGTAGTTTGGACATTATCCAATGACCTTGCACAATTTGCAGAAAAGTATTGTGAGGCAAATAGTGATGTACAGATTCAGACAGTAGTTATCGCACCAGCTGATTATACAACCAAGGTTCAAGCCGCAATGAGAGGACATCAGACAGAGCCAGATATTATTGTAGGTGAGCCACAGATGTTGGAGCCAATGTATGAAGCAGGATATTTTGAGGATTTGAACAAGGCTCCGTATAATGCACAAGATTACGCAAAAGATGTAGTAGACTATGCATGGCAGATCGGACAGGATTCAGATGGAATTCAGAGAACGATTCCTTATCAGATTACACCTGCCGGCGTATTTTACAGAAGAGATCTTGCCAAAGAAGTATTCAAAACAGATGATCCAGAAGAGATCGGAAAATTATTTGCAGATTACGACACTATTTTGAAAACGGGACAGACTTTGAAGGATGCTGGTTATAAAATTTTTGCATCTGAGGGAGAAATGAACTACTGGGCAGGAGATTCTGCATGGGTAATTGATAATAAATTAAATGTAGACAAAGACCGAGAAGCTTATATGGATCTCTGTGTAAAACTTTATCAAAATGATATGACAGCTTACGTTGATACATGGTCTTCTACTTGGTACAATGCTATGGCTGGAGAAATCCCTGTTATTGATGCATCTACAAATGTATGGGATGATGAGGCAATGAAAGAAGCAGAGAAAAATGGAAAGACCACACAAGTATTCGCCTATGGTCTTCCAAGTTGGGGCGTTCTTACCATGAGAGATAATGTGGGTGATTTATCTGGTAAATGGGGGAGTTTGCGCAGGACCATCTTATGGATTTGGCGGCGGTACATATATCGGAATTAGTGCATTAAGTGAGAGAAAAGACTTGGCATGGGATTTCTTAAGCTTTTGTACATTAAATGAAGATACTTTGAATTGGTGGATAGAAGCATCTGAGGGAGATGTAGTATCTTATCTTCCAGTATTAGAACAGCATAAAGATGATGAGAATGAAATATATGGAGGAGAAAAATTATATGCATTCTTCCTAGAGCAGGCAGAAGGAATCGACACTTCAAGAATTACAAAATATGATGAGGCGTTGAAAAAAGCATGGGGAGAGGCAATTACTGCGATTAAGACAGGAGAAAAGAGCAAAGAAGAGGCTATTAACAACTTCTACGATGTAGTAGAATCCACATATCCTGAGTTGACGGTAGAGAGATAGAAGCAAAAAGAACGAAAGAACTGTAGATTGTGGGGCGGTCAAAAACTGCCCCTTCTTTTGAAAGGAGAGAATTATGGGGAAAGAATTGTCTGCGACACGGAAAAAGAGAGATATCAATAAAGTCGCTTATCTATTTATTGCGCCGTTTGTACTTACATTCGTAGTATTCAGTATCTATCCAGTTGTTCGTACACTTTATCTAAGTTTTACAGATTACAAAGGTTTCGGTGAAGCACAAATTGTTGGTCTGTCCAATTATATACGTGTATTTAAAGATAAATTTTTCTGGCGTGCATTAGGAAATACAGTGAGAATGTGGAGTGTTAATATTGTTCTGCAGTTAGGACTTGCCTTTTTGCTGACGATTATATTTAGTGATATTAAGTATAAGATGCGGGGATTATCTATTTTTCGTGCATTATTTTATCTTCCAAACTTAATTGCTGCAACTTCCGTGGCATTCCTATTTAAAACATTATTGGACTGGAAATACGGAACTATTAATCAGATGCTGGTGGGAAGCGGATTACTTAAGGCACCGATTAACTGGCTGGGTTCTACTTTGACAGCTCCGTATATCGTTGCGGTAATTGGTGCATGGATGTGGTTTGGTAACTCATTTATTATGTTGATGGCGGGAGTGCAGGGAATTCCGAAAGATTATTTTGAGGCAGCTGCCATTGATGGGGCAGGAAGATGGAAGGTATTTTTCCAGATTACACTTCCATTGCTCCGACCAATTATGTTATATGTGGCGATTACTTCTCTGATTGGAGGACTTCAGATGTTTGATATTCCATTCTTAATGTGCGGAGGAACAATCGGTAATCCATCTGGATCTACACAGACGGTAGTTATGTATTTGTATAAGTTTGGATTTGAGATTAATCAGGTTGGATTTGCTTCGGCAATTGCATATGCATTGTTTATGATTATTCTAGTTATATCTATGATACAGTTCAAGGCATTTAATAAGAAGGAGGCGTAAGATATGGGAACAAAAGTTAAGAGAGGTATACTCTATGCAGCATTGATTCTTCTTGCAGTTTGTTGTCTTCTTCCATTCATTTTGATGATGATCAATGCCACTCGAAGCGGCAGCGAAATCGTAAGTTCATTCTCGCTGCTTCCTGGAAAGGCATTATCTGACAACTGGGCAACTATTAGTAGTTATTTTGATTTATTCCGAGGAATGCGTAATAGTTTATTAGTTGCGATTCCAGCTACATTGTTTACAGCATATTTTTCGGCGATGACAGCGTATGCGATGGCGGTATATAAGTTTAAAGGAAGTAAGATTTTGTTTGGAATAATCGTTGTTTTTATGATGATTCCAGGACAGCTCAGTTTGATTGGATTTTATGATTTAATCACAGAACTTAATATGGTGGATTCCTATCTGCCGCTCATCCTTCCAGCAATTGCTGTTCCAGGAACTGTATTTTTCCTAAAACAGTACTGTGAATCCGTGCTTTCTCCAGTTCTTCTAGAAGCGGCGAGAATTGACGGAGCAGGCGAGATTAGGATTTTCCACAAGATTGTTCTTCCACTGCTTTCTCCAGGAATTGCTACTATGTCTATCGGTGCGTTCATTGGAAACTGGAATAGTTATCTAATTCCATTGATTTTATTGAATTCACCTGAGAAATTCACACTTCCAGTTATGATTGCATCGCTGAATTCATCGACGGATATTACAAGAAATCAGGGAGCAATATACCTGGCAGTTGCAATCTCAGTTATTCCGATTCTGATTGCATTTGCATTCTGCTCAAAGTATATTATAGGAAGTATTACAGCAGGAGGCGTAAAAGAATAATAAAGGTTAAAGCCGCAGGGCGTTCTATAGAACGTTGTGCGGCTTGTCTGCTGAAAAGGATTGAGGTATGAAGATGGACATGATATGATACTAATAGGGAGGAGAGGTAAATGAGAAAGGGTACTTGGATTATAGGTGCAGCCTTGGTAGGTATAGTGGTACTTTTGAATGGCTGTGGCAGAGAGATAAAGAAAGAAATACAAGATGTAACCTTAAATTGGTATGTGAATTTTTCATGGTATTCTACTACTTGGGGAGAAAATATGGTATCACAGGCAATTACGGAAAAAACGCATACATCGATTAAGTTTATTGCCCCGAAGGGATCGGAACAGGAGAAAATCAATGCGATGATAGCATCGGATACTCTCACAGATTTGGTAACTCTGGGTTGGTGGGAAAATGAGTATGGGGAACTGATTGAGCAGGATAAGGTGTATGCGCTGAACGAGCTGGCAGATAAATATTGTCCAGAGTTTTATGATGTGGTCAATGAAGTAACTGTTCAGTGGTATACTAGGCAGGATGGGAATCTATACGCCTATCCAAATTCATCTTATACATCAGAGAATGTGAATCAGTACGAAAATATATATTCGAATCAGAATTTTCTAGTGCGAAAAGATATCTATGAGGCATTAGGATGCCCCGATATGACGACACCAGAAGGCTTCCAGGATGCAGTGCGTCGTGCGGCAGAAAAATTTCCATATGTGGATGGACAGCCGTTAATTCCAATTGGTGCAGATGAATTTACAGAAGACGGATGTAATTCGTTTGATGGTTATCTAAAGAGCTTCCTTGCGGTGCCTTATGAAAAGGATGGGCAGTATTATGATCGGGAGATGGATTTGGATTATCTGGAATGGTTGAGAGTATTTCGGCAGATGAAAGAAGAAGGGTACCTGAAGAATGATATTTTTGTTGATAAGAGATCACAGCTAGAGGACAAGATTTCTATTGGACAGTATTTTTGTCTCTTTTATCAAAATATCGATATTGCTGTGCCACAGAAAATATTGAATCAGGCGCATCCAGAGAGAATCTATATTGCGGTGGATGGACCAAAAAATAGCTCGGGTGATGATCCAGTATTGCCGATTCCAGGAATCCACGGATGGACTGTAACGTTGATCCAAAAAACTTGTAAGGATCCAGAGGCGGCTATCAAGCTTCTTACTTATTTAATTAGCGAAGAGGGACAGAAGATGACCTATCTGGGGGTAGAGGGAAAGATGTACGAGATGATAAACGGAAAGCCTCAGGTCAGACAGGAAGTATTAGATCTTTTAAATCAAGACCGGATTGCCTACGATGAGATATATGGAGCAGACGATACCTACTGGATGTTACAAAATAATGCTATGCAGCTTCAGTGGGAGTATGAGAATGCAGAGGACCCAACACTGCAGTTAAGACAGTATACGCTTCCTTACGTCACTTATACTGGTCAATATGATTTGGATTTTTCAGAAGATGAGGAAAACGCCAGACGTTATGATATCCTGAAAAAACTATGGGGACAGACGTTGAAAAGTTTGTTATTGGCAGAGGATGATGAGGAATTTGATCGTGTGCTTCTTAATTACCAGAAGGAACGCGAAGAGAATGGATATAAAGAATTAGTAAAAGCAGCAGAGCGTAAGTATCAGGATAATAAAGAAAAACTGGGGATTGTAAATGAATAGAATCAAACATAAATTTAGTATATTGAAATTGAATCAGAAGTTTACGATTATCATAGCGGGACTTGTCATTATCCCTATGGCATTTTTTGCGGTAGTTCTGTTTCAGAATATGAAAGAGAAGTTAATTAGTCAGGCACAGGCAAAAGAGGACTACTATGTGTCCGAAAATAGTATTGCGGCACAGAAGATAGTGGAGATGTGTAATATGTCCACTCAAACTTTCTTAAACAGCCAGGAATTACAGGGGTTTCTTACAAGACTGAAAAAGAATGAGGAGATTACCACAAGAGAGTATCTGGAATTTGCTGAGAATAATATTGTTATGTTAGAACGCTTGGTAAATAGTAATCCATATCTCTATCATATATGTGTATATGCAGAGAATGATACATTTCCAGAGATGATTCCTATTTTGTATCGACAGGAACGAGCTAAGAAGCAGAGTTGGTATGAGGCATATAATTCGGGAGAGTGGCAGTATGATTATTCGAATAATCTACATTCCTATTCTAGGATGAATGAGTCAGAGCATCTGATGGCACTTGTCAGTGATTTTATAGGAAGTGACGGTGAAAAGGCAGGAATCGTGGAAGTTGCGGTATTGATGGAGGATATGTTCCCGAATCTGTATGATACTGACCCTAATATATGGGCGTGTCTTGTTCAAAAAGACGGTACGGTGTATACAGGTGGTCAGAAAGGATGGGAAGAAAAACAAGAGGATATTTTAAAAGTAGCGGCAAATTTGGAAGATGGAAATAGTAAGCATATTCGAATTCAGGGGGAAGATATGATTCTTACGGTAAAAAATATCGATGGACTGCGAGGAACATATGTACAGGCGAATAGTCTGAAGGAAATGCTTCACCGGCTGAATATGCAGAGAAATATCATATTAGCCGTTCTTTTATGTATTTTTGGAATCATGGTGTTGGCAATTAACTGCCTGGTTCAGAGTTTGCTGAAAAAGTTTTATCAGATTTTGGAAACTGTGCGCCAAGTTCGTTCTGGAAATTTAGAGATTAGAACTGGAATGGCGGGAGCAAAAGACATGGATGAAATGGGAGAGTTGGGCAGGCAGATTGACCAGATGTTGGATAAGATTCAGTCATTGATGCAAGAGAATATTAACCGGGAGGTGCTAGTGAAAAATACGGAGATTAAGGCACTTCAAAATCAAATTAATGCACATTTTATTTATAATGTACTGGAATCTGTGAAAATGATGGCAGAGATTGAGGAAGAATATGAGATATCAGATGCGGTAACGGCGTTGGGAGAACTTTTGCGTTACGGTATGAAGTGGGTGTCTGGCACTGTAGAAATTAGCCAGGAATTACAGTATATTCGAAATTATATTCAGTTGATGAATTTACGCTATGATTTTATGATACAATTATCTGTTTCTCTTCCAGAATTTGTATACTGTCAGCAAATTCCTAAGATGTCATTGCAACCGATTGTAGAAAATGCTATTTGTCATGGAATTGAGGAGATGGATGAGGATGCGACAATATATATAAAGGGAATTGAAAAAGGGGATGATTATCTAATTGAGATTACAGATTCTGGTGTAGGAATGTCGCAACAAAAGTTAGAACTTCTAGAAAGGAAACTTCGTGGAGAGATTGAAGTTAATGGGGGTTCTGGCAATGGAATAGGATTGAAAAATGTGCAAGATAGAATTCAAATTCAATTTGGTTCCAAGTACGGGCTTCGGTTTTATTCTATAGAGGGATGTTATACAAAGGTAAGTATTCTGCTTCCGAAGACTGAAAAGAAGTTAGAAGAATGGTCAAAGCAATAGAATATGGGAAGTTAGGAGTAATAAAATGAAAACGTTATTGATTGTAGAAGATGAGAAAATGATTCGTCGTGGAATCGCTACTATGGTAAAACGGTGCAGCGTAAAGGTGGAAGAAATCATTGAATGTCGCAATGGAGTGGAGGCGATGCAGATTCTAAGACAGAAGCAGATAGATGCCATGTTTACCGATATTCGTATGTCAAAGATGGATGGCGTGGAACTGGTAGAAAAACTGGATGAATTGGAACAACGTCCACTTGTGGTTGTAATCAGTGGATATGAGGATTTTAATTATTCGGTTTCTATGCTTCGGCACGGTGTCAAAGATTATATCCTTAAGCCAGTGAAGCGGGGAGAGGTAGAAAAAATACTGATGAGACTGGAAGAAGAATTACAAAAGCAAGAAAAGACACAGGCATGTCAGAGTCAGAACTTTAGAAATCAGCTTAAGTATTTTCTGGGAACCGATCAGATACCAGAGGAGGAGTGGGAAGGAGCAAAAAGTCAGTTTGATCGTATTTTCTGTGGAGAGGATTGGCGACTTGGAATTGGAAGTGGTACATTTGACGGAATAAAAAATAGTCGTCTAGAACTTGGCATGTTGGGGACATTTCGAGTATTTATTATGACTAATGAGGAAGCACTTATATGGAAAACATCTTGCGAAGAAAAGGCAGCTATAGGATTTTCTGAGGTACATAGGGATTTTAGAAAATGTCGTCTCGCATGGCAGGAGGCAATAGAAGCGAGAAGCTATGCCTTTGTGAAGGAGGTTGTTTTCATCTTCTATGAGGAGATTCCAAAAGGATTAAAAAGAGTAGAAATTCCAGAATTATTTTCAGACCAGTTTATTCAGCAGTTTCCGACGGATAAGGCGGAGGCGGCGTTGAGCCGCTTTTCTGAATATTTTTTTCAGGCGAAGCACCAAGATACGAAAGTGGATGAACTTTTGAAGATGGCTGCAAAGATTCAGACTGAGATGCTGAATTTGTATCAGGAGAAGTACTTGAAGGGGGAAGGAAGGAACCACTGTATTGGACGTTGGCGAGCGATTATGTGGCGGTACAGACAAAGTGGATGCGAGAAGCGTGGAAGAATATGCAGGAACAGTTTGGAGGAAATCAGACTCAAGCCAAAATTCGTGAGGCACAAAAGTATATTCAGAATAATTTTGATAAGGATTTAAATATGGCAATGGTATCTAATTATGTCTCAATGAATTATTCGTTATTTTCGATTGCATTTAAAGATTGTGTAGGAATTAATTTTGTTAATTATTTGAAAGATATTCGAATTGCAGAGGCAAAAAGGCTTTTGGAAACTACAGATGAAAAGATATTGGATATTAGCCGGAAGGTGGGATATGATAATGAGAAACATTTTATGAAGATATTTAAAAATATTTGCGGAATTTCACCTAGTGAATATCGGAGAAATGCGATGACGATGGAGGAGAGGACAAAATGGAAAGAATAGGCTATTTTCTATATAGAAAGAATGTAAAAGTTCTGGATGGAATCTTTGCTTATGAATATACGTGTCGTGAATTTTTAGGCAATATTTGGATTGCAACTATAAATAGTCGATTATTTGTAGGATTATAGATAAATTAACAGAAAATATGAGTTTACTGTGATTTTATGTTAATTTTACTTGCATTATTTTATAAAATAAGGTTTAATAAAAGAATAATATTAAAATAAAGGTAGGTGAATAAAATGGACAGCTGTGATGGGCGTAGTCGAAATATTTGTATAGATTTAAAATTATATAGAAGTATCACTAGGCGGATGAATTCACAATTGTTCGTTTTATTGTAGCATGTCTTAAATATCTTAAGAATTCTTAATACTTCTATATCATTTCAGATCTATTCTCGAAGAAAAACAATTGAATATGGAAAAGGAGGATTTTTTAAAAATGGAGATGAAGGCATTAGAAGGAAAAGAAAAACTTACATTTTTAAAACCTGATTATGTAAGTGAGATTACTGATATTGTCAAAAGTAATGCTTCACCGAATACAATGCAAGAGAAACTTGAAGATTATCATGAGAGTGATATTGCTGAGGTATTATTAATGCTTACAGCGACAGAGCGAAAAAAATTGTACCGTATTTTGGATGCTGCCATGATGTCAAATATTTTGGAATATGCTGAAATATCAGATGCTTGTATTTATTTGGCAGAAATGGATTTAAAGAAGGCGGCTCAAGTTATTGAATGTATGGAATCAGATTCTGCTTTAGAAATTTTGAGAATGCTTGATAAGGATATGAAAAATAATCTTATCGAATGCATGGATGAAACGGTAAAAAAAGAACTTGCATTAATGTCATCTTTTGACGATGATGAAATCGGCAGTAAGATGACAACCAATTATATTTCAATCCGAGAGAGTATTACGATTGGACAGGCGATGAATTCTCTTATTGAACAGGCTTCAACGAACGATAATATATCAACAATATTTGTAGTTGACGAGGCAGAAGTATTTTATGGTGCAATTGACCTAAAAGAATTAATTATTGCCAGAAAGGATTCTGATTTAAAATCTTTGATTATGACGTCATATCCATATGTATATGGTCGTGAAAACATTGATGATTGTATAGAGCAATTAAAAGATTATTCCGAGGATTTATTACCAGTACTTGATAATAATAATCATTTGCTGGGCGTTATCACTTCGCAAAGTATTATACAGGTAGTCGATGATGAGATGGGCGAAGACTATGCCAAGCTAGCGGGTTTGACTGCGGAGGAAGACTTAAAGGAACCTCTCTTTCAGAGTATGAGAAAGAGACTTCCATGGCTTTTTGTCTTATTAGGTCTTGGTATGTTAGTTTCCTCTGTCGTTGGAATATTTGAGCAAGTTGTGTCACAACTTACTTTAATTATGTGTTTTCAGTCATTAATTCTTGATATGTCTGGAAATGTAGGAACACAGTCATTGGCTGTGACGATTCGCGTATTAATGGATGAGACATTGACAGGAAAGCAGAAAATCAAATTAGTGTTAAAGGAGTCAAAGGTTGGGTTTTTTAATGGATTATTATTAGGAATTGTTTCTTTTGTATTGCTCGGAGTATATATTTGCGTTATCAAAGGTCAGAGTATAGTAATGGCTTTTGCAATATCTGGATGTATTGGTATTTCACTTTTACTTGCGATGGTTATCTCAAGTGCCGTTGGTACGTTGATTCCTTTATTTTTTGAGAAAATCCATGTCGATCCCGCAGTGGCATCCGGACCACTTATTACTACGGTAAATGATATGGTTGCTGTCATAACATATTATGGGTTGAGTTGGATATTCTTATTGCAAATTTTACATTTGGCTGGATGACTGGTATTAAAAAAATCTAAATTTTACAAAGTTGTTTGGGATTGCTGTAAAGTGAATTTTATATTTTGCAGCATTTCTTAAAAGATAAAAACAAAGATAAAAACGCAATGTGCATTTATCATACAGAGCGTAAGTCCCTTAGTTTTAACTATGGGAATATAAGCGATTGTTTCCCAAAAATGTGCTAGAGCCGGAAGGTAGCCCGGCCGTCTCATTTATGATAGTGAGGTAAGTAACCTGCCCCTCCGGGTTGTCCATTCTTTGTTCATAACATAATTAAGGAGGGTTTCGTTATGGACAATGGAAGGAATAAGATAGCAGCAAATTTGACGGTATTTTTTGAAAATCCGTTCTGGGTCGGTGTTTTCGAGCGAATGGAGGATGAAAAGCTTTCTGTTTGCAAGGTGACATTTGGAGCAGAGCCAAAGGATTATGAGATTTGGAAGTTTGTTTTGGAAAATTACCATCGTTTGAAATTTAGTCCAGATGTTGACATGATATTGAAGAAAAAATCTGTTAATCCCAAGAGACTACAAAAAGAGGCTCGAAAGCAAACAATGCAAAATGGTGTTGGCACAAAGGCCTGGCGGGCTTTGAAATTGCAAAGAGAAGAAAATAAGCTGGAGCGCAAGAACATTAGTAAAGAACAAAGGGATGTTAAGAAACAGAGAATCTTTGAGTTAAAACAGCAAAAACGAAAAGAGAAACGTAGGGGCAGATAATGCCCCTTAATTTCACAAATAGAACGTGTATAAGAAAAGATATATATGGGAAAATTTTATATTTCTATATAATAAAGAGGATATTGAAAAATAAATCTCATTTTTACGCTATATTGAATTACCACGCTTTCATTTTCTCATATCTTTTGCTGTTTAAAACTCTCAATATATGACTTATTGGAGTTACATTTCCATCAAACTCATGTTTAAAGCTTGATCTGCTTGCACCGCTGACTAATGCAGTTCCCTTTGTATGGGATGAAACGGGTATTTGTTGATGACAAATAAGAAGTCTGCATGAGTATGATAGAATCTGTACCAGAAGACGGAAGGTATCGTTGATATATGAATAGAAAAGAGGGATAAGTATGTCTGTGAAGGATGAAAAAAGAGAAGCTTGGGATACGCTTCTTAGTGCGTTTAGGGAGATAAAGAAAGAAGAAATTCGCATTTCTTATGAGGAAGTGGTAGATGAGCCATTGCCGATAGGTAGAAGTAAGATAGGTGGAAAGCCAGATTTGCCGTTGGATTTTGAGTGGCCTTATTATGAGGGAATGGCGTATGATGAAGTGAAGAAAAATAGACCATTATCGTTTTTAGCACAGATTAATCTAAAAGAGGCTTCTACTTATGACTCGGAAAAACTTTTACCGAAGTCTGGAGTATTAAGTTTTTTCTATGAGTTGATGACGCAGGAATGGGGTTTTGTCCCAGCTAATCAAGGTTGTGCAAAGGTATATTATTTTCCAGATAAGACAAAACTAGTGTCAACTAATTTGCCAGATGATATGGAGGAAGAATGTAGAATTCCAGAATTTAAGGTAAGAATGGAAACAATGGT
>CAYTNV010000019.1:0-69180 GCA_964439395.1 uncultured Blautia sp. | reverse complement strand
TGGAAACAATGGAAGAAAGTCAAGACGAAATTCAAGGAATTAAAGAAGTTAGGTGTGGAAGAAGAAAAGGCGTGGATATGTGCCAATATGCGGAATGGAAACTGGTATTGTGGTGGATATTTCGTATTGCAGACTGCATTTAACGACAAGAAACTCCGTGAACTTGGATATCCAACATTCACAGAGTTTTATCTGAAAGTATGTGAAAACTAAAGAACCGCCGTATACGGAACCGTACGTACGGTGGTGTGGGAGGTCGGTAGATAAAATAATTATCTACCTCCTACCCGATTGTTTTTCGACAATCTTAGAAATTGACAATTATTAACAAAAATATTAAAATATAATTATATTAAACTTTTCCTTATGCTACATAAAGACCTGTCGGAAAGTTGATAAAAAAAGGGATGCTTTTGCATCCCTAATTGTTTATATTTTGTTCAGCTAACCAAACAATGCCAGCTAATACAAAATATACATTTGGCAAAGCTACACCATTCCCCCACATCTTATATTCAGCAGAGTCGGAATGTGGATTTTGCAACCATTTCCTAATTTGTTTATTAGTTTTAGATTTCTTAGCACCTGTTATAAGTTTTCGGTGTGTTTCAAATACTTCTTTCCAAAAATCTACTTCTTCATCTGTCGGATTTTCTGTTCCGAGGTCATCACACCACCAGACGGGAAATCCTTGTAGCCTCGCACACTCGGTCGGAGTCAGGCGACGCACAATATAGTCTGGTTCCACGATATGATAATCGCCGCTGAAGGCCTCCTGGTTGCCAAGCCACTGCTTGGAACTCATGCTGGCAGACAGCGCACCCTTGTCGCCACCCTCACAGCCAGAGCGGATTTTTAGTGTCTTGGGTGTTTCCACCACAAAGGGCTGGTTATTCCCGCCCGTGCCGTAGCCCGCATTGATCGTGGGAGCTACATCAAGCGTCACCGTATATCTGGTATCCTGGGAGTGGTTCTCAAACACCGTTACTGTGGCTGGAACCACTCCTGCCCTCAAAGTACTGGTCTTATCTTCGGTCACATCCATACGGACTCCACCTTGATCATTTAAGCAGATTGTGCTTGTTTTTCCAGCGCAAGACGCAGAATCTCTGGTAGTTCCTTGCCACGTTTGGAAGCTCTCCGCAGAATACCTTGACAAGCCTTCGGACTCAAATAGTATTTTTCTGGCACATTCACTTGCAAAATCTGCGACAAGGTAGATTCGTTTTCTTCTTTGGGGAACTCCCCAATATTGTGCATTAAGGACTCTCCATGCGAGAGAGAATCCGTCTGCCACGATAGTTCCTGCGTTTTCCCATTTTTTAGGTCGAGGAACAGAAGTGTTTTCGTCTTTGATTTTGCAGATTTCTTCAAGGACTGTTTTGAAGTCCTCTCCTTTATTAGAAGAGAAGGCTCCTGGGACGTTTTCCCATACGATAAATCTTGGATATTTTTCATTAGTTTTTTGCCTCATTTCTTTTATAATTCTTATCGCTTGATAGAATAGGGAAGAGCGGTTGCCGTTTAGCCCAGTTCTTTTTCCAGCCAAAGACATATCTTGGCATGGTGAACCAAAGGTAATAATATCAACAGGTGGGAGTTCTGCACCATTTAAAGTTGAAACGTCTCCGTAGTGTTTCATTGTTGGCAATCTCTTAGTTGTGACACGAATAGGGAAAGGTTCAATTTCTGATGCCCATAAAGGAGTAATTCCAGAAAGCAATCCTCCTAATGGAAATCCGCCACTCCCATCAAATAAGCTGCCAAGTGTTAAAGTTTTATTCATATAATTCTCCTTTCTATTTATTCCTTCTGAAAAGAAAAGAAGATTTTGGGAGAAATTTTGACAAAAAAATAATATCTACGTTTCACCAATATTTACGCAACGTATGATATTCATGATTTGTTTATTAAATTCCCATAGTTTTTTGTTTTCTTCTTTGAGACTTTGTACTTCACGGGTGAGACTAGCAATTTTTTCACTGTCTGTGGGTTCTTCTGGAGTTCCGTCCATCATTATTGCATAATTTGCCCATGTATCAAAATCATCTCTAATTTCCTGTTCTAGTCCATCATGATAATCATTCCATAGAAATCTATATAAATCATATATGTAATAAGAAGAATTTTTATTTTTGAGTTCTTCTATATTTGTAGCGATATTGATTTCGCATTTTCCATTTGCTCTTTTAAATATCTTTACTTGTTTGGGTTTTGTATGACTTCTTGTTCTCATAAACTGTCCCTCTAAGGTGTATAAGATAACCTAGTTCCCATATTGTAGTGACTAAATTCTCTTGGATTACAACAATTTACAGAGAATAATCCGCCTTCCCCTTCGTTATAAACTCCACCACCTCTACATACACAACGGTAGGAATTCTCTCTCTTAGCTTGCGTGTTAAATAATCTCTTTCCGTCATCTCCAACAACATCAAGTGCGCTCTCGTTGAATCGTATAAAAAAGGAATCGCAGAAATAAGTACTTTCGCTCGGAGCATATTCCTCTAATTCAATTGGATCAGAAGCAGGAAATACAATATCTGAATGATTATTATCTTGGATTAATTTATAAATACCATGGTCTGTTTGAGATTCGATGATTGTACTTGTAAGTTCATAATTTCCTTTTGTTGAATCTATACTGGTCTTCCAAGGTGTAGAAGAGTAGTATAAGTTTCCCGCTTTTTCATAGACTTCTCCCATAATAGACCATTGATTCCCCCATAAATCTTCTACATACCTATAACGGCACTGATATTTTCCACTTGTATTGCTTACGGGAGAACCAGAAGGAGTTTTAACTGAGTCTGTTCCTCCTGTTGGATATGATTCTGACCCAACCCAATATCCAGGTCTTACAGTAATTGTGCGATTATCAGTGGATTTAAAAGAGATTTTTTTAGAGTCGCTAGCATAGTCTGTTATATTAGTAATAATAGCTTTATCTACTATATCGTATCCTTTTTTCTTAGTTCCTATTTTAATTCTTTGTCCTACTACAAACTCCGCACCAATTCTAGCTGGCAAAATAATAGCATTTGTGGATTCTATCTTTGCTATAAAACTATCATCTCCCCAAACTCCACCAGTATATGGATATGGAAGATTAGATGCACCCCTCATAATAGACTGCGAGTCCAGAGTAGCAAATTCCACCATAAATAGAAGTTCATTGATTTGTCGATCTGCAAAAGTTTCTATATGATATTTATTGTTTGAATTGTATAGGTTTTCTTTTACCCATTGTTGATATTCACCAGCTGTTGCTCGTAGCATGATATCTTTTCCACTTCTAGTTACAGGAGTTGGGTCAGATTCGCTATTTCTTGCTAATTTATAACATGGATAATAATACTTGTCTAAGATTTTACCATTAGATTTTATAAATCTTTTTGGGACTTTGTAACCAGGTATTAGTTGGTCAGAAATCCAGATTTCAAAATATTCTGGTGTTGTGACTATCTTATAATAAAATAAATTTCTAAGTGCATATGTATTTGCATTTGTAGTGCTAAATGCGGAAGTTCCTTCTTTTGCAGTTACCACAAAGTTCCCATTTACCCAGTTCCCATTTACTCTATATGTCTGCCACGGTGCAAGAGTATCAAAATCGTTTTGAACATTCTCTGTAGTATCTGTTCCAACATTTGCGACTAAACCTATAGCATCTCCTAAACGTTCACCAACAGGAGAACTTCCAGCCCTATAATTTCTAAATCGAACTCCCCATTGTTTAGGCATATTCGCACGTTCTAACCCAGCTTGTGCGGCGGCTTGCCTTGCTAATTCAGCGGCTTCGTTTGCATTTGTAGTGGCGGCATTTGCGGCATCTGTTGCATCAATTAGTCCTGTTACATATTCCTGTACACTGGATTTTGCGTCCTCTATAGCATTATTTATTTGTGTATTATAATTATTAACTAGCTCTGTTGCGTCACTTGCTGTTTTTTGAGTTTGAGCGAGCAGTTCATTTACTTCTGTAATTTTATCATCTAAATTTGTAATAGCATTTTCGGCTCTATCGGCAGCATTTTCAGCTCTAATAGCAGCATCCTCTGATCTTTTAGTATATGAAGAAATATCAGCCATAATAAGATTTATTGATTTTGCATATTCTTTACAGGCTGCTAAAACTTCCATTACGTCATAATAATCTTTATAATCTTTGCTCGGCTCAATATATGTAGTAGGTTTAGGACGAAAACCAATTGCAATACGAAAGAAATATCTGCTTTGCTGACCTTCACTGTCATTGCAAAAGACACATCCATATATAGTCTTATCAAGCGTCAAGAGAATGTCAGGGATTTTTGTGTGTAATACATCTTTTTCGACAGTAGCTTTAGTTACATAAGCAACTTCATCATTTTCAGAGAAGAAATGTATAACAGGGTCAGCCATAAGATCTACATTTGCAATATCTCTAAAATATATAAACACATTTTGATCCCATTGGCTTAACTGTTTTATGGTTTTTCCATATCTATCATAAATAAAAGTTTCGTTCAAATTATCACCTCTAAAAAAGAGGGACATAGTGCCCCTCCTTATTTTTAATTTGTAGTTAATTTTCCATCAGTCGTGTAATATGGTTGTCCAAATTTATAATTAATTGCTCCAAACCAATCTCCACAAGCAGATTTCCCAAAATAAGTATAAGTGCTTCCATAGCGATTTTTGATTTTGGTTTTTCCTCTTACTGGATTAGATGGTTTTGAAATAAGATCTGAGCCACAATCATGCTCATCCACGCATAATGGAAGTCTACGAAGTCCTTTGCACATAACCTCTTTTACATGTTCACGCTGAGCTGCGGAACCATTTTCTTTATCCATATAAGTTGCAGCTTTTGCATACCAGCCACTATTCCTAATATATTTATAAATACTATTATCATATTTCTTTTTTGTAGTTGAGGATTTTGACTCCCACAAATTACACATTTGAGAAGCCTCCCACATAATTCCAGCTTTACTAGATCCTTGCTCTTGAATACAAAGAGAAGTGATTTTACGAATTTGAGAATCTGTTAATCCATACACTTGGAATACACTGTCTTTCATTTTAATCAAAGCTTCGTAAGTTGCTTTATCATATTTACCAGACTGAGTTAATCCAGCTTTTTTTTGAACCTCTTTTATAGCTTTTTCTGTATCAGAACCAAATTCTCCATCTGCACCGCAAGAACCTACGTTAAATCCTTTTGTAAGGAGTAGTTCCTGTAATGCTTTTATTGTTACACCGATATCTCCTTTTTTTAAAACTTTGAAGGTTTCTTCTGCTTTACTTGGAGTACTAGATTCTGTTGTTGTAGTTTTTTTAGGCTCATATTTCAATAAAGCATTGTAAGTTTCTTTGTTCATCAGGCCGCTTTGACTAAGTCCAAGGGCTTTTTGAGCCGCTTGGACTGCTTTTACTGTATTATTTCCGAAGTCACCATCAATTCCAGTTTTTCCAACACTAAAACCTTTTTTTACGAGTAGTTCTTGTGCCTCTTTTACATATTTCCCAGTCATCCCACGGCTCGCCTTTACTCTGCCAGAATATAAAGGTCTTACATATCCCTGTAATGTAGATTTGCTTCTCAGCATTTTGTGTTTTCCAACGCAATTTCCCTCTCTATTGTAAGAGTCATCACTTGTGTTGCCACCAATTGTCCAAATATATGTATCGTTAAATTTGTACACCATTTCCACGTGTCCAGTAGTAGAAGAGTGTTTAAACATTGCCAAATCCCCGACAGATAATTGTCCGTATTTAGAAACCCATTGTCCTGCCTTTTTTGCGAGAGTAATTTGCTCGATCGTAGAGTAAGTTACCCCACCTAAGCATTTCTTTGGAGCGTCATCTCCGCCGAGTATTGCAAAAATATACACCATAAGTGCCTGACACCAAGGTTCTCCCTGCATATTTCCGCAAAGTCCATGTTGTTGTAGATATCTCCAAAACCATGTATAATTACCTGCACCTTTAGCATAGTTTTTATTTTTTAACTGTGCATCTGTATAATTCCCACTTTTTTTTTCGTAGTACAAATGCCATTTTTCCAGTTCTTTTGTTGTATCTTCTGCACTAAAATTTTTCATAAAAATTATTCTCTCCTTTTTGATTAATCGATTTTGAGCAACAAAAAAGGCGAGTAAAAACTCGCCTAAATTATAATTAAATCGAACCTATAGCTATCCAGTTTACAGTAGTCTTTTGACTGTTAGTTCTAGTCAAATAAACATCACAACCAGTAGTTGTTACATTGTACACAGAACATCCCAAAACGGATGTGCCAGGAACTGTTGTTTTTACAATAGGGATTACTACTGGAGCGTTTTTGAAAGTTTTATTAAACGTGGCTTTAGCGGATGCCGATGGGTATTTCCCATTACTATCAGCTATTCCTGTACATGTGATGCTGACTTCTCCAGTATCAATGGAAATGTAATTTAGATATTTCTGCAAAAGTTTTTCAAAATCTTTGATAGAAATCTTGTTCATTGCCTCAGAACCTATTGGTAGGTATAGATTTGTCGTTTCTTCTGCTAGGTTTGCATTAGATAAATCTGATATATGTACTCCTTCAATTGCCATTTTATCACCTCCTTTTTTAGGATACTGATGTTATGAGACCATCTGCTACATATACCCAGCTTGATACCATTCCGCTAGGAAGGTAAATTGGAAAACTTCCAGTATAGCCAGATGTAGTAAATGTAGGTTCAGTATAAGAACCAGATTTGCCTATTATAAGTCCATCTTGAACATCAAGCCAGAGATTGCCAATATTAATTCCACTTGTATAAGGAGATTTTCCTTGATATTTTATTTTGCCATTAATATTTAAATCGCCATATACACTCAATTTATTGTCAATGGTTACATTGGAATTAAATTGAGAAGAATTAGAGAAAAGCGTTTCCCCCACAAATTTTAACGCATAAGCTTCTCCAGGGGTATAAGAGGTACTTATTGTGAAATTTCTAGAAGAACCATATTTAAAAATGATAGATCCACTAGCCATTTGCACACTACGCTCATCACTTTCTGTAGATAAACCCTTAGAACCAATATATACTCTCTGTGTTAGATAGTCATCAATAACATATTGAGGATTGTTATGAGTTAATTCATTTTTTCCTATAATGAATGCTCCAATTTTTCCAGCTATTGCGGTTATTCCATCTGCTCCCAACCTTACAACGTGATTAACACTATCTTCTTTACTATATATTTTTATACCGTTATTATTTGCCAGAACAATCCTGTTACCCACATCATCGAATATTCTAAGTTCGCCGTTACCATTACTAGCTCCTCCTAAAGCTAAGGTTCCTCCTTTGATTCGATCAGCTAACATTGTTCCTGTTTTAACATAATCAGCATTAATATATAGATTGTTGCCACTCATATAAATGCCTTTACGTTTCCCATTTTCTGTTAAAATATTAAAAACTTCATCAGGTGTGTAAATTTTTTCTGTTATAATATCTATAGTTTTTCTTGCTATCAGAATAGTCCTGTCAGAATCCAGAAATATATTGCATCTTACTGCATCAGAGTTTGTTGTAGCTGTGGACAATACTCTTGAATTAGTTGAATCTGTAAAAATAACATTATTTCCAATAAATACAAAAGTTTCTCCGATAGAATGTGTAATAGAAGACTCTGCTGTATCACCTTCATATAATGTTATCCATTTTTCAGACCTTTTTTCTTGGATTTGAACATAACCATTAAAATCGGAACGCCCTGTTGCCATATCAAAACAGTAGGAATGAAAAGTTATTGTCTCTGGTGCGAATGAGTTGTATCTGTCTTTAGATACTACTTCTACACTGGATTCTAGTAGGTATGTTTCTCCATCTTTTCCAGAATAAATTTTTGTGATTGTAAACGTCTTTCTTGCTTCTATATTTTCTGAATAGACAGCTTTTACTGTAAGTTCAAGGGAATCACCTTCTATTTTCTCAGCGATAGCAACTGTTTCTGCACCAGATGTACTCCCTATTGATAGAGATATAGGTCTTGTTGAGTAGTATTCTATTACACAATTAGGATCATGTGTGACATTTTTAGAGCCATACATTACGGTAATATCAGTGGAAATTTCTAGATCATCAGGATAATTTCCTTCTGAATCAACGTTGATTATTTGTACTTCTTTGCTCAAGGAAATAGATAAAGATGTTTCTCCAGCTTTTCCTTTTATATAATCCTCCATTGTTGTAACATTATTTCCATCAACAATAGAGGTAGAAGCAGACAATCTAAATTCTCCTGTGGCAAGATTCCAATAGTTTCCATTCAGACCATCTGGTCCTGCAAGGAGACCAGTTTTAATATAATCAGCATTTAAATATGCGTTATTATCTTCACCGATAAAAAAGCCTTTGATTCGTCCTCCATCTGTGAGTTCATCAAATACAGATTGGCTAAATCCGTTTGGGAAAATGCCAGCAGAAACAGTAGTTGTTACGGATTCCTCCGCTTCGTTTGATAAGATAAGAGCATTTGCGGTAACTTTGCCTTTTACGCATAAGTTCCCTTCGTTATCCACATACATCAAATTATCTTCTTTATCTCCGAACTCTTTCTTAGTTATTCTTATAATGGAAGTATTATTAGGGTTAAAATAGACATTGTTTTTGATACCTTTCATAGTAATTCCATCTTCATCGATTACCGTGCTAAGATTCCTATTGTAAATTTTCACCTTTTCGCTGAGAACTAAACTACTAACTAATGTATCTGCAACAACACCATAAGTTTCAATTTCCTTGCCCAAATCTGGATCATAATAAAAGAAGTTTCCTATGCCAGTCCTAGAGCTTTTCCAAGCATCATCGGTAAGATAAATTCCTTTATTGATGATTTTTAGTTGCTTATCATCATAATTATCAGTGATAGGGAGATATTCCCTAAATAAGAGACCGTCATCACCCATTACCATATTTTGGTTTTCAGCACTGTCGATAATTTTTGTTTTTGTGAGAGCAAGACCATTTGTTGCTATGCTGTCGATTGTTCGCTTGGCATCCTCTGCTTTAGACGCTTGCCTTGAAATAGCACTATAAGAAGAGCTAAGAGAAGTTGCTTGATTTAAGATACTTTGGAGAGTATCTATAGCATCTCCAATTTTTCTGATATCTGAAAATTCCACAGATATATCCTCTAAGTTGTCGTAATCAATTTCATATCCGATAAGACGTAAAGAGTAAATTTTATCATCTGTTTTTACTTTTAACCAATTTCCACCCTCAAAAGAGGAGAGAAGAGGAGCAAATTCTGGCATTATGAGAAGATTTTTTAAAGTAGAGGAGATAGAATGTTGCAGGGCAGCCGAACGATAAATTTGTCTTCTTGCCTGTTTCATAAAATCTTCTGCATGTTCCAATAACTCTCTATTGCTAAGACCGTCAGAAATATAATTATCATTTTGATAGGTGTCTTCTCTGCGATAGGAGAGGAGAGTATTCCATAAATCTGGATTTTCGCCATTATCTGTAATAAAATTTTCAAAATCTAGTTCAGCCTGAACAGAATTTTTTATTTTATCGCATTCAGTTAGCATACCATCTGTAGTGATATTATTATCGGAATCATATACTCCTTCTATTAATTGGATTTCTGAGTCTCTAACCCTTATTTCTGCCTTTAAAATGTAAGATTTGTCATAATAATCTAAGTAAATATTTTTATATATAGATTCCCTATATCCTATGTTTTGAGATTGGTCAGGAATTCCTTGCTCGATCATCATATTTAAAACGCTATCACAAGCATCAGAAAAGGATTTTAGTCGTTGTAGACAATATTTTTTTAACTCCGCTTGAAATCTAGATATGCTTAAAGAAAAAAGAGAAGACAAATCATATGACTCATCTTCATTCTTTCCATGTAATACAATATCTATTTTTTGTTTTATAAATGTCTCGTAATTTCCAGTAATAATAATATGGATTAAATCACTTGTTTCTGTTAGCTTTTTCCCATCTTCATCTTCGTATGTACTGGTTAATTTTATATATCCAGCCCAGTTACCGATACTTCCATTTCGAGAATAAGATTCCGATGAGATAGTAACTTTGTATTCCGATCTTACCAATGTTTCTACTGTTTGTCTAATTGCAGCATTAACAGTTGATACACTTGCATTTTGCAAATTTGTGACGGCTACACGAATATTAGATATGTATTTCGCCTTCTCCATTTCTTCATGAATGGTAGATTCTGTTATTTCAACAGCAGGCATCATTTCGCTTTCTAAATACAAGGAAAAGTCAATCAGCTCATAATAACTTGATAATAAGTCAGAATATGACTTGATTTCATTTTCATATTCCCATGGTTTTATATTATCTGGATATTTCTCACATAAGGATTTGAATTTATTATATATATTTTCATCTACAGTTCCGATAGAAAAATCCTCATTGAGAGAGTAGTATTGGTTCCATTTATCATTGTAGGCATCAATTTTATCTGAAAGTTCTGTAGGCAAATCTCTTTTAATTTCGTCTGAAAAATACCATAGATAATTGGAACCACTCAGATTATAGTTTCGGATAGTTGCAGTCATAAGATCATCACCAGCGACTAAGCGAAAACAGTTTTTTACAGAGTCTTTATCAGTAGAGAAAGTAATATTCTCTGCTAGATTATCTTTATCAATAAAAATAGAAGTGTATTCGCCATATGGATGTACTAGATCTGCAACATTTCCAATACATCCAACGGAGCTTCCTTCTGCACCATGTGTATTAATATCACTAATTTCATATCGGTTTCCACAATAGAGACAGTAGTACTCTAAATCATACGCAGATATTGTTCTCTCAATCATTCCATATCTATTTGTTCCAGACCCGATAATAAAAATACAGTTGATTTCCTCAGCAATCTCTTGAAGAGCATCGTATATGGAAATATTGTCGAAAGAAAAAGTCCTTTGAATTTTCATTAAACTAGCATCTACATGAGTTATTTTGTAATGAGGTGCTTTGTCTGTGATTCTATGTAAAAGAGAACTCTCTTCATTATTTCTGTCAAATAAAACGGTGATTTTATAGTCATCTCTAGCTATATCATCCTCTGTATTTATTTCTATATTATAGAGTAAAATCTGAGAAAGTTCTGCTTCGCCGATAGAAACACCAGTTACATTTTTTATAGTTGAATCCTCTTCATCACATTCAACATATATCTCGAACCAAATATCCTTCTCTTTGAACCAGATAGTTTTAAAATCTGTAATTTCGTCCCATAAAGGGCATTTTTTACCGTCATTATATTTATTAACGGAAAAAGAGATTTCATCATATGAGTTAAAATGATATTTGTATACAATATTAGTTGCAGGTAAAACTCCGAGTTTTTCTCCATGCTTTTTTCCTAATACGAGTATGGGGTCAGGATTAATATTAGAAATATTGTTATCAAGATCATCTGTATCCTTATTTTTCATGATATACACATCAAAATAGCAATTAAAATCTTCATATCTTATAGTAAGTCTGTGAGTTCCGACCTCAGAAGAATTTGCCTTGTCTATTATATAATCACTAATTTCAGCCTCTGAACCGTCAGAGAAATTTCCATAAACCTCTAATCCAGTAAGATCAAAAGGATTTCCGTCATAAGTCTTTATTCTATTTGGATATTTCTTTATAAATATTCCTGTTAGCTTAGAAGTATAGTCGGATTCTATGATTTTAATATCAAAGTATAGAGAGAATGTTGTTCCATATTTTTCACACGTAATAGGAACTCGTTTCGTTCCAATAAACTCTGTGTCTATATCCTCTATTTCTATAATATAATCTGTAATATCCTCGATTCTTACAATTTCGTTCGTTTCTGAATAATATGTAATTTCAATTTTTAATCCGTCAAAATTAAGAGGTTCATCTTGCTTAAATATAGTTTTTTTGGGAGGGGCTATAATACTGGCAGTAGCAAAATTAAGAGGATCAAAGGTTCTGTCATCTGTGCTAGATGCATATTCATCGGCAGTGGAATCTATCCATCCAGTAATATTATTTGCGCCAGAAAATTCAGACAGATCACAACCTGGATTATTAATAATGATATTGCCAGTACATTTTGTCCCGAACGAATTATTTGATAATTTTAATACGCTTCTAGGACAGTCAAATTCCTCAAAACAGCATCCGCAAAATGCCCAAGAATCAATCTCTTGAACGCCATCTTGCAAAACTATGGTATCAAGACTTTCGCATCCATAAAAAGCAGCGGTTTCAATTACTTTTATATTGCTAGGAATAACGATGCTATCTAATTCTGTACAATGGCTAAAAGTAGATTCGCTAATATTTCTTAGAGATTTAGAAAGAGATATTCCGTTTAAGGAAGAGCAACTAAAAAATGCCATTTCCTCTATTTCTTCTATATTATCTGGCAGATCAATAGCCAATAAAGAAGAACAAAGACCAAATGCCATTTTCCCTATTGATATTATAGTGGAAGAGAAGATAATAGTTTTTAGATTGACGCATTTGTAAAAAGCATAGTCTCCGATATGTGTGATTCCTTCCTCGAAAACAAGATATTCTATTTTAGATTTTACAGAGTCAGGAAAGCTAATACTAGAATCTGAGAAGTCGTTTATTTTGCCAGAGCCAGAAACAATAAATGTATTTTCGTTATTGGATGAAAACTGTCCGAATATATTGGAGCCTAAGCTATATTTTTGAGTATTTTCATTTGCCAAAATAATCACCTTCTTTCTATAATGCTTCTTTCATAATAGGATAATAGGAAAATTTTATATTACATGGTAATGTAACAGAGAATTCATTTGTTCGATTCCAATAAGAGTTGCCTATTTTTATAAATTCAAAGTTAAAATCATCATAAATAGAATGATTTTTTTCTGAGGTTGTGACAATGTGGTTGACTCCATCAATTTTAATTACTTCATTCTCTTTACAATTGAGAAAAATCATAGTTTGGTTATTGAAACTATTTGTAATTTTTAGATTTCCAGATGCATAGCAGGTTATTTCCATATCCAAATAAATTTCAAGTTCTTCATCGGACATATCACAGACCTTAAACTTCTCTGTGCCTCTATAAAAATTAAGGTTATATGTTTGAAGCTCTCCGTATCCAAATGGTTTATCAGTATTCATTGTCAGCCTTAATCCATATACTTTTCCGCCATATTCTAATTTCTCTACATTGAAACTTGCCATATAAATGGTTTCTAATCCACCGATTTCTTTGTTTATAAGTTTGAATTCCAAGAACTCTTTTCGGTTTAACCATCTCATCAAAGTGCGAATATCTTCTTTTGTTAGTTCTAGTAACTCTGAAGTGCAGGGATTTTTGCAAATATCAAATGTAGTCTGCAAACATTCCTCATACTTTGTGTCCGTGATTTTATATTTTGTTCCACTAGCGTATGAAATTGTATTAAAAGTAATATTAGAACCGAGACTTGTCACATTTAGATCGTCATCATCGAAATTACAAATGACGAATCCAAAAGAACTTAATGTCTGTCCATCATATCTAAAATCTATAGCATTTAAAATAAAATCACTCTCCTTTGACTGCTTGTAATATTTCAGATGCTTTCTCCAAATACTCTTTGACTTCCATGCGAGATTTTCTATATAGTTCTTTTTCTTCCTCTGCTTCGTGGATTGTCCTTCTAGCTTCACGGCACAGCTCTCTATATTCTTCCTTTGTTTTTGTCAGACTCTCCAGGAGTTTTGTAGAGGTATCATCATCTACTGTTTTGTATAATTTCAAAAAGTCATTCTCTAGTTTTAAATCTTTTATTTTGGTTTTTAAATTATCAATTTCCTCTACGAGTTTTGTGTTTACCTGTCTCTGATTTTCGTATTCTTTCTTGTAATCCATAATTATAATCTCCTTTAATTAAAAAAAGAGAGCAGTACGAGCCTGCTCCCACATTAACGTCTATATTTATTTTTTGCCAATGAATTTCCACCGTTCAATCTATCAATTGTAATTGAGCGAATGAACTTTTCAAATTTATTATCTCTTATTGCCTGGTTTACAAAATCGTTATAATCTTGAACGTGATCAATTGCTATGTTAAGAGAAATTCCTCCCATATCTATGTTTCCGCCTTTTGATATATTTTGGAATGGTGTAAGCTGAGTAGTTCCATTAAGCAAAGTGTTTTTGCGAATAAAATTACTTGGATTAGATGCAAAATCCCAAAGTGTTTTTGTCATTCCGTTGGTGAGAACTGAATCTCCTGATTTTAATGGTGTTAGGATAGCCCCAGTGGAAGGGGAGAGAATATACTCAACACCTTCCTCCTGTGTTGGTTTTATTTCAGGTTTTGTAACTTTCTTCTTACCTTTTGCATATCCATTCTTTTGTAGCCATGCAAGTACTTTTCTTTTCTGTTCCGCAGAATCAATATATGCGTCAGTATATCCCGCTTTCTTATAATACTTTGCTCTTGTAGCAAAGCTACTGTCAAAGTTCGGATCCTCAGTCTTCTTGATTGTGATAAATCCAAGGTCTTTATCCTGTTTTTCTGCTGGAATAGTAGCTATAGTAGAACCTACCTTCTTATCATTAACGTAGCTCATTTCTTCTAAGAGATTCTGAATATTATTTAGAGTAGAATTTGTTGTGGTTAATTTATCTAAAAATCCTTCTCCATAAACATCCACAACTTGGTTCGTAGAGAGAGAAGAACTTCCCCAAATATTTTTCATCTCATCCGTTACATAATATCCAACTTCAGATGCCACATCAGATATTGTTTGTTGAATTTCCTCAGAGTTCTTATTTGTAGATTCGACAATTTCTTTGATGAGTGCATCTACATCATCTAGTCTAGCATTTAATAACTCCTCGTACTCATCATAAAGATTATCAAGCAATTCCTCCTGATCTGATATATATTTATCATATTCCGTTTCACTCAAATCTTCTCTTGCTTCCTCTAAAGAAACTTTTAATTTTTGAATAGTGGCTTTTGTTTCTTCGGAGTCATCTCCAGCGTAAGCAGCCATTTGTTTTTCTAGAGAAGAAATTTCCTTAGTTTTTTCACGGATATTCTTTTGATAATCATGCAACTCTTTTTCGGCGGAGAGGGCTTCTTTTCTCTTATCAATAAGCTCTTGGGTTGCTTCCAATTGCTTATTAATCCCATCCTCAACTAAATCTTTTATTGCCTGTTTTTCATCCTCCGCAGCTAAAATTGATTCTTGCTGGAGTTTTAACAATTCATCTCTGCGTGCTATTAAGTCTGTATTGTATGGGTCTGACAGCAGTTGGGCTGTGATTTTATTTAATTCTTTCGCATATTTGTCAGCCTGAGTCATATCTACGTTGTATGCAACTGCATGAAGCCCAAGAGTTGCCTGTCCTTTATTAGTAATATTTCCGTTGTCTTCAAATAAATCAGAATCACTCATGAGTTTAATGAGGAATTCTGTCTCATCTGTTATCTTAGACATTCTATCCAGTACCCAGTCAAACTTATCCCATTTGAGTTGTCTAAGCTCATTTTGATATTCAATCAATGATTTCTTTACATCTTGTACACTTTCATCTGCATCATTGATTTCCTTGACCATCTCGTACCATTGCTCGCTGCCTTTTTCTATATAGCCAGAATCCAATGCCTCTTGCAGAGAAGCTCTTAGTTTATCTGCTTTTTTCTGATTTTGGCTAAGGTTTGTCTGACTAACTTTCAAAAGATCTAAGTAGGATTTTTCACTTGCCATATATCCGCGAGCCTCTAAAATATCCATATCATTTTTGATTGAATTTTCTTTGTGTCCTGTCAAAGAGAGTTCATTATCAAATTTCTCAGCTACTTTATTGAATTTATCTAAATAAAGATCTTTAATCGCTTCTTTAAATTCTAAGGCTGCGATAGTAGAATTTTGAATCGCTTCTTCTACATCATTGATAGTTTGCTCCATCTGCGCCCATTGTTCATCGCCCTCAGTGATATCTCCACTTGCGATAGCCTCTTGCATAGCAGATTTTAGTTCGACTAACTCTTTTTCTAAATCTTTTGTCCTTTGCTCTTCAATACGAATCATATCTTCGTACATAGAAGCGTCTATATCTTTACCCTGTAATTCTAGAATTTTTATCTTATTTTCTATCGTATTAATCTTATGATCTAGGGTAGCAGACATATTATCAAACTTTTCAGCTATTTTTTCTAGCTTTTCAACTTGCAAATCTTTAATAGCTTGATTATATTGCTCCATAGCAATCTTACAACCCATGATAGCCTCTTCGGTTTCATAGAGAGTATTTTGCATGGTTAGATATTGCTCATCAGTTTCAGTTATTCCATTTGCACGAGCTTCTGCCATCGCTGCTTGAAGTTGCACGAGTTGTTGTTCAAGAGTGTTCATTTTTTGATTTTCTAAAGCTTGCATTTGAGAGTACATGGAAGCATCTATGTCGTCTCCTCTGGCTTCTATGAGCTGGATTTGTTTATCAAGCATCGTTACTTGATGTGACATAGAGGATGTCATGATTTCAAATTTTCTCTGTATTTCCTCGAATTTCTTTACATATAAATCTTTAATAGCTTGATTATATTGCTCCATAGCAATCTTACAACCCATGATAGCCTCTTCGGTTTCATAGAGAGTATTTTGCATGGTTAGATATTGCTCATCAGTTTCAGTTATTCCATTTGCACGAGCTTCTGCCATCGCTGCTTGAAGTTGCACGAGTTGTTGTTCAAGAGTGTTCATTTTTTGATTTTCTAAAGCTTGCATTTGAGAGTACATGGAAGCATCTATGTCGTCTCCTCTGGCTTCTATGAGCTGGATTTGTTTATCAAGCATCGTTACTTGATGTGACATAGAGGATGTCATGATTTCAAATTTTCTCTGTATTTCCTCGAATTTCTTTACATATAAATCTTTAATAGCCTGATTATATTCTTCTACAGCAATTTTACAATCCATAATGGCTTCTTCTGTGGCATAAAGCGTACTTTGCATAGATAGATACTGCTCATCGGTTTCCTTTACCCCGTGGGCAATTGCGTCTGACATCGCTGCTTGCAATTCAACTAACTCTTGCTCCAAAGTTGCCTGTTTAGAAAGCTGTATAGCTTGCATCTGAGAATACATAGAGGCATCAGCCGTGTCTCCTCTTAATTCAAGTAATTGAAGGTTTTTGTCCATCATACTGACCTGATGGTCAAATGTATTTGTCATTGATTGGAATTTTCGTTCTATTTCATCAAATTTATCAACATACAAATCTTTAATTGACTGATTGAATTTTTCTATGGCTATCTGAGAGTCCAAAATAGATTCCTCTACACCATAGATTTGATTTTGCATATCATAGAACTCTTTTGTACCTTCTTGGATACTTCCGTTGGAGAGTCCTTCATTTAAACTGCTTTGTAACTCAGCCAATTCTTGATTGAGCAATGCCATTTTTTGTTGCTCAATTCCAATCAATGACAAATACATAGAAGCGTCAGCGGTTTCTCCACGTAATTCTAGAAGTTCTACTTGCTTTTCTAGCATAGAAGTTTGATGATCTAAGGCAGATGCCATGCCTTCAAACTTCTCCACTATTTTGTCAAATTTATCAATCTGAATTTGTTTAATTGCTTGATTATAATCAATGATTGCATTTTTAGCATCCATTATCGATTCTTCTGTATCATTGATTGATTTTTGCATCTCATACCATTCGTGGTCGCCCTCTTGAATTGCGCCAGAATTTAGAGCATTTTGCATTGCCTGTTGGAGAGAAGCAAGCTGTTGTTCTAATTTAGATATTTTTTGTTGTTCTAATGCAATAAGAGTTTCATATTGACTTGCGTCTACAATATCCCCCTGTTTTTCAATTCCTTCAATCTGTTTATTGAGCATATTGGCTTCATGATCGAGGAGGGAGGCTTGGTCATCAAATTCTTGCTTTATCTTGTCAAATTTTTGAACCTGTAAGTCTTTGAGATCCTTAGTGTATTGGACAACGGATTTATCTGCATCTATAATTTGCTCGTCCAAATCACGGATTTGTTGTTGGATTTCGTTGTATTCTGCTGTGCCTACTTCTACGGAGCCACTAGAAAGTAGAGCTTGTAGGTCGTTTCGCTCTTGCAGTAATAGTTCCTTTTTTTTGCCAGCTGCCTCTATGAGTTCATTATAAAACTCGTCTACATTATAATTTTCTTGAACTTTTAATTTATCAATCTCATTATTAGTTACATTCATTGTATGGTCGATTTCATTGAGTTGATCTGTATATTTTGATATAATATCAGATTTCCTTGTACTGGTAGTGGAGTAAGAACCATCAGAATTTTGAGATATTTTATAATTTTCAAAAAGTTCTTCCTTTATTTTCGTGAGAGCTTTGACCAATTCAGAGTCTTCTCCATAGCTCTTGGTAAGTTCAGCTATTTTCTCCTTGAAAAGTTGTTCAAGCCCTGTTTCTCTCTCGGCATCTCCTAGCAAAGTATTTATTTGGGCAGAGATTCCTTCTCCAAAGTTTTCATATTGAGTTAATACTGGAAATTGCTCGATGAGAGATTGTTTGTCAGAAGAGGAGAGTTCGCCAGCGTTAAATTTTTGTAGAGCATCCTGTAAAGTATCTAAGTCTTTTATAGCCTCCTGATATTGTTTGCCAAAACTACCATCTTCTGTTGAATTAAGGATGGTGGAAAGGTATTCCATTTCTTGCTCAGATTTTGTCTTTTGGGCATTATCAAATGCTTTTTGCCATTGCTCGAGGGAGTAGTAGGCAGATTCATCATCAAGAGAAATTTTATAAACAAGATTTAGTTCATCTGAGTCAAGCGAATTTATCCATTTCTCGAACTCATCAAGTTGATGTTGTGGATTGCCAAGAATTTTATTTAATTCTTTTTGAGATACAGATGGGTTATCTTTTTTATATTGATTTTTTTGACTTTCCGTTTCTCTCGATACTTTTCTTGTAAATTTTCCAGTGATTGTATCTTGCTTTTCTTTATTGGTTATTAAAGCCAGTTTTGCATCTTCTTCGTTTCCTTGAGCCATTAATTGATTATATTTTTCGATTCTCTCGATTAATTCGTCCCAAGTTTCTATGTAACTAAGGTCTATTTTGCCGACAGTAGTTAAATCTTGATTTGAAAGTTCTTCAATTTCTTTCTGATATTCTCCTTTAAATTTATCAGCGAGTTCAATGGCTTGTTTGGATTTTAATCCATAATCGTCTTCGAGGAGTTTTTGCAAGGTTTCAAAATTAATATCATACGTAGGTATCAAGTCTTTTAATTCGTCAGTTAGTTCTGAATATTTACCTTCTCCCGATATAAGATCTTCTAAAGAATATTTAGCTGTAATTTTCCCGTCTTTATCAAGAACGCCAGCATCAGTGAGAGCATCTTTGATATCGTTGTTGATGTCTTTCTTGTGTATAGAAAGATTAACTTCAACTTCTAATTCTGTGTGTAGAGATTTAAAGAAGTTTGCTACTCCTTCTTCTCCATCATCTAATGCTTTTTGAGTGGCTTCACTAGTTTTTTGGACATAATTTTGAAATGCTTCTTCCGCTTTTTTTGAATCACCAGAGTTTATTGCTTCTTGGTGTTTATTGTATTCTTCTTCAATGTCCTCATAATAACCTTTGTAGGTACCATTTGGAAGAATTTTCTCAAACATAAGATAGGAGTTATATAATTCTTCATATTTTGAGGAAATCTCATTTGTTTCACTAGCAGCAGATGATAATTGATCTGATACGCCATCAAAAAATGATGATGATTTAAGACTAGGATTTTTGGCAATATAATCATTTAGAGCTGTCTCTAAGTCATCTATTGTGGCATAAACATCTTTAGCTGTTCCTTTTAAAAGGGTAGGATTCTCTTCGTCAAATTCACCCAGATTGTTTTTGATTATTTCCTTAAATTTTTCTTCAAGTTCCTCGTATCCACCAACATACGGAATTTTAATTTCAAAGTCTTCCATCTGCTTAATCATTACTTTTTTTGGTGATGCAGTTCCATAATTCAAAAGGTTTCCTATAGAGTTTTTATACAGGAAACCTCCACTTTCGTTAGCAATAAGATTGTCCATCTCTTTTTCATATTGCTGTTTTTTGAGGGCTTCTATATTCTCTTCAATAGCATCTGTTTGACCCTGTACTGCTTTAGTGATGTTATCGATAGCCCCTACCTCAGAGCCATATTTAGAAATCATCTCGTCTTGAATTTCTCTGAGACGAGTTCTTGAATCTGTTACTTCTTGCAAACTGGAGTTGTGGTCATTTATTGTATTTCTTAGACTTTCAATCTCACTTGCGTAGGAGTCTAAATTACTTGCAGTTTCTTTATACGCTTGACCAGCGGCTTCGGCTGCGTTTGCTAAATCATCTGCACGAGTAATTGCTGTATAAATAAAATCTACTGCAATGCTTATAATCGCAGAGGAAAGAAAATTTAAACCAGCCGCCGCAATTTTTGATCCAATGTTTATTCCACTCAAGGACTTTTTAAAATCGTCTAAAGTTGGATTAGCTTCTTTCGTTGTTTGTATAAAATATCGAATTTCGTCTGGAACACCATTTAATCCTCCAATATATTCTTTAAACGAAAGATGTTTTTCTCCTGCTTCAGATTTTAGAGTTTTGAATCTTTCTCCAAGCTCTTCTGTATATTTATAATTTGAAGGGGAGAAAATTTTTTTAAAATCTGAAATAGGATTGTTTACACCCAGCAGGTTAAATAATTTGGCAAGCTTTCCAACATTTTCAGAGATATTGTTTGAATCATTGTCAATTGATTTAAATATCAAACTTTTGAGTGGAATTTGTAGAAAAAATATGTTATACTTGCTTTAACTATAATAAGAAGAGGTGATAGCGAATGTTGATAGAGTGTCCAGAATGTGGAAGGCAAATAAGTGATAAAAGTGAAATATGTGTTCAGTGTGGATATCCAATAAAAGACGCAATTGCTATGAGGTATGGCAAAAACACAGTCACGTGGATTAATGGAGATAGATACGATCTTACTCCGATTTTTGAGGTACATAAAAATAATCCAGACCCAAAAGACATAAGAAAAGAAGTAAATACTTTAAATCAAATGACTGAGGAAAATGGATATATTTTAGATTTAATCGACAGATTCAATATAGTTCATACGATCTTGGATTCAGACGAAGTTCCAGAGAAATTCGAACTTAAATATGAACCTGCTCCACCAGAAAAATATACTTACGAAAAGAAAACTATGATTTCATGCCCATACTGCAAAAGCAAAAACACAAAAAAAATAAGTGGTCTTTCCAAAGCTACTAATTTTGCCGTATTTGGATTATTTAGTTTATCAAAAAATTCGAAACAATGGCATTGCAACAATTGTGACAGCGATTTTTGATATAAAAAGAGGAGCATCTATATGATAGCTCCTTTTAGTTTTTTCAATATATGATTAAGCCTTCCAAAATCTCTTAATTTTCGCCCAGTGAACACCATCTTTTTGTAGATATAACATAAAGTATATGTTATACTTAATCTAAAAAATAGAATGGAGATGAAGAAAAAATGATAATAGATTGTCCTGAGTGTAAGAAAGAGATAAGTTTTGAAAGCGAAAAGTGCATTTATTGTGGATATCCATTGAGGGAGAAACGGGTTAATATCTTTGGTTCGAGAATAAAATGTTCTCAATGTCAAAAAGAGATAAGTGAAAATACGGAGGTATGTCCTTATTGTAATTATTCGTTAAGATATAGAAAAACGATTATCAATGGAGATACGTATGATCTATCCCCAATATTTGAGATATATAACATTGATGAAAACAAAAGAGTGCATTATAAAGAATATAATATGTTGACTATAATGGGGAGAGAAAAAGGATATATTTTGGATCATCGAGATAATTTCTTTATTGTCGATTATGTTTTAGACACAGGAGAAGTCCCAGAAAAATTCGATTTAAAATACACACCCAAATCAATAACAGAAGTTAACCGTGAACGAGAGGAGTACAAACGCAAACACCCAGAATGTCCATATTGCAAATCAACTGACACAAAAAAAATAAAAGCCCTTGATCGAGGTTTCTCGTTTGGATTCCTCGGATTTGGAAGCTCAAAAGTCAATAAACAATGGCACTGCAACAGTTGCAACAGCAATTTTTAACATCAAAAGGGGAGCATCTATATGATCAATGTCATTTAGATGACTCCCTGTATTTTTATTTTGACTTATCATTTATTGAATATTAGGTATGTTTCTTATACGATCTGCAAACACATGTTGTATTATTGCCGTGATCCAAGTCAATCCATAGAATATTAAAAACAGAGCCATTCATATATCCATAGATACGATGGGTGCCTGTCAATCGTAGAGAAATCAAAGACTCTGCTTCAATGTATAACTCAACAAATCTATCTGATGCTATTTTATTTAAATCTCCGACATTAATGGAATGATTTTGCTTTTTTGCATTGATTAAAATATCGCCCCAAGTTTGAGTCTCCCATCCTTGAATATGAGGCAATATTTCATCCCAAAATATTTTGCGTACCCCATCAGAATATAGACTCCAATTTTCCTTATCACAGCTTGAAAAATTCCAAGCAGGATATTGTGAATAGTATTGATCGGGATTTCCACCTTGCCCAATACTATTTCCTTTAGGTTCTTTTGCTTGTTTGATTTTCTTCCTACAGACCGCCATAATACATTGCCATACTTTCTTTTGATATTATGTGGTCACATCCGACTCCTGGGGGGATTCCTATGCGAGCTTCGTTCCATGGATCTTCCATATGCGTTAACTGACTAAGCCATTGAGCATTATGATCTCCATAGTGTTCTAAAACATGGTTGATAGTATCTTTTTCGTTAGCTGTTAAATCACCATTTCCTCCTGTTTCATCATCAGCAGAAACGGAATATTTTCCTTTTGTTTTAAAAAATAATTCCCTACATACTGGTCCATTAGCCCAAGCTTCAAAATCTTCGTTAAATAGAGGGGCATCATCCCAAACTAAAGCCCAAGCCTGAGCATAATAACATAATTTTTGTAGTTTCATTGTGGACATAGTTCCTTTTCGCTCAAGGATATATTTTGCCACGTCAAAAATATTAGCCATTTTGTTTTCCTCCCTCCGTTGTTCCATTTACTTATATTATAGTAGGAAGTTGGTGGTGAGTCAATGTGATTATTTCAAGTCAACTACCCACCACCTAAAGGTAGTGGGTTTTACACTTTCAATTTATAAAATGATTTGTGTCTGTCCTTATTAGTTTTCAATCAGGCGTTTCCAAGTTTCAGAATCCTTATCATACATGAATTCTAATATATCTGCATCTCTCAAATTAATAGCAACAGATTTGGATGTATCATTCCAATCGGAACTGAAAATAATTTCTTTTGTTTCTTCTTTGACACAATCATAGTCTACCAAAATTATCCATGATTCTAGTCCATTTTCTTCTCTTCGGCGGTATTTCCCCTCGTAGAAGATTCCTTTATCTTTCAAGTGAATTCTCATCCAAAGGATATGTTCGTAGTCAAACACATCATCAAGAACATCATCATGAATACTCTTTTTTATTAATTTTGATAATAACTTATTCGCAATAGGATGTTCTTTTAACCAAAAACAGATAAAAGGTAACGTGCTTCCCAAAATACACATAACCAGCTGTTTTATTGGGGTAGCAATTGTGAAGCCAAGCAGTTCTATAAAAGATGAATAAGTATAGTTTATAAGGGCAGTGATGAACAAACTCCAAATAGCTAGTGATGTGATATCTCTTTTTTTATTAATTAACCATCCTAAGACATTCATGAAGAAAAATCCAGGCAAAAATAGATTAATTAAATTTGGTACATTGTTGATTAATACATTTAGATCGATAAATTGTCCCTTCTTTCATTTTTTGTTTTTAGGGGATGTATTATTTGACTTTTCCCCCCAATTAGAATGAGTATTTTCTCCGTTTTTAGGCAAAATAATTCTTGTGAAGTTTGATTTAATTGTTTTTGGTTTTTTAGAATTGTTTTCTTGTGGCATTTCTTGCTCTCCTTCCATGATAATATAATATTAATTATACATTATAGGGAGAGCAAGTCAATGATGTATTCCATATTCTATTTATTTGCACTTTTCTATTTTCTCCAATGTGCTATGAGAGAATAGGAGAGTAGTGCTGCTCTTTTGGTTTTCTCCTAGTCAGGGCGAGTTTTCCTTCTCGGTTTCGACTGTCCTTTACAAGCCTTTCGACTCAGAACCGTTTCCAGTCTGTGAACACATCCATATCCGTAAAGACTTAGGGTATCCGTTGCTGATTGTTGACCTTAAACGCCACTTAGCTTTTGGCATATGGCTAACTGCATATTTTCTTACTGTCACCAGCATCCTTTCGGAGTGCATATCACGCTCGCCGTTTCCAGCCACGTTGTAGCTATGCAGTATGTATATTTTTACTTCCCAGCACTGGGAGATAGCAACTCCCAATTACGATTCGTTTTATAGAACATCGTCAGTTGACTAAGCTGACACACACCTACTCTTGAAAAATTTTCTTGAGTAAATGGGGCATATTTTAAGCAAATGACAATGATTGATGCTTGTTTCGCATACCGATGTTCTTTATGACAGACAAAAGTGTCGTTGCGGTAGTTAATGTTGCGCCGAAACCGCCTGTCGCACCGACAATTTTATTTACTAAATCTAAAATATTTGTTAGTCCAGAAACTACAGTTTTAACTGTATCTGAATCAATTAAGTTGTACCAAAATTCTTGTGCTTCAGTTTTAAGCTGAGACATACGTCCTTCAATAGAGTCAAGATATTTATTTAATTCCTGCTCTGCGGAACCTTCTGCGTTTTGCACTTGATTATATACATCTTCGAGAAGCTCTGCGTCCTCTAAGATAGAAGCGAGAATATTAGATCGTTGTTTTCCAGCCATTAATTCAAGCAAACCGTTCTTATGATTTGTTCCAAATTTTTTATCGGTAGCCTCGATTTCGTCCCAAATTTTGGAGATAGAGAGAAGGATTTGGTATGTATTACGATAGTTTCCATTCCCATCAAGAATATCTACACCTTTAAAACCATTACTTGCAACAGCAGTGAAATCTTTAATTTGTTTTTGCATTTTGCTAGATGTTTGAACCACATAATCATCTACATCTTCACCGAGAGCTTTAAGTTCATTTTTAGCCTCTTCTGTTCCTGTAATTCTTAACGAGATTGTTCTAATACCAGCAGCAACAGAATCAGGATCTTGCAAAATACTGTTACCAGCGACTGTAAGTGCAATAGCTTCATTAATATCATTTCCTGCAACTTTTAAAGCAGCGGAGGATTTCTGTAGAGATTGAGCTAAATCGCTCGTACTAATTGAGAAATTATTACCCGCTAAGTTCAATTTGTCTATGATATCTATTGAGTCTAGCTCTTGATATGCCTGTGTCATAGAAATCAAGGAATCCGTAGCATCGTTGACATTTTCAAATTCAGATACATTCATCAAAATAGATGTATTTTTTGCAAGTTCAGATGCATCTTCTAAAGATTTGCCAAGCCTCATCCAGTCTGCCGTAGAACTGTTAAGTGCTTGTGCTGTTGTCCCCACGCCTTCGGCAATTTCAAAACTTGCGTTTTGATAGTTTTTTAGAATTGATTCTGCTTCATTGGAGACTTTTCGCATTTCTGTGAGCAACGTATCGAATTCTGTGGCGATTCCTACACCACCCTGTATCCAACCAATAATATCATGTAAATCAATAAAACTAGCAATCCAGTATGTTACTAAATCAGAGAATTTTCTTTTAATGTCATCCACAACTGCGGGAACGCCAGTAAGTTCTTTTCTCCATTCACCTGTTTCGACAGATATTTTTTCGAGATTTTTATTATATGTAAATGCAAGATTTTGAACTTCTCTCTTTGCATTTTTTGCTTCTACAACTATTTTATGTAATCCATTTCCTAAATCGGAATTGCTTAATAAATTAGTAGAAATAGCGCCGTTTTCTATGGCATAGTCTTTAGCACCTTTGGTGGCGGCATTAAGACTTTCAAAATTGCCTTCAATGAGAGTTCCTTTTAACTTTTGAAATCGATTGATTTCCTGTCTAAGCTTAGATAAACTTTCTTCAAACTTCCTAAGACCCTCCTCGTCCCCAAGGTTTTCTGCCGCTTCTTTTAATTTTTGAAATTTAGATTCTAATTTAGAATAATATTTTTTGTCAGAACTTGTGCGTTCAAATTTATTGTATTTATCCAAAGCTTTTTGCTGATAGTAGGAAGTATCTTTAGTATTTGCTCTCAAATTATTTCCAGAATTTTGTTTGATTGTATTGGCTACAGTTTTTAGAGCATCTGCTTGTTTTGTAATCTCGGACAATTTAGTGAGAAAATTCATTCCGTCATCAGATAATCCTGTTAAAGAGTTTTTTATTTGCTCAAGAGCCGTAGAAACTCCACTTAAATTATCTACAGTGGTTTTATTAACTTTTAATCCGCCGATAACGCTAGGAACATTGGTGCAATCATCTATAACACTTAAAGCAGTGGCAATGTCATCTAACGGTCTTACCAATTCTGAAATTTTTGAAGATTTCTCTCCAACATTTGCAAGCTTATTTAGATCATTTATATAAGTTAGATTACTTCTTTTGTTTTTTTTAGGTTTTTCACTTTTAGTATCTTTTGGAGGAGAAGTAGTGGATTGTACATTTGGAACAAATTCTTTTGGAAGAGCTTTAATTGCGTTTTTGAGATTGTTGACTTTTTCTATTACATTTTCAATATATGTAACTTCGTTGTCAGTTTCCTTTTTCATTACTTTTGATTCATTTTTTATTGCTCGAACTTTTGTGGTTCCAATAGCTTTAATAAGCTCGTTTACTTTATCTAAGACAGCATCTATATCATTTGTTTCACCTATAAAACCAGAAGGAGTTTTTTGATTCAGGCTACCAGATAGCTCAGAAATAGATTTTTTTGAATTTTTTAAAACGTTTAATACTTCATTGAGTTGAGATTTTAAATTTTCTAGTTCTTCCGCATTCCCAAGCTTGTCAAGTTGATTGGAGAAGAGTCTAACAGAATTTTGAATATCTATTATTTTAGAATTAACTGCATCTATTTCTTTCCCAAGTTTATTCATTTCTTCTTTAGAGGAGGTCTTATCTAAATCGTCGAATACTGTTTTCATATCCTTGGCTAGTTTTTCAATTCTTTTTCTAAGTTCTTCGATCTCTTTTTTTGCATCTCCACTTAAAGCAACATCTATTGTTTGATTGTCAAATTTCTTTAGTTCTTTTGCTAAATCATTTAAGGAGTCATAGTTTGGTTTTGCAGTTACTTCAATAACATTATCTAAGTTCCTTCCCATTAGTTATCATCGCCTACTTTCTATTATATTTTTTGATTAAATTATCTCGGAACTTAATCATGTGTTCGTATGTTTTTAATCCTTCACTTCCAGTTATCCCCATAAATATGGGTCCGTGATACCCCTCTAAAAAGGAATCCAGCACGTAAGCTCGATTGTCTCTTTTGTATCCGTAATCGTTATACATATCATCTACGCTTATTTGTATTCCACCAGAATATGATGTGCCATGTGAATTTCTATAATATTTTCTAAATGTTTTTCTCATTCCAGGGATACCAGAATGCCTTTGATAATAGTTTGGAGAGTAATCACTGTAGAAGAAATCTATAACTCGGTTATATTCATCGCTAATTTTGTCTCTTGCATCGGTTGCTATATCTTTCGCTCTTTGCCCCATTTGTTTTTTTAAAATGGAGAACACTACATCGTTTAACTTTAATTTTGCTATAAATATCACCTCCAGATATAAGAAAAAGCACCATATCCTATGACAGATACAGTGCTAAAAAATATATTATTTATTATTTTTTAAATTTTTTATAAGCTCGTTTTTTAGTTCTATTAGAACAGGAATTAGCTCTTCCCTTTTTATGCCCTTAAATCGCGTTACGAATTCATTCGCTATACTATCAACGACGGAAGGCATGAATGCGTCAAAAGCTTTGCTAAACTTATCTACTTGCTTAGAGATGAAAGCTTTTGTTTCATATTCGTTCGTGAAAAGGTCTTCAACTTTCATATCGAGGAACATAGAGAGTTCTTCCATTTCATCTTTTGGAATCATTTTAACGATTCTATCAATTAATCCATTCCTTGCAAGCTGGTCATATTCTTTTATAAAACTTTTGTCGTGTGCCTTATCATTAAGAGTTAAATTTGTATAGCATTCAATAACACAACGAATATATAGAATATATCTAGCAGCGCTGTCAATATGTAAGTCTCCCTGTTTATTGTGAGAGGATGCTTCTACGATAGATTGACATAGATTTAATTTGTGTTCGAGTTTTACATACGGTGCAATCACTAATTTTTCTTTTAAGTATTTCTCTTTCATAGAGTTACTTGGACATTTTTCATATCCTTCTACAAAATCTGCGATTCTTGTTTTTTTGATTTCGTTTTTTAATTCCATTCTCATATTCCTTTCTTTCCTGTGAAAATATTTGTGGTTAGGCTTGTTTTAGTTTTCTCCATCAATGATATCGTAGAGCATTACTAAGGTATCTGCTGGAAGTCCACTATCGATGATTTCTGTGTATTTTATTTTTGAAATATTGCAGCTAACAGTGGATTTCGTTAATTTCTCCATCTCAGCTTTGAATTTTACCAGCACTTCTGGGTTATTCTCCCCATCAATGAATATTTCCCCTTTTTCATCTTTTGTTCCATATTCCATGATTTTTTCATTTCTTATCGTCTCGAAGTCTTTATATAAAGGAGAGAGGGATGCTCTAATACCAAGTAACCTGAATTTTAACAAGCTATCAATATTAGCGTCCTTATTATCAATAATTGTTCCCAATATGTTGTAAATTAATAAAGCTTTTTCTAATTTAATATCCATAAATTCCTTTTCCTTCCTACTTATTTATTTAGATTTTTAATCATTATTTCAGTTCGTGGAGCATCTTTGTCATATTTATTTTTCAATAGAAGGATATGTAAATGCTTATCATCATCATCTATGAGTAGCCCTGCCTCAACGAACGCATCCAATAAAAACTTAGGGACATAGTTGTCCACATCATGCCTGCGTTTGGTGTTGAAATAAGTTGTGATTTCTACTTCCACATTATCTAGTTTTAAGTTCTGATAACCTGACTCATTAACTAACCAGCAACCAAACATTTTCCATTTTTGTTTCAAATTATTTAACTGGATTCTGGGCAAAATAAACCATTGATTAATGGATGGATGCCACGGATGCTCAATTTGTTTTTTGGTTGCTCTTGGATGTAATTTGAAATAATGATTGTTATATTTATCTATTGTTTTGTTATCTATGATTATTAATATGTTGTCTATACAAATACTTCCTTTTGACTTTGTTTGATGAACACAAAGGCAGAAGAGAAGTTCAGTCTGTTTCTCAACTGCCAAGCATCCTTGTCTAGTGATTGAACCTGAATGGACAAAAATGCTTTAAAATTAATTAAGCATTTTTTTAGTTTCTGTTTCTAAGAATTTTTTGATTTCAGGATATCCCCAACCACAATTGATGAGACTACTTACGAGCATTTCTGCACTTTGAACTCTGGCTAAATCGTCGCCTGTAAAGAAATCTCTCAGACTTTCTCTCGATTTCAATCCGTATTCTTTCTCAAGTTCTTTCGCAGTTTTTCCAAAAAGGGTACGATAAATTAGATGCGTATAGTTAGGGTATGCAAATCTTTTATTCGGGCTATCAGCAATTTTCATTTTTATTGTGTCAGTGAGGATATGTCTTATAACTACGCCTTTGTCTCTTTCAATTTGCCATTGTTGACGTTCGGTATGAATGCGTTTGAGTTCATCCCTCATTACATTGAATTCGGCAATATAATGTTCTTTGAACTCCATAGCACGTTCTCCACCGTAGCCCATGCACAAAATTGTAAAACCATCTTCAGTCACTATATATTCTTTTAAAATTTTATTTTGCTCTGATTTATATGAGGACAACGCAAAATTGCGTTCTCTAAAAGTCTCTGAACATCTGAGATTTTCAATATCTCTCAGCACATCTGAATGACGTTTTTTAAACCCTTCAGCGATTTTTCTGCTTGTTGTAACAATTCTCTCTTCATATCTCTTTCCTGTAATTTCTACTAACATAAACTTAATTCTCCTTTTTTAGTTCATTTAAATTAAAAAGTGACCGCCTGACACGATCACTTATTATCTATTATTGTTTTCACTTGTTTTGATTCGACTAAAGATGTAGAGACGGGTAGGATACTAAGATGCTCTATACAGTAATTGTACTTTGCATCTCCAGAATGATTCCCATATACTGCATTATAAGCATCATGAGTTGCGGTAAATTCACCTACTTCATCTTCGGGGATTCCTTTTGTTTCATTTATATATTTGTTATACATTCGATTGATTTCGTTTCCCAGACTCACTCTACTGGCTTCCATCAATGCATCGATTTTCACATCTCGATTTTTGTCTTCTTGAATCATTTCTTTGATAACGTCTGTTAATGTGTCTTGCCCACTTTTTAGCTCATGAATTCCTTCCTTTAAATCAGCAGAAAAAGTTTGTAAATCTTGTTGTAATTTTTTATCATGTTTGATAGATTGTTTTACAGACTCCTCATGCTCTTTTTCTAATTTTTCTAATCTAACATTCGTCTCTGTTAAGAGTTTTCTCTCTTCGTTTTTTCTTCGTATCCAAGAAAACTCAATTCCAATTTTAGAGCAAAATTTTCCTATTATATCGGACAGAGAATTAAAGCATAAAATAAGAATTAGAATACTTATTATAACTACACTAATGTCTAATTCTTTTAGAAGTTGTAATTCTTCCATTCGATTTTCGCACCTCCGCTATAATCTTAATTTTTTAAGTCGTACAGAGCCGTGCCAATAAGAGACTCAAGATAGGCTCCAAAATCTGAGTTTGCCTCTTTTAGACACCTCTGAGCAGAAGAGGAGAGTGCTTGGATTGTTTTAGTTTTTGCTATTTCTAAAACCTCTTTTTGTTTTTCTTGTGACCAGGCGACAGTATGTTTAATGTCTTTTACTTCTGTTTCATAGACGCTTTTAACTGCTTTTGTTACTTCTTCGTATAAAATTGTCGTATATTTATCTAATCGTTTTAGTTTTAAATGTTCGTATACTTGCCTCGCCACTGGAATAAGAATTGCTGTCCAGATTGTATACATGATTGTAACCCAGTCAATATTTTTAAGTAAATTTTCCATTCACTCGCCTACTTTCTTTTTTGTGATATGTTTTTCCAATGTTCCCAGACATCCGTGGTATTTCTTTTCCCAAAGTAAAATACAATGCTGCCATCATATGGGGAAACTTCCATATAATCTGGTCTAACATCGTGCTTAATATAGTATTTTACTTGTTCCATATTTAAGATTTTGACAATCTGATTATCATAATACTCGTAGACGGCATCTAGGGAATTAAATTTAATATATTTTCCCATTTTATTCCTTTCTATCGTAAAAAATAAGGGATAAAAGCAAACGGATTGTGTCTGTTTTATCCCTCATCGTTCACAATTTCCGTTTTCTCAATTTGCATAGTTTCATCTGTAGGTCTTACTTTTTTTCTGTGACCTCTCTTTTTTTTTGTTAAATCTTCTGTATTCTCTTCCTTTAACGTATGTGTGGTTTCTTCGATCTTTTCTCTAGTGGATTGACGGTATTTTGTTGCTTTTTCGATGTATTCCTTCGCACATTCGATGGAACAAGCAAAATTTCTCCACCTAAAAGTACCTTGGTGAGACTGGCAGAAAGCACATGGTACAAAAAGTTTTCCACATACGCGACATGGTATTTTTTTCTTTTCCATCACTTTAGTCCTTTCTGTGAGTAGGAGGGAAGAAAACTTCCCTCCTATAATCTGTTCTTTAGTCAAATACAATAAAATCCCACAAATCATTCTTCCCAGTACATAAATCTGGCAAGGAACTAAATTCAAAGCTCTGAGTAGCAGGATCAGATCCACCAACAATATCAAATGTTCCATTAAAATCAGCTCTAGGAATAATGAACTGTCCGTGGAATAAATTATCACATCCATCCTGACAGGTTACATCAATATAGCCATATAAAATTTTGCTATATTTTGTAGAGTCGTTATGGATTCTTTTTCCTGTTACATCAGCATCATAAAATGCAATAACTTCCACTCCGTCTGCAATATCCCCGTCAAAAAAAGTAATTTCTTTTGTCGCTGGATTATAAGAAAATTCTCCTGTGGCTGGTGCTTCAGCTACTTGAGTTAATTTTTTTCCGCCAGAAATATATGCATTATGTTCATCGCGGACATAAATAGTGCCAATCTCATCACCATTAGTTCCTTTGGCAACTTCTGTAGTAGCACCTTTGTTGCTATTAACAATGATTGGGTCTGTGAACTTAATTGTATATGTACCATCTTCGATTTCTGTACCAAGCATAGCAGCTAAAGCACCGCCAGATAACATTCCGTTTGTTCCGCTACCTGTAACTTTCTTATTTTTCTTCATAGAGCCAATTGTACGACCACCTCTACCAGCAAGCTCAGATTTTTCCTCCTCCTGAGCGAGAGTGAAGTCTGTCAACTCGTCCATAATCATTTCTAAGCTACCAGTTCCTCTGTCAAAACCAGTGAATTGGTCAAAAGATACAATAGTAAATTTGTCAAGATTCATTAAAAATCCTCCTCATTTTCTGTTTTTTAGGTATAAAAAAAGACCATATAGGTCTTATTTGTCTAAAGGAATCCAAGTTAAGTTTTCTTTATTACTTAGCTTAGATGTGTCTACGGTTCCAGCATAAATGCCAGTCATAGTATTATCAAATAAAATTTTGTGTTGCACTTGTTTTAAACTTTGATTGAATTTATATATACTTAAATTCATACAGCTTTCATAGTTATATGGGAATTCAGCAGTGTTCACTAATGCTATTACGAGCTTTTCAAGATAAGGCTCATAAGGTCTTTTTCGTCTAGTCTCTCTTTTTTGTCTTTTTCTTTCTTTTTCAAGAAGATATTTTCTAGTGTGTTCATTCCCTGGTTTGTGAGTTGTTTTTTCAAGTAAATTTATTTTTCTTAGAGTATCACATAGGTCCTTATACAATATTGGATCAAACAATATATCATTCTTAGGACTGTATAATACTGCGGAATTATCTCGTTTGTCCTCAAAAAAAATTGTGTCAGATAAATCTAAATCTCCAAAAATAATAGAAATATCTTCTCGTATAAACATCGGGAATAACATTCTAAAAAGATCATAATCGGATACTTTTGTATAATCTAATCCTATATCATCCAGTTGCACCATGTACTGAAAGGGGGCAGCGGTGAGAGAGGAGATAAGATTATAATAATGTTGTTCGTCGTCTAAAATTTCTCCAACAGTAGGGATTTTGATAGATACATTTGGTCGAAGCTTTATTTCATTTAATTTTAATAGACTTTTTTTACTTTCCAAGTTTTTTACCATCCGTGAAATCTTTTACATCGAATGTGAGAAGCCTACCTTTAAATGTATTTTCAGGACTATAGGGCTTATTTGATATAAGTTCCGTTTTTCCAACTCCCATTATGTATTTCCCTCCAAAAATTGTATCCAATTCACAGGTGACTTTGTCGTACCACAAATATTCCCTACCCTTATCCAAATATCGAATCACGTCCTGATGACAAAACACAAAAAAATAGACCTTCAAGTCATTGAAGGTTCTGTTTGTATTATATAAATTTGCACTAATTTCAAAATTAATATATCTTTTTGTTGCTGTAATCGTATCTGGTATATGTTCATGAGGATAAGAATATTGATAAGGGATGATGTCTTCTGGATATTTTTCGTTTTCTAGACCAAATAACTTTATAATTTCTTTTGATTTGCAGAGTTCGTTCATGATTATCTTTCTATATTCTATAATCTCGTAACTTCTTGATTTACCCATGGCATCCCCTCCTTAAAACATTTCTACAATTTCAATTTCTTTAGTTGCAACAATTTCATTTGACAAAATAATTTGTAGTTTTATTTTTTCTCCGATGTAATCTTCATTGTCCACTAATAAAGCAATATCATCTCTAATGATTTCATGTTCTACTTTTATGTCTCCATCAATTGTCCATTCAAAATCTAAATCAGTAATTCGTTTTCCATCTGAATTCAAGAAAATAGCAGAGTAGGTTCTCTTATAACCATTTCTCATTTTTTCACTTCCGTGAATGAATGCAGTGATAGGAGTTTTTGCTAAATTTATTTTTTGAATTTCATTATGATCATGTTCCACAGAAGAATAGTAATTGGCGTACATTTCTTTTGTAGTGAGGTTTACATAATCTGTTTTGGAATTAAAAGCATCTTGTTTTAGAGTGAGTCTTTGGAGTCCAAATGGAATATGGTTTTCTACCTTGCTTATTTTCCAAACATTAGGATGTTTTATAGGTGCGCTTACAATTAAACGCATATTCCTAGTATTCTTTCCATCTTCGACTGTATAATATAAATATTCAGTCAAAGAATTCATTGGAAGCCATATAATATCTACATTATCCAGCAAATCAAAGTTATAGTTATTCCATATTCCAGAGTTATAGCTGTTTTGACTTCTAGCAACACACCACATTTTTCTTTTCAACCGTGCGTTATTTTTTACTTCAATCCAATGGAGATAATAATTGCAGGGGAGTACACTATACTTAATAAATTGATTTCCGTATTCTGTTCTGCAAACAAGCCATTTTTTATATATTCCTTTGTCATCTGGAATGTCTATATATGCGCCAATCGGAAATTCTGCACCATATTTTTGGTGGAAATCCCGTTCATACCACCAAAGCTCATCTTTTACTGTGAAATTCATCTTTTGACTTGGTTTGAACATTAGATGGAATTCCACTTGGTCTTTTGAAATGGAACCGTATTGTGTGACAATGAATTTAGCATCTATTCTAGTTTTTGTTGTATTTTCGTGTGTGATATTAGAGGCAAGCCAAGGCTTGTCATCATGAAAATAGTCATAGATATAGCAAACTTTACTTTGAATATCAGAATTCCACGTTGCCTCCATTACGAGGTCAGAGTGAGTTTTTCTTGCTATTCCCACGTTTGCACCTTTAGTTGCCAACGCTTTTTTATATAATTCAAGAGATGGCATTAAAGCACCTCCCCAAACATTTTATCGATATATCCATGTGCATCAAAAATTAATTTTCGAAAGACTGGATATCTAAAATTTTCTTTTCTTGTCTCGCTTAATGCAGATTGCAATGTGGCCATAAAAGATACCATATCTTCAGGTTCTCCTAGTAATTCATTTAGACCACCGAAGCGGTAGAGTAGATTTACAAAATAAGTATCAAAATCTCTATCTGTGGAGAAAATAATGTTTTCCACTGCTTTATCTTTGTGCAAAAGCAATTTGTGAATCTGATTATGCATCAACTTTGCGTTATCTTTTATTTGATTATCAGAGAAATTTCCATATATATAGTCCATTTAATCACCTTGTAAGTATGAGTTGTACATATACCCACGATCCCTTATCATGTGATAACGTTCCTTTTTAAGAGTCTCAAATCTATTAATAGAAGATTTGTAATTGTCTAAGATTTTTTTCTCTTCTTTTCCTCCCATCGTTGGAGCAGTATTGATAACAGAATCAATTTGTGGTTGATACCATGAGATTACCATTCCTATAGCTAATATCTCGATCACAAATCGTTCGTCAGATTCTTCATCCTCAGAATACTTTAATTCACAAGTTAATTCTTGTAGTTCTGAATCATATTTGAATGTTTTGAACTTACGACGCAATCTCTGATTCGATACGGATTCCTCTAAATATTCATTTTCCAATGCGAGATTTTCCTCTCTAGATAATGTGATTGGCTCGAATCGAGTAGTCATAAGTCGAAAGCGAGAAAAGATTTTTTCAAAAGGGATTTTCACACTAAATCCCTCCTAGTTAAATAAACCTGTCATTAACATTAGTTCTGTGCCGAAGATTTCATCTAGCGTTTTGATTTTTTTTACACTGTCAAGCTGTCCAGACTGAATCTGTTTTGCCGCCAAGCCTTTAATAGATTCTTTTGCTCCGTCTGGAAGTTCTCCAATAGCTTTCTTCATCTGAGATGGATTCATTTTTAAAATATCCTTTAAATGATCTGCATCGAACATACCATCATATATTTTCTTAATCCATTTACAATGTGGGAGAGCAAGAAAATCTTCGTCTTCTATGATAAATCTAGGTAATCTAATATGATCTGTTTTTTGCATAACGGCAGCCATTAAGTCAGCGTATTCTACAGGAGTAACATCTCCACGATCTGACCATCTGTAAAGAATTTTACTTTTGATTCCAATCATGCCTAATAATCCATTCGTGATAGATTTACAATAAATCAGATCATCATTTTTGAATTCTTTTTTCTTCTTTTCAGCTACAGTTGTTTCGGATGCCATTTTTGTCTCCTCTTGCGTAGCCTGAGTTTTTGTACTTTTCTTTTGATATGCCATTTTTCTCTCCTTCAAATCCTAAAAAAGAGGAAGGAGAATTTTCTCCTTCCTTCATATTTTTATACTATTCAGTAATATCCCAGTCTCCGAAGTATCTAGAAATCTGAGTGCCGATACCAAATGCGCGCTGAACTTCGTACTTCATTGTGTCATCCATTCGATCGCCTTTTTCTGTAATCTCTAAAATCTCTGTTTCTCCAGAGTCTAAGAATTTCACAAATTTATCTTCAACCTGAGCGATAATCAAGAGTTTCTTTGGATCTACTAATTTCTTTGTCACGTCATTAGGAGCAAATCTCTGAGGAATCTCGAAGAGAGAAGTTCCCTCATAAGATCCAAGTCTTCCCATAGTAGCTACATCCTGTTTCTGATTATCTGTAACCCAATCAATATCAGCGAAAGCTGTAAGCTTTTTAAGAGCTGTCTTTGTGCCAAAAATTACTACAGGGGCATTATCATTTGCAATAGATACATCCTCTAAAAGAGTATCAAACTCATCTTTTGTAGCTGCGGAAATTGGAAGAGTTTTATGAAATTGAGGATTCGTTGGCAATTTCTTACCTGCATTCATAACCTCAGAGTACATACTGTTCTGAATTTTAGTGATAAATGCCTTAGCGCAAGCATCTGTAAATTTATTCCAATCTAACTTGCCATTAAGATATAGATCAATATCAGCACCTACAGCGATTCCATATACAGATGTTGGAATAGTATAGCTTTCGCCAGTTCCGAGTCTCTGTAGGGAGAAATCGTGATGGTCGCCAGAAATTCTATGTACAGACAAGATAATATCTTCCTCAGACCAAAATTCCGGAGAATCGTATCTAGAAAGATTTCTTTCCTCTACAAAACGATTGAAGAACTCGCTTTCTCTAAAACCTGTCTCGACTTTAAAGTCGATATCCTCTTCAATGATGTTGAACCACTCACGCCCATGCGCATCGAAAGCTCTACGTCTCTGTCTCTTAGTAGATCTTTCATTGATGCCTAAGATTTTCCAAGAGTATTCTAAGAGCTTTTTATTTGCTTCAGCTTTTGAAATAACTTTGCCGTCTTCGTCGTATAGATCCATTCCGTGAGTAAGGTCAAATTTTAAGTTTCTATATGCTTCATATTCATCTGCATTTTTAAAAATCTGCTGTGTTCTAGCAGATAATTCTTCAAATGTTAAAATATTCTTAACCATTGTATTTTTCACCCCTTTATTAGATAGTTAACTTTTTACCTGCTACACCGCTTACTGTTGCACCAATTTCTGGTGTGGCTGTAAAGCCTTCCACAGAAACCTCAAAAATATCTCCAACCGCAAGCTCGTAAGAACGAGCAACCTCATCTGCCCCGTTAAAATAGTTACTTTCTTTCTTCCAAGTGTTTGTCCACTCCTCAGAAATTCGAGGTACGTTGTAAACAAAGAGAGCGTCGCCAGGGTCTACCACCTCTACATAAAAATGACCGTTTGCAGCTTTGTCTCTGACAATTCCAGAAAAACTAGTTACAGCTGCTTCTTTGTAGAGATCTAATTCAATCCAGTCTCCTCTTGCGATTAAGTTTCCATTGTCTGTGTCAGTTTCAAGCTGAACGTTATAAATATGTTTTCCGCCGTTTTGTGCTAAGAGTTTAGTAGGGAACGCAACAGCGTGTTGTTCAATCTCATATCTAACCATTAATTTTCCTCCTTAAAACAAAAATGTAATATTATGGTATTTTTAGACAAAAAAAATAACGCCCTTATGGGCGTTGCCTATTTTTTTCTTATTTAAAAATAGAGCCGTAACGGCTTTTTCTTGTGATTTTTTCTGGTTTTCTAAATTTCTTTACTTCGATACCAGCGCCTTTAGTTCTTGCAGAGAATGTTCCTCCATTTGTAAGATGGTCTGCCAAAATAACTTTTGCCTCTTTTTCAAGATCAGTGAGAGAGTAGTTGTCCATGTTTTCAATGAGTTGTTTGAATTTTTCATTTTCCTTTAAATCGGAGAAGTTTTCATTCGCAAGAATTTCTTCACGTTTTGTATGAAGCTCATTTTTCTCAGCGTTTTCTTTGAATTCTACTAAGGCGTTATAATTAGCACGCATTGTTTGTAGTTCTGCATATTCACTATCTGTGAGCAGTTCTCTATGTAAATTCCAGCGTTCCCCATCGAAAGATACATTATCTCCATCTTTTGTATAGGATTGACCAAAAATTTTATCACCTTCCCAGTTTTCATATGTAAAGTGATTATCGTAAACGGCATTAATAAAATACCATTCATTATCAGCTTGTTCATAATCTGCTAATAATGCATAAAGAGCGTATCTAATATCCTCATGAGAGATTTCAAAGGATTTTACAAAATTCTCTTGTGTTTTATTTTCAGGTTCAGGATTTGGGTCGCTAAATGTTTTGCTAAATTCTTCTTCTAATTCTTCATCAGATAATCCTTTATAAGAAAATGTAATTTCTTCTACTTTTTTTCCATATTTTTTTAAAAGTTCTTCGAGTTTGCTCATTTCCTTTCCTCCTTTCTCAGAATCTCCATTACTAAAATGAGAGAGTAGTTGTTCTAGCTTCTCATCTATTTCTTTAAACTTTTTAGAGTAATCAGTGAATAAACTATTATTCTTCTGACTAAAATCTGATAATTTAATATTGCTGCCTTCCATTCCTGGTTTTACAGTTTGTCCTTCTGGTGTTTTGCCAAGAATTGTCACACCAGAGAAATAGAAATCTTCAATATCAAGGAATTTTTCTTTTGCATTATAACTAAATTCTCTGATAGCAAGTTCTACACTAACAGAACATTCGCCTTCTCTTTCTAAAATTTCAGGAGCTTTAGAATATTCTTCAAAAAGATATCCATCAACTTCTACATATTTTTTCTCTTTTTCTTCATCATACACAAGTTGTGCATTGCAAGATTCTGGAATGGTTCCAACAGGAACTTCATCATAAACGATGTTACCATCTTCATCTTCGTGCATATTATGGGTGTAAAATTCATCTTGTCCATTTACTTTATGTATGAATGCGAGAATCGGTCTGTTGCTGAGAGATGGCAGAGCAGCGGTAATTATTTCGTCTTCAATATTAGAGTTGTTGACATTCTTACCAGTGTGGCAGGCTTGTAAATGTACAGCCCTCAATCCGTCTGTATTTTTATCATTACTATCAAAGCAGATAGTACCTTTTACTTGAACCACAATTGGTGGATGACTTTCATCTGCACTAAAATGAGTAGATCTTTTGTGAGTAGAATAAAATTCATATAAGTCTTCTAAATATAAAAGTCTTTTTTTTATCATATCTCCCTCCTTTCTGCAAATAAAAAACCACTCAGTGGGAGAGTGGCTAAATGCTGAGATTATTTGTATATTTAATTTTAGATTTATCTAAATCACCAAAAGTGAATAGATTACAATTAATAAATGTAAAAGAGCCATTAGAATTTTGAACTTCTTGCAGTCCAAGTTCTCTAAGCTTTTTTGCGGTTTCCTCATCTCTTGTGCTTACAAAATTTTGTTTTGTCATATTTTTCCTTTCTCATCCCTTAGCCTTATCTTTTTTATCTCGACTGGCTTCTCCCTCATCTGTTAAATCTGTACTGTCTTTGTTTTGCCCGCCACCTTCGATTTCAGAAGAAGATTGTGTGTGGCTAGATTGTAAAGGAACTAATTTGTCACTCAATCCAAGGCATTCTTCTTCTAAAAAATTAAGAGCGAGTGTGTCTAGTTCGGAAAAACCATTCAGATTGTTAAGCATTAATTTTGTTGGGAGTCCATATTGCGCGGATTCAAGCATTGTTTTTTTAAATTCTTCTTTTGTATAAACAGAAACTTCAAAGAATTTTACCTTTGCAGGATTTGAGACATAAAAAGAAAGCAACCTATTTACGATTGCTTGTGTCTGTGGTAGGAGAGCAGAAATAGCAAATTCCGCATCAGCACGAATAGAGCCATTAAAGGCGGTTGTTCCACTAATCGTGGCAGAATTCAATATTTGAGCACCGCCCGCTGTATTTAAAATAGTCTGTGTCGCCTTTTGCACTTTGCTAACATCTGTTGCAGCATCATTATTAAAATCGATGTAGTTTAGCTTTCCTGGGAGAATAGCAGTTGATGTGTAATCAGGAAGAGCTTCATCTGTCAATCTTTCCCAATAATCTAGAGATAAGTCGGGATCTATTTTAAAATCATCTGGTATTTCGCTACCATTAATCGTTTCCATCTCCGACCAAATCAATTTATAAATTTGTTGTTCATCTACAACATCCTGAATGTCCTCTAAATTTAATAATGAGATAAGAGACAAGAATAGAGGAGCGAAAACAGGTACAACAACATCCCAATCCTCTGCCCTTGCTTTTAAGCACACTGCATATTCTGGGGGAACAGATTGCCACTTGATATTCGTTTTTTCATATTCTTTGTTCATGCTTTCAAACGGCTCACCCCAAAATTCTAACAATTCTTGATTCCTTCTAAAGTATGTCATGTCCATTACAAAAGCAAAGCTTCCATCTGGATAAACACCTTCGATTTTACAATAGTCTGGATCCAGTGGCAGAAGGAAGAAGCCCTCTCCTTCTGTGTAATAAGCTACGTTATAGGTGACATCCTCTCTAAAAGCAATCGCGTAAGCTTTTAAAAATTCATATTGAAGATTCATTTCATTCAAGGTTTTTAAAGTGTCATAATAAGATCGGAGCATAACATCCTTATCGTTATCCGCTGTCAAGTTATATACAGGAATTACGCTTCTAACGGATAAGTCCATTTGGTTAGAGTTGTATTTTACAAGTCGGTAATAAATTTGAGATCTATAATATAAATATCTAGAAAGACTTCTCAAATTCACTTCATTCGAGCCGATTGCTTGCAAATAGCCTTTTACTGACTCTTTAGAATAGTTGTTAATGTTTTTGGTATTTGTTTTTACGACGTTTCTGTACTTTTTCAAAGCTTCACTAGCATTATCATAATTTTCTATCCTTTTTTTATTTTTCTCATACCATTCTCGCATTTCAGTAGCGGTAGGTTGTTTTTTGGATTCACTTTGTCGTGCCATTTTTCACCTCCCTCTATAATGAAGAAAAACGTCTGCCTCGGCGAATAGGTAGTCTATGCACTAAGTCGGACGTTTTCGTTTTTCGTTTTCTATGCGTTATATTTTTTCTTCGTTCTTCCATCAAAGCATAAGCACATAAAGCACAAGTATATGCTCTATCATCATGGAGCTTATTTGCCTTTTCTGGTATTAAATCAAAAGAATCTTTGCCAGATGCTCGTTCCTTTCTTACAATATTAACCAACTCTTCTTTCATTGCATCAATATTGCACAGAGCAAGTTCATCTTGCCAATCTAACTTAATTGTCTTGGTCTTCACCGAAGATACTTTGAGGAGCTCTTCATTCATCTTTTGCTCAAATTCTTCTTGATTTACTTTCTGTTTCTTTAATTTTTTTGATATTTGATCCTTAGCCTCTGTAAGGATTTTTTCATCAACATCGAATATTGTGAGTTTACCCTTATGATTATATGGAGCAGTGAATGATATTTTGTCCTGATTCAGCAATTCAATAAGAGCTTCGAACATATCTGATTTATAAGCTGTTGGTTGCATAAGTCGTAGTTTATTTACTGCATTTGGGAATTTCTTGACATATTCCGCAGAATATTCAGCGTCAATCAATCCTCTATGTACAATTCCAGCTTTATCTGTCCAATCTTCCATTAAATAGTCAGCAATATTTACGCCACCTCCTCCAGAACCAGCATCGATAAACACTCCAATGATATTTCCGTATGCATCTGCCCCACCATTATAATCTAAGATTACTTGTTTTAAGAATTTTATTTGGTCAGGAGTTTGCATTGGACTTTTAATTCTCTTGCCAACATCTATTAAATTCATACAATTTACAATTCTCATTCGTTTCTCAATGGTTCCATCGACTTGTTCATAGTCATAAATCTCTGCTACAGTGATAACAGAATTATCTCGGCTTCTCGCAGGGTCATAAGAGATGACAAATTTTTTATCTCCAGTGTCATTGTAGAGCAGAGGTTTACGTATCTCTTCATTTCTCGTAATAACTCCACGACGAACAATAGCTTTACTGCCTGCATCTGTTGTAAATTCACAGTAGTATTCTCTTCTTGCTTTTTCTGGATTTGTTCGCATTTCCGCATCTATGACTGATTTTTGAAAGAGTGGACTCATTACTTGTCCACGAATCGTTGGACGAAGTGGCACTTCACAAGTGATATGGGCAACAAAATAATCTTTGTCACCTGCTATCATTTTTTTGGAAAATTCTCGATATAAAGCGTAGAATTTCGTAGAAGTGTCAGAAGCACTACTAATATAAAACAGCTGATTTGGAATTTCTTTTGGGATAGTGCGGGCACGAATAGGATCTATGCTCTTCCCAGTTGCATCTTTTCCAGATTTAAAACTTTTATTTACGATTGCAAAAGCTCCATATACAGATATCATTTCTTCTGATAAGAAGCCACATTCGTCAAACACAACGTTACCACGTTTCAATTTGTTATCTTACAAGCTTTTTATCTTGTAATTCTTATGGTTGTATTTCCCATAAGTTCGGCATAAACTTTCACCCACGTTTAACGTTTGGCACTTTTAGTGGATAATCTATAATTATCGTGCAGGAAGCTCGTGGGGATATTATATTCTGTTGACAGGTTCAATCCCAATGCTCTGCGTGTGACTGTACTTTTAAATGCAGCCTTCCACTCGCGTTACCATTTCAGGCTTCACGATTTCTCTCCCTGTTATGAACCCTAAAAAGGGCTGCTTATTTCTAAGCAGTGAGGCAATCTGTGGCAACAATATTTTTAATTTTTTGGTATATACTGTATTTTCTTTCTAAATAAATAGATGCATTCTCATACAGTAAATCTACAAACTTTATAGTGTCGATATATTTATGTATATAAATCCTAAATAAATTTTTTTCGGGATATATGTATGAGTGAATGTCGTATTTCTCGTATATATATTTTCTCAATTCTTCTAAAAAACTTTTTTCATAGCAAACAATATCACAAATAGGATACTCAACCTTCTTTTTATCTTTTTTGTTGTATCTTGTCCTTAATCTTACACATCCATCTCCATCAAAAAAGCCTCTAATAAAGTGAGGCATTAAATTATCATTTATAAAGAATGGGAATTTTATATCATATGTTTTGTTTTGATTTACTCCGAGCTTTTTTAAATCATTTACCATTTTTATGGAAAAAATTCGAATACAGCAGAGTTTATTTAACTTTTCTTTGTATGGGCTAAGAGCGTATATTCGTTCTCTGGTTGAAATTTTATAATTACCATTAAGACTTTTATTAAATTTTTTCAAATGTGCAATATCTTTTATTTGTAATTCAATACCAAGGACTCCGCTATTTGTTTTTTTGTTTACAGAGATCCATCCGTCTGCATATATAAAACCAAGCCAGTATGCTTTTTCTTCTGAATCTATATTCTCAAAAAAACTATAATCACAAATATATTTACTTTTTTTGAGTCCTAGTTTTTTTGCTTTTACATTTACTGCTGTCTTTGTTTTATTAAATATTTTAGCTAAATCGGTGGATGGTATTTCTTGATACTTTTGTTTTAGGAGTTCAATTTGTTCCTTTGTCCATCTGTCATTTTTTATCAATCCAAGATCAAAACATTTTGCTCTTATAGCTGAATCTTTCCTATTGAGTATTTTTCCTATTTCTATATATGACATATGTTTGTAATTTTGTTTTAAAAATTCAGTTTCTTCTTCTGTCCATCTTTTCATTTATATGTTCCTCCTTAAATAATGGATTTAATTATATAAATTTTTTTACTTCTTATTAGTTTACCTCTTTTTTTGTCTACATTACTATTAAGTGTTTGGGTGTAGCTTCCATTATATGTGCTGTAAGAAAAACCGTTGCTGCTATGAGAAAAGCCGTCTCCAGCGGCATTCTTTATTTCTATTTCAGCCTTAAATATACTTCCTGTTGAGCCAACAAAAGTATCTATATTATCGTTTGCTAATCGTTCTAATGTAGTGAATGTTTCTTCTGCTTGACTACCAGACCCAGACGCTATATAGGTCCAGTAATTATTAAAGAGCATATCTTTTGCCATTATCATTAAATCAATGAGCGTGGATTTTCCAAGACCTCTTGTGCACACTAAAAGTACATTTTTAGTTGTCCAAGCCTGTTGTAAAATCCAAGCCTGCACATCTAACAATTCGATATTGTAAAAATCGTTGATAAATCTTACAGGATTACATTGATAATATTTTTGTGCTCTTGCAATGTCTATTAAAGCAGCAATTTTTCTGCTTGACATGGCATAAATGCCTGGTTTTACATAAATCGTATTTTCCTGGATACACGGATCAAAATATTCTAATACATCAAGCGAGTCTTTTTCGTCAATAAACTTCATTCTTCGTCCTCGCTTTCTCCTTGATTTGGAATATCAGAAAAACAGGAGAAGAGTTCATTCAAATCTGTAACTTCCATTTCTAAGTCGATTCCTTTTTCCAGAAGAGAGTCCTTTATGTCGAGATTTTCTCTAAGTAATATTCGACAAATTTCTTCATATTTAGCTGTTTCATCCTGGAACTTTACAATCATTTCTCTTTGATCAGCTACGATATCTGACCATTCAGATTCGTCTAATCGCAGCTGTCGCATAATCGAAGCGTTGCTTAAATCCATTACCTGCTGCATTGCTTTACATGTTGCGATATCGAAACCATTTACCTCACCTGCTCGCAAATTGAGATCTTTAATTTTCTTAAGTTTACCAGTCCAAGTATTTTCACCTTTTTTCGCATTTTTCGTGTGTTTGAGAGAAATGCAACTATCTTGAGCGAGAGAGGAGATGATAGAAGATATTTTCCCTTTAGATTCTTGTAAACTTTTAATTACTGCTGAATTTTTTTCGATATTCCTGTAGTCAGTCATGAGTTTGGTAATTGTGTCATCGATTTTTTGAATTTGCAAAAACCCACGAACAATAGAAATAGCAGAAGCTGTTCTCATCATGTCATCGTTTTGATCACCACCTGAGTCCACCATTCCAATGAGTTGGGAATAAAGGAGAGGTTGGTCTGCTAAATCTTCTTTTTCAAAAGGATCATATTCTAAGAGACGTATAATTTCATTTTTGTTACGTAGATATCCGTCCCATGCATCTTGTCCTATATGGTCATTGAAAATATCTTCTTCTGTGTTTGATTTAGAAATAGATGTATCCTCAACAAAACTTTCTGTATCAGAGTCTACATATGTCATTCCAACATAGTTGGGCATACTAATATTTTTTGCGTAGGCATCCCAAACAGTGGAACGCGGCTTTCCAGACAATACATTTTCTGATTCTTGAACACTAGCATCCCAAATTTTATTGAGAAAAGGTTTATTCAGATAGTATAGTGCTTTTCTACAGCTTTCTTTTGTAGGAGAATGTTCCATACCATTAGCATCTACTTGTAGTGCTATTTTTCTAGCACATTCTTTACAAATTGAAGTAATCCCACTTTTTATCATAGGATCTGTACTCTTGTAAAATTTGTCTCTAGACTTATGCTTATCGCACATATTACAATGTCCATAAGTTGCATATTTCTCTCTAAGAGTTTTTAGTTCTTCTTTTAATTCTTCATTTTCTTTTCGCACTTCGGCGATAGGTTTTTTGGGAAGCTTTTCTGTCTTTTTTACAGGCAAACTTTCACCTCCTGAATCTGGAATTGCAGGAAGAGGATTTGAACCTCTGACCTTTGGATTATGAGTCCGATGAGCTACCTGATTGCTCTGCCCTGCGATATTATTTTTTTTCACAAAAAAAGAAGAGAGCAGAAGCCCTCTTCTTATATTTTAATTCCATTTTCTTTAACTATATTTTCTAGTAGATTTACACGGGCTGTTAAGGCATTTATTTTGGCATCGTGTTCGTCAATTCTAGGATAGATTTTTTGAATCATATGTGTGTTCAGAGCAATAAATTCTTCGTATCTGAGGGAATAAACATATTCTCCTTCTACAACTACCTCTCTTTCAGTTCCATCATCATCGATTATAATTTTCGTTTTTGGGTCTTTACAAAATCCAGCAAAATCAAAGCTAGAAAGACCATTTACAGCTAACTTCTCTTCTACATCCTGAGAAATAAATCCGGTATGAATTCTCCCAGAATCTCCGTCTTTGAATTTAAAAACAGAAGGAGATAAGTCAAAGAATAGTTCTTCGTAAGCTTCGGTAAAAGATTTTATATCAGTTTTTAAATTTCTGTCCGACGTAACAATTGCAGATGAAGTTGCGTATACAGCACTCCATTTTGCATTTCCATGTCCCAGCCTGGTTGCTCCACTTTCCACAGGTGCAAAATACGAACCAGCATCCGCTGTATTTGACTGAACAACAGCATTTTTGATAACATTACCGCTTGTAACAATATCTCCAGTTGCGCTCAGCGATTGCACAGAAGCATCAGTATTGACTTTGAGTTTATTCATTGTAGTAGTGCCATTTTGGTTTATTGTAACAGCATTTGTATAACCAAGAGTAAGTATGCCGCTATTAACGTTAGTATCTGGTTTTATTCTATTTGTAGTAATAGAACCTATTACCTTTAGAGCACAATTAAAAGTACTTAGTGTCTCTGCAGCTCCATTTACAAATAAATCGTCTTCTATTGTTAAATTCCCGTTGACCTTAGTATTACTATCACATATGATATCGTTTGAAGTGCTTAACCTTATCGCATCTTGTACACTTATGGTAAATGCAGTTTGCCCGTCAACATTATCGGTTATGTTAAAAGAACCATAGTATGTACCAGTATCGGATTTTACTAGCGATATAACAGTAGGCAATGTTGTATGTCCTCCACCAGTTTTTTCTTCATCGACTACTATAGGAATATACCCAATGCCATCTGCTAGATTAGTTCCTGCATTAATACCATATAGGCTACAATTGCATAATCTTATAGCATTATTCGCATCGCCTCCCGCGCCAGAACTTCCAGCATATTTGTGCGTATGGTCTGTTGCAGAAGCACCTATGGATGCGGGAGTGATATTAATTGTTTTTGCACTGCTGCCATCATATGCTCCTTCGCTTGTTCCATTAAGAGATATTGTTAACGCATTTGGATTTTTTAAAGAAGATGGGAAATCTAAAATCTGGCTTTTTGTGTGAGTATGAGCCAATGGAGGAAATGTAGTTGGTTTGCTGTAAATGTTTTCCCAATCAATTTTGTTATAAGGTAATTGTGTCCAGTGTTTTATTCCATCTCCTACTTTGCACATATTGCCTTTATCACTTGTATAAGCAACTTCCCCTTTTAATAAGATTGGATCCTCGAAAATCCACATATCTTCGATGTCATATTTTTGTACTATTCTAGCTTTTACAATTTGATCTGGCATTTTTCACTCCCCCTCACTCCCAAAGGGAGCCATAAATGACTCCCCACTATTCTATACTGTGGCATTTCCACAATCTAAAATCAAAGTATTTGCACCATTTGTTAAATAGTCTGTATTTAAGTTACTTACACTTAATGCAACATTCGCACTTCCATCGAAGTTTACGGCAGATGCTGTTGCACCACCAGTGATAGATAAACTTCTTGCAGTAGCTAATTTTGTTGCAGTGGCTGCATTTCCAGTACAAGAACTTGCTGTTGTAGCATTTCCACTCAAATTGCCTTTGAATGTTTTGGCTGTTAATTGTCCAGCTACAGTATCTAAATAAACACCTGTGTCAAATACCTGAGTGCCTGTGTTTGTTGTTTCAGTAGTTGTACCTGTTACATACGCTTTTGTTGTAGTAGCAAGAGTGTTTGTTACTTTAGTATCAGTATTAGTATTTGTATCAATGTCTCCGACTAACTCGTATTGAGTACCGTTATATACAAACTCATAAGTTCTACCAGCTGCCAAATAACCTGCATTGATTGCAGCCCCTCTATAATAAATTGCCTTTGCACCAGTAGAATTTACATTTAATGTTGGATTAGCAGCAGTATTTGTCACAGTGAATTTTACAATAATTCTTGAACCTGTTACTAATGTATAATTGCTACAGGCAACTACTTTTTCGGCTGTTGCTGCTTCGGTAGCACAAGAGCCATAATGTGTGATACCAGATGTACCATTGAAATTAACACCATCGATTGCTCTAGCTGTTGCTAATTTTGTTGCAGTTTCTACGTTTGTCTGGACTGGATGTACATGGTCGCTTCTAGAAACCGTGGAAGCAGTGCCAGGAGAAGCAGTACCAGCAACTAGTGGATTTGACGTACCATAATTAACATGGGTGCCGTGAGATGCAGCTGCTGCACCGATACTCGCAGGAGAAATATTGATTGTCTTGTCTGTGGTACCATCAAAAGTATACTGATTTGTACCTTCTGTTGTACCGCTATTCATCTGCACCTTTAAGCTACTGATTCCAGTAATGTAATTTTTACCTTCGACAAAAGCAGAGACAGCAGCAGAGGTTGGTAAATTAGTTGAGGTAGAAGCATTGCTAATAGTAGTGTCTACCTGTTTTGCGGCTGCGGCACCAACTTTAATTGTTCCACTCTTTGCACTTGTTGTAAGATTACTTGTGCTATTGTCAATCTGTACAGTAGTAACTACTTCATCACCAGAAGGAACAACAATCCATTTTGGAGTAGTCTCATCAATACAAATTACTAAGTCACCAATTTTTGCGGAAACATTAGCACCTGTCTGGGAGTTGGCAGCAGGAATTGTTGTTGCAGTGATTACCTTATAAGTATCTCCAATTGTATTCCCAGATGCTGGAAGTGATGTAGCTGTACCGTTTGTTCCTAAAGTTCCTTTGAATACCATCGCATCGGATGCGGCGATACCATCAGAAATTTTACTATCTACATATTGCTTTGTTGCAGCTCCTAAAGCAGCAGTAGGGTTTGCGTTTAAAATCACATTACCTGTAAATGTGCCACCGGACTTTGGCATAGCATTCTCTGCTTTTGTACCCTGAGCAGCCGTGGCATACGCAGAACTAGCAGTATAAGCAGCAGAGCCTAAACCTTTTACAGAGATGTAAGTAGTTGTTCCATCTACATTTAATCCGATTTTACCATTTGCATTACCATCAACGAGAGAGACACTACTAACCGCCTGCTCTTTAATTAATGCAATGATTTCAGCACTTGTGAGATTTGCATATGGCAAATCTTTAAATACGTTAGTGCCATCACCAACTTTTATTTTTACATTTTTACTTTCCAAGAGTTCAAGAGCGAGTTCTCCTTTTAATAATACTAAGGTAGAAGTCGCCCAATTCGCCGTACTGTCGTATTTCAAGGAAAGTCTAGTATTTAATGTATTTGTAGCCATTTATCTAAGTCACATCCTTCGAAAAAGGAGATAGCACATTATATAACACTATCTCCGCCTAAAATTATATCTATTTTTTCGTAATCTTTGCCAACGCAATAATACTTGATGTTTTCATCATCCCATCTATATACAGCATTTTGTAGTTCATCTATATAAACAACATTTTCTTTACCAATAGTAGGAAAGTCAATTAGTCCGTTAGCAAAGGATTCCACTTTTCCATTTTCTCTGATTCTCCCTAATATTTCATCAACTACGATTTTTAAACCGTCATAATCAAGAAACTGTTGTTTTGCCATTTAATCACCAACCTCTAAGCAAAAAGTGCAGCAATAGATGCAGAAGGAATCGCTTCGACTCCATCTCCTACGATTTCTTTCAATGTAGTAATGTCAGTCTGGTTTTTTGTAATAGCTGTTTCATCATTAGTGAGTCGAGTATTTATTGCGGTTATTTTTCCTTCAATTTCAGTGATTTTTTCTCCAGTTGCCGTGTCAGCTGTTTCAAGTGTAGTAACTCTTTCTGTTAATGCACTAACATTATCTTTTGTTTTTCCTGCATCTGTTTCTAATGCATCAATTCTTCCAACAGCTACTGTCAAATCTTCTGCCTTTGCATATTTCGCTAAATCCGTATTTGTTAAGGCATCCTGTACGTATTCTGCAATATAACTTATGACAGTTGTAGAGGTTGCACCTTCTGGAAGTGTGCCAATTAATGCTCTTAATGCAGCAATATCATTTTTGTTCGTGTTAATATTGCTGTTCATTGTTGCTGCATCAGAGGCATGAGATTGAATCCAATCAGAAATTTCCTTTAATGTATCAAAAGATTCTGGTGCAGATGCTACAATTTCAGCAATTGCGTCTGCTACAGTTTTTTCGACAGAGCCTTCACCAGTTCCATTTAATACAGTAATTGCGTCTTTGTTTGCATTGATTTTTTGTAACAACTCGCTATCGTCAAAAGCGTTTGCTTGTACAACTTCTGTAATATAAGCTACTACGTTTTTGGCAGTAGCAGAAACTGGAATATCTCCCACATAATTCAATACAGAAGTTTCAACACTTGCAGCAGTACCAGCCGCATCAAAGTCTGCGGCTTTTTTCCCAGAATCAACTAGATTTCCATTGGCATCTAATCCAGCAAAATTTCCAGCAACAGCGCCAGTTACTTTGTCTGTTTTCCCATCAATACTTACAGGAGATGGAAGATGGATACTATATGCTGCCTCAGCTTCAGTTACAGGTTCTTCCTTTTTATAAAAATGTATTGTCGTTCCATCATCAGATATAGACACTGCTTTAATCGATTTTTTCGCAGCGTCTTCTATTTTTTTGTCGACATCAGCATCATAAAGCTCTTTAAATTGAGTTAGATTGTCTAATGTCATTACTTGTAGTTTAGCCATGTAAAAACACTTCCTTTACTAGTGTATTGTTTTGTGCCTGTTCGTGAACTACCCATCACCTAAAGGTAATGGGCTTCTAAGGTGCTAACGCACCCGTTTCAGAAGTTTGATATCTAAGTCTCTACCTATTATTAGGCAATCCTTATTCTTATAGGCGTGTCCACATCGCCTCTACTGTATAGAGCTGTTAAGCTCACAACATTACTTTTACGTAAAATATTTAACGCACCGTTTATATCTGCATTCAATGTAATACCATTCTTTGTTTTATACATTTCCCTATGGATGCGATTTTCACTAAAATGATAGCTTTGCGGATTATCAGCATTATAAAAACAGATGTGCAATATCAATTGGTTCAATTCCTTGAATTTTATTTTCCAATGCAATATCAATTCTTTCATCTAGGATTTCGCTAACAACTTGATTAATATTTTCTCCGATAACTTCTCTGACGTATTCTTGAATGTTTTCAGATGTAATAAAATCTTTATTTTCCAACCAACTTTCTGTAATGTATCTATCAAATAAGTAACTACCATCTGCTTCGATAAAATATAACAAGATTGATTTTCCACAGATTGACGTAATAGCAGTTCTATCTTTTTCATGAGTTACTATAAAATATGTATCATCAAATGAGCTTTGGATAGTAGTATTGTTTCCTCCAATTGCATATTGTCCTTTAATTTTATAAATACCATCTTCTAAGTCTGATATAATCACTGTGTTTGTAAGACTACCACCTACATTTTTAATAGGAGTATCTTTCAATACGTTATAAGATAAATCTTTGATGTAATCGATAACGGTCTGCTTGTCTTCTAGATTCCCTACTTTATCATCTAGTAGGCTAAGAACATCCTCTCTTTTTGTATATTCCGTCAAGTTAATTTTAGAAGAAATATTCTCCGTAATTTGATTAATGAGTTCATTTACATAATCTTCAGAAAATCCAATTTCTTCTGAAAAGATAAGATTGTTGCTAGAATAGAAAGAAAGAATGTTATCTTGATAAGTAATGTTCGTAATTTGTTTGTCTCCATTGATGTATTTAATTTCGTTATCAATTGTAACCCAAGCGAGAGTTTCATCTTCTTCAATAAAGCATACAGCTGGATATTTTAAATATCCCCTTTCAAGGGACTTTTCAGCAATAGCTCTTGTAGAAGCAGCAAAAAATTGTGGGATTAAAGCCATCTATTTTCACCTCACAATTCTTTTTTTAGTGTGTTATATTCATATTTTGAAATTTCTGCAACCTTATAAGTAGTAGGATTTAGAGGGAATCTGTATAAGCCTTCTATGTGCCAACCTCTTTTCCCATCAGAACTCAAGATTGCTTCTGCTATTTTTACGTTGCATTTTATTAATAAATTATGTTTTGCCTGATAATAAATCCAAGTAATATTATTTAGTACATCTACAACTTTATTTTGTTCATCTAAAATTTTGTAAAACATATTATCACCGCTCTTAAAAGGAAAAAGAGTACAGGAATATCTGTACTCTTTCAAATATATTTTTGTGTTGTTCCATTAAGCATGAATAGAAAACATTGGCAGAATTCCATAAGTACTTGTATCGGTAGAGAATCCCATACTGTTAATCTCGCCTGCATCTGTAACATTGAACACGTAAGCATTGCTATATTCTCTGCTTACATTTGCGGATCTTGTCCAATATGGCTCATATGAGTCTGGTGTAGAAACCTGTGCTCGTCTTCGAATGAGTCTATCGTTCATATATGGAATAATTTCATTTTGTTCTAAAGAGTATGGGCTTGTATTATATCCACTTTCTCCAGCTGTGATTTCACACACAGAAGGAATATAAAAATATGCATCTGTCTGCATAACATCTTTGGAGTTATAAACACCAGTATTTGCCTTGACTGCAACTTGTTTAATTAATGTTTTCCATAAAGGTGAGATTGCATTATATAATCTATTATTTAACCATGTATTCAAGGAACTGGAGCAATAACTAATTTTATTTCCGACATTGTTCCAACAACGTTTTACGCTTAATAAGTTAGAGCCAACAAGGGTAATCTTAGCCTGTGTTGTAGAATTTGCCAGATAATAGCCTTTAAATTCCGAAACTTCCATAGGAATAGATTCATGCACCCACGAAACAAGAGTATTACATTTTTCTTCTCCCAAATCGGCATACCATATTTTACACCAATGAATTTTTCCTTTCGCATACTTAGAATAGGAGCTACCATCATCTGATTTTTTTGCTCCAAATACTAAAGTACTATTTATAACAGGAATTCTAATAGATTCTAAGTCAATAGAGGTTGATTCTTGCCCAGTAATATTAGAATTATAAACAGTAACTTTATTTGTTCCTTTTTTATGTCTTAATACTACAATTTCTCTTTGAGTGCTATAAGAAGGAATTGTGCTGTCAGATCCCCAAGATAATTGATGTTGAGAACTATGCCATAGTCTAAATCCATCATAGCTATTTTCCATATAGCATTGGGCGAGAGTTGCGCCATTTGCATTATCAGAATCAAACTCAAAGTCAATTGTAAGAGTAAAATCTCTATCTTCTTCAAATAAAGAAAGACCAGTATCTATATAATTAGAGCCATCAAAATTAGTAGTAGTAGAGATAATTTCATTTTCTTCGACATCATCATAACTATAATCTGTGCCAAATTGGAAATTTAATTGATCTTGATATTGAAGAACACCATTTTCATTATTTTCTCTTGTTCCATTCTCAAGATTCATTTTCATCAACATATAGATTTCAACTTCACTCAAACTAGATAATTCTTTATTATCAAAATATCCAGTTTTATATTGACAAGATTGATAAATAGCATTAATAGTTTTATTGCCATCAACAAATCCAGACTTATCCCAACGCTCAAATAAGTTGTATCTATACGCTGTCTCTTCGGCTGTATAAGTAGGAATAACACCTTCGTATTCTACAAAACTTCCATATAGGGCAGTTGTTTCTTGCAATGTAGTTCCTTTTGATACATACTTGACCGTATATTCTCTAACTGATTCAGAATAAATAGCCTTAATTGTTTTGTCGCTCATGATGTTATCAAATGTATCATTCCATTTGCTAAAAGTGAAATTTGTACTAACAGTACTTTCTTTGGTAGGAATGGAAATTGGATTTTCTTCCCTTGTAATTGGATTGACCGCATTTTGCCCCATATCTACATATTGCACGTCTAAAATTGTCTCATTTTCATCATCGTTCACAAATATAACTGTGTATTGAGTAATCATAGCATCATAGGTAATCTCTAAATCTGGCCAGATAGAAGAGTAGTGGTTTAGTTTCTGTTCTCTCATAACGGGAACATGGACTTTCCCAGATAATACAGATGTAGAGATATTATATCCATTTTCATTAATGCCAGCTAATTTTGCTAAATTATCTAATAAATCAGTGTTATCTAAATTCCAATTAATGCCTGTAAAGCGAATACGATTCAAGTTTTTACATTTATCAATAACATTAAGAAGGTCAATTGTAGGGCATGATTCAATTGCAAGAGTAGTGATGTTAGAAAAATCTTCAACCACTAAATCGTTTAAGTTATATAAGTTTTTTGCTGTGAGAGAAGAAATTGCTGGGAGATGTGCAGTGCTAATTTTTCCTCCAGTGGCAAAAATGACACCTGTAATTCCAGAACCGTTAGCTAAAAACTCTTCTAAATTTACACAGCCACTTAAATCAATTGTCTTTTTCAGATTAGGAAGATTTTGTAAGTTCAGTCGCTCTAATAGTTTGTTATTTCCAACATCAAAACTATCCATATTGGTATTCTGATATCCAGAAACTTCTGAGCCAATATGTAAATCGGTTATTTTTTCAGCCATTGCAAAGTTAGTATATCCAGGGTAAAAAGCAGAAATATCTCCCACAGATTGAATCATGGAAGAACTATATACATAAACTTCTGTGTCATTCATGGCTGAAATAGGGCATTCTATAGGATAAGTGAGTCCACGTTTTGCACGAGTAGTTACAGGTGTGCCTCCGTATCTACAATTAATATAGATGTCTGCATATGGTTTAATATGAAATGTACCGTCTGGCTTAACCCCAGCCCAATTAGTAGGTGTATATCCACGAATGGTAATAGCGTCGGAGGTAGCTGTTGCTCCCATGAATTTTGAAGCCATATATTTATCTTGGTATACTTCAAATTGTCTTCTTTGATGTTTTTTGTCTCCGTGCATCATTTCAAGATATGTTGTTATCCCATTCTCTTCGTATGGCCTAAAATATTTTCTTCTCATATCAGCCATAACTAAACGTTCAGGTTTAACAGATTGGTAAGATTCAAACTTATTCAAAACTCTAGTAGAAGACCATGCAAGCTTTCCTTCAAGCTGAATATATAACGCCTTTAATTCATCAACGAAATAGTCTCTTATATAGCACCATAGTTTATTGTCAGCTGCATTAAATACATCTTTTGTTCCAATTGTATCTGTATCCTCATATCCGTAAGTAAGAGTTAAACCACCTTCGTTATCATTTCCTTCGCCAGTATCATTATCGTAATCAAAACTTACGTCCCAATGAATTAAATCTTCTGTATGGAAGAATACGTTTTTAGATCTGTTATCTACCATTGTATGTCTCGTTGTATATAGATAATGGAAGAGTATAGATTCTCTTACAAAATGTTTATCGAAATCTCGAACAAATTCTTCGGGAGTTGCATTAAAAACCCATGACACCAAATCTACCCATGCTTGTTTGCAAGCGAAAACTTCTTCCTCTGTGTATCCCTCCCAACTATCAGGATATCTAGGTTCAAAAGCAGTATCTCCATTCCAAAGTTCATTAGAAAAGTCATCAGAAAGAAATCTTCCTAGTTCACTTGTATTATTAGAAACTTCAATAATACATTCCTTATGATTATCTGAATTCATACCCATTGTAGAAGCATTTTTCTTTGAGTTTCCAAAATCTCCACAAGCATAGAAATGATATTGTCCATCTTTCCAAAGAGTTGCGTTTTCAATATCTGTTTCTTGAACAAAAATAACACAAGGATGGAATTCCATTGTGTCACGAACTCTTGTATCAGTTTCTTTTGCTTTTCTGATATGTGGGTTATATGTATTATAATCATCTGCCAATACAGCATTATTTGCATTTTCACTAGAAGCAACGTTTACTTTAATGTTGAAATATTTTTCTGGCATTGAGTTTTCTGTCATTGGATATGTAGGACTTGTTGTTCCATCTTCGAAAGTGAAGCCACCTTTACAATCAATGTCTATATTAAGAGCAGAATCTCCATATTGGATAGAAGAGGTTCCTTGTCCTTTATGAACTACATTTTCAGCAATCCAATTATCCATTGCTCTACCACTTTTAAAGATTTGTTGAACCGTACATCCTTCGATTTTAGTTTTTGAAGTTGCAAAGTGAGGTACAGACATTTTTATAACTCTTAAACCTTTGCAAACTTCTGCAATCAAATCAGGATCTAGATTTCCAGTTGCATCAACAATTTGATTTCTTTTATACCTTGCAACCATTTCGTCTGCATTTTTAGCATCTGCAATACGATTGTCTAAAATTTCATCATCTGTTAAATTGATATTATATGCCTTTATTCTGTAGATCCAAACATCACAATCGCCTGAACCGATTGTAATTCCTACAGGATTTGGTTGGGTAAAAATGTCTGTGGAAGAGTATAGCTTTATTCTTGAAGGAACTGCGTCTAACCACATTACCATTTCTGTAAACTGTTTGTCTGGAAGGATATTAAATTCTAGTTCCATATAATTATCTTCGCAGTACGCTACTTCAATATGGTTTTGCTCAGAGAAGAGAGTTGCTTGTTGTGCGTTTACAGCTAATCCAATTCCTCCATTCATGCAGGTTACAGCATTGGCGTCATAATTTTTAACATTTGTAGTTTTGTAAATTAATTTAAAATTTTTTCCATTTTCTTTTGCATCATCTGCAAAAAGTGTATATGGAATTGTAGCAGTAGTACCTGCTTTTACACAAAAATAAGTATCTCCATCTTCGTCTGCCTGATATCCGCCATTTGTGATATCAAAATTATCAGAAACACTTATAGTCAAAGTATCGTTTATTTTTAACCAATCTGTTTCACCGTTGGATTTTCCAGTAGGATTAAAATCAAATTGTAATCCAGTTGTAACTGGTTCAACATCTATTTCTAATTTTTTGATAGTAGCTTTGATTGTCTTTGAAACATTTCTGCAAGAAATAGTAAGTTCTTGATCTCCACTAGTAGAAGATTTATAAGACCAAATTTTTTGAGTTCTATCAACAGTTAAAGTAGAAAGAAGTTTTCCATCCGCATATAGTTCTACAGTGGCTGGATTATTTTTTGGATCATAAACCGTGTAATAAATAGGAGTAGTATTATATTGAGTAGCTGTGAATTCAGGAATGGAGCAACTAACAATCGCTTCGTCACTATCTGCGTCTATCCATATAATATCTTTATAAATAGAAGCACTTCGTATTGCTTGTCCATTAATTGTTGCAGTCATATAAACTTCCAATAGATGAGAGCCATGTGCTTGCTTTGGAATATTATAAGTCATTTGGCGACCAGAGATAGCAGTAGTGATTCCTCCTATTTCCTGACCATCTAGAACGAATGCAATATTTTTTTCAATTTCTCCATAAGGTGTATATCTAAACGTTATATTATCAGAGTAGAAGAGAGAATCATCAAAAATAGATTCTAACTTGAAATCTACAATAGTGATGCCCCAAGTCTTTGCAGACATAGAGCCAAAACTATCTGTGATACTTAACCTGATATTATTTGCCCCTGTTTTTAAGTACTGAGTAATGTCAAATTCGTTTCTACCTTGAGACACAGAAGTTGTAGCTACTGTTGTATTTCCGACTCTCCATGTTGCTGTACCTGCACCAGTTGTGTCACCAGAATTATCTACCGATGTAAACTCAAATGTAATAATCGCTTTATCTCCGAGTAAAACAACACTTCCATCTTCTGTGATTCTTGTGATTGTAATAGTAGAAGTAGCAGTACCTCCACCAGAACCACCTGTAATTGTAAATTGCTGTTTGATTTCATCATTCTCTGTAAGTGTAAAGATGTTATCTACATAAGATATATCGTAAGTCTTCCCTGGATTTTTTTCCAACTCAGAAGTTCTTGTCTCAAGATTACTGATGCTTTCTGATGTTTCTGAAATAAGGGTAGTATTAGCATCTGCGGTATTCTTAGCAATAGTTGCCGTATTTTTGGCAGCAGTAGCTTCGGTAGTTACCGTATTTACATTTTCTGTTAATTCTTCAATATTTGTTTTTGTTGTTTCTACTTCGCCTCTAATACTAGAAATATTTTCTTCGATAGCAGATAAATCAATCCCGTTTAATTGCTCCTCCAATGTAGTTATTTCTTCTGATAGAGTAGAAGAAGCAGTACTTACTTTACTATTTATTTCTTCCGTAATTGTGTTTCTAAGAGAAGTTGTCCATTCTGTGCTTGGCTCAATTTCACTCAGTTCCACAGAAGTAATTTCTGTTTCTCCATCAAAAAAAGCAAGGTTTCCCTTGCCGTCTTTTATCGTATATTTAACATTTAAGTTTGAGAGACTATTTATTTGAAAATCTGATATTACAGTATCTCCATCCTTAAATGTCATCTTTCCAGTCACATCATTGTAAGTGATATTTAAATTTGCGAGACCATTTATTCCACTAATTCTTTCGTTTAATGTACTAACGAAGGAATTGACATCATCTTTTTGATAATAATTTATTAAACTTTCAGCTATTTTGGTATCTGTTTCAGTGTTGATTTCCTCTTTAACTTCCTGCTTAATAGTGTCTACATCGACAGATTCAGCAGAGGCAGCAGCAGTCTCTGCGTAGGTTTTAGCCTCCGCTACATGAGAGAGCATTGTGTTTACAAATCCAGTATACCATTCATCCGAAGGTTCTATAATCCCATTATAACTTAACCCTTGGATTACTGTAAGTTTACCATTGGGTCTAGTTTTCCACACATATGTATTTCCTTTTTCATTCACGCCAGTAGCAGTAATTTCAAACTTAATCTCACCAGCTTTTGCAGTTACATTAGAGTCTACAAGCCAACCAAAAATGATATGAGTATCATTGTATTTTACATTTACAGCATTTGATACTTGTCCTTCTCCAAGCGTGTTCGCATAATGAATCTGAATAAACATATCTAGTAAGTCAATTCCATCCCAATATCTAGGAATTTTAAAGGGAATAAACTGACTGTTTTCCTCTTGTGTAATATTAATTTGTTTAGAATTTACGCTAATATTTTTTGCATCATCTACAGAGGAAAGATTCTCATCTAAATATTTTAAATACACTTCATATCTGCCGTCATTACAAACAGTATAAGATGATATATCATCGTTTGTACTGAGAGTACTTATTGTGGCAGTTTCGGCAATTGTTTTTTGTTCTTTAAAAGAAGCCATTAACTATATCCCTCCTCTACTTTTCTAGCGATGCAATTAATTCATCTAATCCGATAACATTGATTTCTTCATTTGTGAAAGTACTTGATATTACATCATCAAGATTTCCTTCGATTTTATCTAAATGTATAATTCCATCTTGCACTCCGTCCAAGTCTTCTCCAACAATCTTTTTAACAACAGACTCAGAGATATCTTCAATCTCAATCCCTTCTCCAACAAAGTTGCCACTTTGATCAATTAGGATAATTTTATCTTTGCTTTCTTCATTTTTATTTAATGCGATATCTATAACTCTGGACTTATAGAGTTCTTCACTAAGAGCACTTAAATCTTTTTCTCTTGCCTCTAAAGCTAAAAGCCTTTGATCTACCTCATTTAATAGTTCATCTGGAATAAAGTCTTCCCATATTGCTATAGGTTTAATATCAATATATCCTTGATTCCAAGTTTTTCTTGTATAAGCGGTTTGCTCACCAGTTGTTTCATTTTCTTCTAATTTTATAAAAGTAAGAGATATTTCTATTTGTCCAGCTTCTGATGTAAAAAGAGTATTTGCGGGTATAGTATATTGCAAATATCCTTCTCCTCTGTAATTTTCGTCATTTAACGCAAGTCGTGTCATTTGAATTTTCTTTGATACTGGAAGGACAAATCTCATCCAGACAGTTGCATCCGTCATATCTATTCCTTTATAGTCTTTTGCAGTGAGAATCTGAATTTTATCCACATAATTACTCTGTTTTACGATTTTTTCCTTAATAGTCGTAATAATCTCGTTGTTATCTGTCATAATAAGAGTGTACATTTTATCACTTCCTATCTTATTGTATTTTTTCGTTTATTCTAAAAAATAGGTGTGGCAGGAATTGAACCTGCAATGTTTACCGCAAGGGAACAGTTTTACAGACTGCTACGACACATCCAATAGTCGCCTCACACCTATACGGCGGGGGAAACCCGCCAAAAAAACTTAATTCATTTTTTATATCATAGCTGATACAATCTCTGAGATTTCATTTGCAGGCAATTCTTTGTTTGTATGATATGAAAACGTTGCCCCATCTTTTGTAATGATAGAAAAAGAATGGTACGGAGCATTGTATTCCGTATCATAATCTATGCAATAGGACTCTAAAAGGGTATCTAAAGTTGTCTCATTTACATCTTCTGATGGATATTTATATATGGAGAAAAATGATAAAATATTGTCAAGCTCTGGATCCAAGTTTAGATTAATCCACTCTTGGGCTACATCTTCACTAACGAAAACAAATGAGTTACATACTCTCAAATACTTGCCATTACGTTTACACATCTCAACAGAAAGTTCTCCATCTATGAGAGTTATTAGAAATTCACCATCATATCCTGAAATTTCAGGGTTCACAAGTTCAATCGAGTCTAACTCTACGTCCATGTTCTTTATTATCCAATCGAATATTTTTTTAGCTATATCAAAGTGTGCAACGATACAAACTCCGTCTTTGTGAAAATTTTCTTTTGTGCAAAAAGACTTAAGACAATCCCCAAAATCTATAATGTCAGTATATGGATTCACATTCTGGCTCATTACTCGAGCACCTCTGTGACTTCTTTTACATACATTCTGCTAAATTTAATACTTGGAACCTTCTTTGCTGGAACATTAACTGTTCCACCTGTATGCGGATTTCTTTTAACTTTTGCGGTTTTCTCAACCAGTTTTCCAGATAAAAATCCTGGAATCTTCAAACCTTCATCTGTTGCAAAAGCTTCCTTCATAATTTCAAATACAACAGAACTAATTCTGTTTGCGTCTGCCTTTGTCATTCCTGTTCTTGCTGCTAATTCGTTTACTAAATCAATTTTTTTCATACTTATAATTTCCTTTCTTTTCTCTGTATTTTGTTATGTTTTTAATTATTTTTTATTCACCAATAGGTAGTGGTTCCGTCATTTTTTCTTGAAGACTAAAATCAATCGGTTTTCCTTTAAAAGGAGAGAGGCATTCCTCTATGCTCATCTCGATTTTCATTTTATCTTTTTCACAGGTGATTGTTTTCCCATCTTCAGAAAGAATTCCCTTAATGGAAAGTTTGTCTGTGATTGTTCTTTGATAGTTAATTGTGTCTGCCATTTTGTTTTTCCTTTCTATTTCCTTACCTATAGTTGCTTTAAGTTGTGCTCTAAAGAAACAACCTATGACTCCTGTGGGATTTGAACCCAACATTATCTGCGTGAAAGGCAGATGTCCTAACCACTAGACTAAGGAGCCAAAATTTAAAAAATAAGTGCCGATATGGAGCAAGGTCACACATCGACACAAATTATCTATTTATTATTTAATTTCCTATTATAATGTCTTGTCATTTTAGCTTTTGCCCAAATTTTCTCTGGCACATTAAAATTATCAAATGTCTTTATATGTTTTTCTTTGTTATACTTACATTCAATTGATAATCCATCCATAAGCTTAATGATTGTATCTGTATCAGGAGAAGTAGAAGATAAGTGATTAAAAATAATTTTTTCAATATTTTTAAATATCCTTCTAACATGGGAGAGAGGTAGTTCTTGCTCAATTGCTACTTGCTTAATTAATTCCTCCTGGGTAATGAGTTTTCTTGTCTTATTCTTTTTACTTATTCAATCATCCCTTTCCTATATATACACATTTGAAAAAATCCCAAAAACGGAAAACACCCACATAGTATGGGCGAAACTTAATTTTACATAAAATGGAAATTTCAGAAAACACCCACATAACATGGGCAAAATCCCAAAATTCCACGCAAGTCATTTGTTTACTAAAACGTATTAAATTTGCCACTATTATTTCGTATTAATCACTGACTTGATTGTGAAACAAATATCATCTATACAGTTCGTTGGAACTAGTTTGATATTAGGGTTTTCTTTTTGAAACAATACGAAAATTTCGTGGCAAAAACTTCTCGATACAAAAGCGATATCAGAAAAATCCAATTCTATCTCTTTAAATTTATTTAGTCCGAGCAACAATCTTTTTGCTGCTGACCTTGAGCATAAATTTTCACTATGAAACATTTCTTTTAATGGGAGATAGGTCTTGCTAAATCCAAATTCATCATCTGAATATTTGGCAAATATATCTGTGGATTTTTTATTGCTTTGATTTTCTAGCCTCATATATACAGTTGTGCCAGAAGGGAAGTTTTGTGAAATTTCCTCTTTAAAATTATATAGAGTGTTACTATCTTCTCCGCAAACAAATATATTTGAATCTGATATGATAGCAAAGGTATCTAACATTTTAGAGGAAAAGAAAATTCCCTCACCAGTATGATGTTCTTCATCTGTCGTTTGTTTTCCTTTAAATAAAGCAAGCACGGCATCATCAATGCTTTCGAGAGAAAAGTACCCTTTGATTTTTGAAAAAATCCCCATTCCATTATCTATAATTAATACAGTAGTGGCAAAATCGGATTGAATAACCCCAACCTTAATAGTGTCGCCTTTTGAATGTTCTATTGCATTATTCAGCATCTCTTCAAATGTATATTCCCATATTCCAGTGATATTTGGTGTGAATTCTAAGAGAAAAGGAGAGACGGTATTTCTAAATATTTTATCCTCACGTATAATATCATCATCAATATGATATATTTTAGAAAAAATCTTTTTATTTATTTTGTAGCCACTTTTTCTAGTACTATTTTTAGATATTACTCCATCTGATAAAAGTTGTTCTATACATAAGAGAGAATTCTTTGTAATTTCAATATTTTTATTTGTTTCAATCATTCTTAACAATTCCTTTTCTAAATTGGAAAAATTCTTTTTCATGACTTGTCCTCCACCACATTTTTTCTTTTGATTATATTGTGTGGTGGAAGAGTAGTCAATTTATCATTTACTACATTTTTTTCGGTATTTTTTTTGTCTCTCTGCTTTTATACGCCTATGTTCCTCTTGCTGGCATTTAGGGCATCTATGAGTTCGATTATTATTATATCCTATTTCAATCCATTCGCCACAATCTATACATTCAATGTATTTAGTCTTTGGCACAGATATATTTTTTTCTAAATTATTCACTATATATTGCCCATAGCAAAACCAGAGAAGCTGTTTATATCTTTTTTCACTTCCGTATAAATAATGAACGAGCATATCTGCGATAGTTTCATCGGAATATCCAAGCGTAGAAAATTCCTCACGAATTTGACAGGCAATATATCTCATATTATCTATATATTCATCTTTCATGTTTATTTTATAGCGATATATTTTGTTTAATTCGTTATAAAGGGTAGATACATCTCGGCTACAGCGCATATCTGGATTGCTCATCATTAGTTTATAATTGATAATCCCAAGGTTAAGTCCTCTAGTATTGATAGGTTTGTCTGGCATTTTATCAAAAATTTTATTTACAAAGCTTCCTGTAGGTTTTTCTACCTGTTTATCTTTCTTATCTTTCGCATATTTAAAAAAGGCAGGAAGTTTCTTTTTTGTATATTCTTGAATTTCTAACTCTATATCCTTTGGAAATTCTGGTTTATATAGAGTTTTTGCCATGTCAATCACAAAATTATTTTGACAACAAAGTCTTTTGATAGAGTTTTCGGCTTCCCTTTTCTTATCTTCATCTGTTGTTCTAAAAACATCATTATTCCAAATTTTGGATATGTCATTGCTATAAATACCAATATTTCCTCCGACAAATGCAGTAATCAATCCATTATAAATGTTTTCATTTGTTAAAATAGTTGGGTTTGCTTTCTTCATGTCATAATATAATGGAACAACGTTTTCCATATTTTTTTTTGCGATTTCAATAATTGCTTTATCTGTCACGCAAAGCAATTTGTCTCCATCTGTGTCAAACATCAAATATTTACTAACCATATCATGAATACTAGTATATATTCCATTTGTTGTAAACCATTCTTTTATATGGTCACTTCTTTCACCGCATACTTTATAACAAGCTACATTCCTTCTTACAGCATGTTCACGATATAAATGAGGAGAACGTAAACAATCTAATTCCTCTGAATGTTTAAAAAGTTTACAATAAACTTCTCCATTATTTAAAAGTCCATTTGGATTTTTTATCCCCATGAACCAATATTCGCAGGCAGCATAAAAATCTGGTAAGACGAAAGTATATTTTCCTTTTACCTCTAATTTCCCACTTCTATATTTGTTTAATAAACTATTTTTTACCTGCCTCAATACATCTTTTGCATATGTATCAGATAGAAGTGTAGGATATATTTTCAAAGCTTTCTGGAACGGTGTCATTCTTGTATTATAAGGAGTCACACCTAACACTTCTAACATTGTCTCCTTAGAGTTACAAATATTTTGTATTTTACTGGCTGAGTTTTCAACAATTGCGTTTATTTCATCATCCGTTATATCTGTAAGCGTCTGCAACATTTGATAATTAATTTTGGCATTTTTTATTCGCTCCTCTTCAACATTACAAACACCTGCGGAACAACCATATTTTTTGAAATTTTCTTTATAGAGATCCCAGGAATCGTAGTACTTATTCATTTTAAACTGCGATTTTGTAAAGATAATCTGAATATCTTCTGCAATAATATCATGTTCATTGCCATAGATGTCCTTTATAATAGGAGAGCAGCTATGAAATTGAATGAATTTTACAAAGTCGAAAGAACCCAATAAACCCTTAATCCAGGGAGATCTGAACATGAAATTTTTTGTACTTACTTTAGGTAGTACCATTCCTGCTCCATCTGTATGAGGAATTGGAATATCCATATCTTTTCTTGTAATGGAGTAATCAGTTCCATCGATGAAATCTACTGTTCCAAACACAAGAGTTTCAAAATCCTCTATAACAATCGTTTTGTCTATGTCAAATTCTTTCCATTCATCTGTGGCGGAATTACTTAGTGCAAGATAAGCCAAGTGCTTGTTAGCATTATTTCCGCCTTTTTCATTAATTTTATCTATTGTTAAGCCGCACATAATCGTTTTTGATATACGGTTCCATGTTTTTTCTTTAATAAATACCGCTTTTTTCTTTCTTATTTGCCCAGCGGAAGAACTATAATATATATATTTCTCGCCTTTATATGTAAATCCGTGATACATAATGTCTTTAAAAACATCAAAATAATACACCTGCACGACGAGTAACTCATCGGTTAACTCGTCCTGCTCAATTCCAATTGTTCTTGTAAGGTATGATTCAAAGACAGAGATTACATTATTATCATTTAAGTCTTCCTCACGCAATGCTCTAATGTGGTCTTTTGCACCACTTTTAATGTTTTTATCTACTCTTTCTTTGAGAAGCTCTAAAATAGCATCCTTGGATTTTTTGGATGCTTCTCTTTTTACTGCAATCAGCGGTTCGTATATTTCAATTCTTAGAATAAGAGAAAGTTCCCTTACAATAGGAAGAAATGCATCTAATTCGCAAAAATTATCTATAAAATTAAATTTTCCTTTTCTGATATTTTCTAAATCTTGCTCAGAGAAACACATATTTTTACATTTTTCTTTAACTTTACAAGCTCTTTCACAAGATCCTTTTCGAATAGCTACCAAGTCTTCTTTTGAATATCCGATTTTTTCTAATTCTTTTTCTGCATTTTCGATATTATTTTTTAGCCAATTTCTCTCTCTTCGCTGTTTGCAATTCAAATCGTGCAGGCGTTTTTCATGATTACTATAAAAATGTCCAGTATCTACGGAATACATATTAATTTGTGTGTCTAATATGTAATCACATCCTTTATTCTACAAATTTTACAGGAACTTTAGTCATTCCTTCAATTTCTGCAATTCTAAAACTGGTATATCCATCTACCAGGAGCCAATCACTTTGTCTTATTAAAATTTCCTCTCGAAATGAGCCAGTTACGAGATAATATTCCATTTTTATCTGCATCTTTTTTTGTCCGACTTTATGCTTTCGAAATTCTGGATCAATTCTAATAGAATGAATTGGAACCCAATATTCGATTCCTGTGTCATAAAAACCAAATAGGCTTTTAAAAAAACGAATAAGTCTAATCATATTTATCCTCCAAATATAAAGATTTTACTTCATAGTCTATTTCATCATCTTTGTTCAAAAATATTTTTTTATCCTCGGCACATCTAATACAAGATTGTCCCATGGTGAATTCAAGAAAAGGTTCTCCATATTGGATTTCTTCACCGCAAAACATACATCGTATTCCAGTTTTCGGCATTTTATAATTTGGACATCTTGGCACACATGGCCAATGTTGGCAAATATCACACATTTTTGTTTTTTCTCCAATCGTTTAAAATATTCTCTTTATTCCAAAGAGGCACAGATTTTAGTTCCAAAATTTCCCCAGCTTTCAATGTTCGATTGAAATTCTCTGCACTTTTCAGTCTGTCAATTCTTCCTTTTGATGGATAACTTGTATCAAAATCATCTTGTGTTATATATCCACCCCATTCACGATGAAAATCTTCTCTTGTTTTTAATTTGCTAATGTCTTTTTGTTTCGTCAATAATTCACTTTCCTTCCATCATCCTTTCTAAATAGGTGATACGAAAAATGGGAGAGTGTATCACACTCAAAATTTTAGGGTTAGTGGCAAAAAATGGGAGAGTTGCCACGTACACCTGAATATTTCTTCTGTAAACAGATGAAAAAATTAGACAAAATTTTAGAGTATTTTATGGATACATTGAAGAATAGATGCAATATTGAAAATTTAAATAGTTGATTGGGTTTAATGAAATTAACGTTGTATAATTGATACTCCCTACGATTAAAGCGGAGGGCTTATGAGTTTTTCTGATAAAACATATTGTATAAATAAGAAAATTGAGTTATACTTAAAAACAAGAAATAGTTTTTATTTATAAGGAGGGAATGGGAATATGAAGAAACACATTTTATTACTATTCACGTTTGTTTTTATGATGCTTTTTAGTGTAACTACTGTCGACGCAAAGACAATCACTATATCTAGTCAAATTGTGACTTTGTATCCAAGCAAAGAGACTGTATATGATTACTCACAAGGAAAATATGTTTCAAAAAATGAATCACGGTGCAATTTTTATGATGAAGATTTGTATCCCAAGACTATAAAATCTTCGAACACATCTGTTGCAGTTCCTGGGAAAAAAGTAAAAGCATACCGTGGCACGGAAAATTATCAAAAAGTTAAAAAAGTGGGGACAACTACTATATCGGGAAAATATGAGACAACTACCTATAAATACAAATTGAATGTAAAAAAATACACTAATCCATTTTCATCCATAAAAATAAATGGGAAAAACATAACATCGAAATTTCAAACAAAATCTGTATATGTTTTGCCATACGAAAATGAAAAAATGAAACTTACTTTCAAGTCAAAAAAAGATTGGAGGATAGGTGCTACTTTTTTTGTAGCTCAACCAGAATATCTATATATCCGACCTTTCGTGAGTGGACAATCTCGTGTAGTGCATAAAAAGAAATCTACATTTTCCTTCACTGCGGTGAACGATAAGACAGGACAAAGAGAGACTTGTGAGATTATTTGGAAATAATAGAATATTTTTTTGATTTTTAAAGCACCGAGAAATTGGTGCTTTTTCGTTTAAAACAAGATTTTAGTTGTTTTTTCCTTATTTTTTCGTATAATATCAATAGTATCAAAAAACAATCTTGTTTTTGTAAGGGCGGCGTTGCGATGATGCTCTATTTTTTTTAAAAAAAGGAGCCAGATTTCTTCGACTCCTTCAAGTACATATCCGCAAATATATATTCTAATTGTCATAATTATAATATATATAGATTAATTGTGCAAATTCCCTCTAGAAATTTTTTGAAATCTAGAATAAATAGATAGATTGACACTCCCCACAGCTAAAGCAGGGGGATTCTTGCTTCAACCACTACTGCATTGGCTAATACCAATAGGTATTGCAATGACTTACACAGTGTCCACAAACTAGATTATACTGTTCCCGTATGCCCTACGGTGCAGTTTTATATATGCTATGCCGACTGCATTTGCAATCCTTTCTTTAAGATATTAATACTTGCATTGGTATCTCTATCGTGCTTTGTATGACATTCTGGACACTCCCAGTTTCGAATAGACAGATTTTTTACCAATGGATTTTTATATCCACAACAAGAACATGTTTGGCTACTTGGATACATGGTAGGCACTTTTACAATCTCATTCCCATACCAAACGGCTTTATAGGACAGCATATCAAAGAACTTAGACCATGATACAGAACTAATGTGCCGTGCCAGTTTATGATTACGCATCATGTTTTTTACCAAGTGCGCCGTAAAGCCCCTATCTTTAGATATGGGGATATAAGGC
>CAYTNV010000018.1:0-72680 GCA_964439395.1 uncultured Blautia sp. | reverse complement strand
GCATAGCCTTTGAAGACCATGCTGTTTCCTTTCCAATCCATTAGTCTTCACCTTCCTTGATAATGTCTTGAATGTTCACACCAAGTGCTGAAGCAATTTTTCCGATAGTTCTTAGTCTTGGTTCTGCCTTTCCCTGTCTAATATTTCTGAAGCAATTTTCAGACAGTCCTGAAGCATGTGCAACATCTTTCAACATCATCCCTTTTTCACAGATTGCAAAATCAAGTTTTTCAGTATCAATTTTCATAATCGTTCACCCTTTCTTTTTTGTTGTTAAAATTTTTTTGCTAAAACAGTTGACAACATCCTTTTTGATGTATATACTTATTATAACATCATTTTTGATGTTGTCAAATGTAAAATTTATACGCTTAAAGACTTCACAACACATCATTTATTATGTTAGAATGGGTGCATGGTGGTGATGTGATGTGACAATAGGTCAAAACATTAAGTCCATCAGAATCAAACAGGGAATCAGTCAAAAGGCATTAGCTGAAAAATCAGGTGTAGGACTTGCAAGTATTCAAAGAATTGAATATGGTCAACTAAATCCCAAAAGGGAAACACTTCATAAAATAGCAACAGCACTTCAGGTAAATGATGTTGACCTTGATGACCATTTGAAAGAAATGTTCCAATCTTGGGATGAACACACTGATACAGAATCCCTGTCAAAGGAAGTTCAAGTGTGGGACACTTTACCTGACTATGATGAAGATGACATTGAAATCTTCAGACAGTTGCTTTCCCTGAATCCTGATGGAAAACAAAAGGTATCAGAATACATTCAAGACCTGATACCAAAGTACAAAAAGAAATAGACACCCATTCTAAGCAAACAATAGACCTTGCTTGATGGGTGTCTATTTTATTTTTACAAACTGTCATATGACACACATATGACACAAAATAAGCATTTTACCAAGTAAAATCAGAGAATCACAGCCTTGTTCGTTGAAGCTGTGACAGAAAGGAATGGTGATTGTATGAGATACCGCATTGAATACGCTGATGGAAGATGTTGCAATTTTGCCAATAGTAGAAAAGACCTGATTGAATGGTTGAAACTTCTGAAGGATGAAAGCATCAGTGATATCAGGAAAGTGTATAAGAATGGTGTGACTGATTCAGTCAAAGAAACATATGTAAAATATATCAAATAGTAGATAGGAACAGGTGGAACTTATGAAAACAGTATCAAGAAAAGAAAGAAATCATGGAACTTACAAATTATCACAGGAAGACAAGGACTTTATCAAATCATTTGCAAAAGATGGTGTTGTTTCCTTCAGTGATTATCTGAAAGCAATGACAATGATTCTGAACAAATAGGAAAGGATGGAAAGAAATCATGAAGAATTATAATGGATGTATCACAGCTTTAATGAACTATGATGGAATTATCTTTGACATGGGTCTTGAAGACCAAGATGAAAAGCCAACATTCTATATACTTACAGAAGACCTGAAGCATATCAGAGTGACAATCTCTGATGCAATGTCAATTGTTTCTGTATGCAGTTGGTTGGAAAGCCTGAACACAGATGTTGATATTGAATTCAAGGACTTCTATCAGTTCAGATGCACAATACAGGCAGTATTCAAGGTATATGGTGCAAGAATCGGAAACTATATGCACTATGATAACACCTTTCTGAACAGCATGAAGAAAGCACTGCATGTATCTGATAAAGCTATTGCTTCAGTTGCAGGTGTTGGGAAATCCACTGTCAATGACCTGACAAGAGGACTGACCAAACATCCAAAATTCTACACAGTTGCAAGAATCCATTCTGCACTGTTCAAGTTAAATGAAAAAGGTCAGAACTGACTGCAATCAGCACTGACCCAAAAGATGAAACCATAACATTCACAGGGTGAAGGATGATTCCACTAAACCAAAATCAATTATATCATCCTGACACCCTGTTTTCAATCAGAAAGGATGAACTTATATCTATGAAATTACCTAATGGATATGGGAATGTTTCCAAGCTATCAGGCAACAGAAGAAATCCTTGGAGAGTACGCAAGACAATAGGCTTTGAATACTATGACAGGCTTTCCAAGAAGACTGTTGATGAATCAGGAAAAGAATTTGTTCAGCTTTCAATGGAAGTTCTGCCTGATGGAAAGAAACGCCTTATATTAAAACAGAAATTTGCAACTATTGGTTATTATCCAACAAGAACAGAAGCATTGTCAGCACTTGCAAAATATAATGATGACCCTTATGACCTGCATATGGACACAATAACATTTGCTGAAGTCTATGATAAATGGTCAGAAGAACATTTTGAAAAGATTGTCCCTTCAGCAAGAAGGACATGGAAATCAGCATATTCTTATTGTGAACAACTGTATTCTATGCCATTTAAGAATATCAGGACATATCATCTTGAACAGACCATCAAAGAAGCAACTGTTGGTGATAATACCAAGGGAAGAATGAAGTCCCTGTTCAATCTGATGTTCAAGTGGGCAATCAAACATGAAATAACAACAACAGACTACGCATCCTTATGTGATAGCATCAAGAAACCCAAACCACAAATTGTCAGGATTCCATTCAGTGATGAAGAAATTCAGTGTTTATGGGACAATATACAATTTCCTTTTGTTGATATGGTTCTGATTGGAATATATACAGGATTCAGACCACAAGAACTTGCTATCCTGAAGATTGCTGATATTGATTGGACTGAAAAGACAATCAAAGGTGGACTGAAAACAGATGCAGGACGAAACAGACTTGTTCCAATCCATCCAACGATTGAAGACCTTGTGAAACAGAATTATGATAAAGCTGTTGAAATGGGAAGTGACACCCTGTTCAATGATGAAAATGGACAACAGGGAACATTCCTGACATATGACAAATACAGGGGAAGATTCAAGAAAGTAATGAAGAAGTGTAAGATGGAACACAAGCCACATGATACAAGACATACTTTCATCACACTTGGTAAACATGCAAACATGGATGAATATATTCTGAAGTTAATTGTTGGTCATGAAGTGAATGACATAACAGAAAAGGTTTACACACACAGAACTATTGATGATATGAGAAAGGAAATCCTGAAAATTCAGTGATACAGTAAGATGATAAATAAAGTGTACCAACCAAAAGCCATTTTCCATTGGAAGGTGGCTTTTTTACTGACTTTCTTGTGTGTCATACTTGTGTCATTCATCATGTGTCATACCTGTGTTATATGTGTGTCATACGCTTGGAAATTCACGCAAATTGACATGATTTTCTTATAAATTCACCATGAATACACAGACAAAGAAAAACCCCTGAAACGCTGTGTTTTCAAGGGTTTTCCGTATTTTAAATGTGATTCGATTTAGAATTTGCCAGCTTTTGCTGCCTCCTCAATAGAAACAGCTACGGCAACAGTAGCACCAACCATAGGGTTATTACCCATTCCGATTAATCCCATCATCTCAACGTGAGCAGGAACGGAAGAAGAACCAGCGAACTGAGCATCAGAGTGCATACGTCCCATTGTATCTGTCATACCATAGGAAGCAGGACCTGCAGCCATATTATCTGGATGAAGTGTTCTACCTGTACCACCACCGGAAGCTACGGAGAAGTATTTCTTTCCAAGCTCGATACATTCTTTCTTATATGTACCTGCAACTGGATGCTGGAATCTTGTTGGGTTTGTAGAGTTACCTGTAATAGAAACGTCAACGCCTTCTTTGTGCATAATAGCAACACCTTCTGTTACGTCGTTAGCACCGTAGCAGTTAACTTTAGCTCTTAATCCTTCAGAGTAAGATTTTCTGTATACTTCTTTAACCTCACCTGTATAGTAATCCATTTCTGTCTCAACAAATGTAAATCCGTTGATTCTAGAAATAATCTGAGCAGCGTCTTTTCCAAGACCATTTAAGATAACGCGAAGAGGCTCTTTACGAACTTTGTTAGCCTTCTCAGCAATACCGATAGCACCTTCAGCAGCTGCAAAAGACTCATGTCCAGCTAAGAAAGCGAAACATTTTGTCTCTTCTTCAAGTAACATTTTACCAAGGTTACCATGTCCTAAACCTACTTTACGTTGGTCAGCAACAGAACCTGGAATACAGAATGCCTGTAAACCTTCACCGATTGCAGCAGCAGCGTCAGCAGCTCTCTTACAACCTTTTTTGATTGCAATTGCAGCACCAACTGTATAAGCCCATTTTGCATTTTCAAAGCAAATTGGCTGGATTTTTTCAACCTGTCCATATACGTCTAAGCCAGCAGCTTTTGTCACTTCAGCAGCTTCTTCAATGGAGTTAATTCCATATTCAGCTAAAACAGCGAGAACCTGTTTTTCTCTTCTTTCATATGATTCAAATAAAGCCATTATACAAATCCTCCTTCTTATTCAATTACAGCGTCAGTTCTTGGGTCAATGATTTTAACAGCATCTGCTACACGGCCATACTGACCTTTTGCTTTTTCCCATGCTGTATTAGGGTCATCACCTTTTTTGATGAAGTCTGTCATTTTTCCAAGGTTTACGAACTGATATCCAATGATTAAGTCATCAGCGTCTAATGCGATACCTGTTACATATCCTTCAGCCATCTCTAAGTAACGAGGACCTTTTTTCAATGTTCCGTACATTGTACCAACCTGAGATCTTAAACCTTTTCCTAAATCTTCAAGACCAGCACCGATAGCAAGTCCATCTTCAGAGAATGCAGATTGTGTTCTGCCGTAAACAATCTGTAAGAAAAGTTCTCTCATAGCTGTGTTGATAGCGTCACAAACTAAGTCTGTATTTAACGCTTCTAAAATAGTTCTTCCTGGTAAAATTTCAGCAGACATAGCTGCGGAATGTGTCATACCAGAACATCCGATTGTCTCAACAAGTGCTTCCTGAATTACACCTTCTTTAACGTTCAATGTAAGCTTACAAGCTCCCTGCTGTGGAGCACACCAGCCAACACCATGTGTGAAACCGTTAATATCTGTAATCTGTGTAGCTTTTACCCATTTTGCTTCTTCTGGAATTGGAGCAGCCCCATGGTTAACGCCTTGTGCAACTGGGCACATTTGTTCTACTTCGTGTGAATAAATCATGTTGTTGAAACTCCTTTCAATATAAAATATGATAGTTGAATCCCCACTTACCAAATATACTTTCTCCTGTCGTGATAGTTGCTTCTCTAACTCAACATAAGAATAAATCTTCTAAAACTATATCCCTTGCTTCTTGGATATATTATGTACTTTCATATTATGACACTTGCTTCTTTATCATAATGGTAGAAATGACGAAAAATTTTTGTAAATATTGATAAGTGTTTTTCTAAGTTAAGACAGTTAAAAAAATCTGTTCTTACTTACCTATTTTCTCATAAAATATGAAATTAGTCTATAGAAATTTGGAAATTTTTTAACAAAAATTTTTAAAAATGCATTATTTGGGAAATATATCACGAAAATATGGGAACTTTAATCCCTTTTTTGGGTTATGTATAATAGTTATAAAATATATTTTTATAGAAGGTAGAAGTATCGTTTTACTAGAAAGGATATTTTGATGGAAAGGAGAGCGTTGAATGATTACTTGTTGAAAATATGATGGAATTTAGATATATTATTAATGAATATTATAATATAGAAAAATAGGAGGATAAAAATGCAGTTTTCATTAGAAATGGATGTATCCATATTGACCGTATTTTTACAAGGAATGATAAGTTTTTTCTCTCCATGTGTTCTTCCACTCTTACCTATCTATATAGGGTATTTATCAGGAGGAACTAGTAGTGTGGGAGAGGATGGAAGAGTATACTATAAACGCAGCAAGGTAATGTTAAATACTGTGTTTTTTGTAATCGGAGTTAGCCTTACATTTTTTATTTTAGGACTGGGAATGACAGCGGTTGGAGGCTTTTTTAATAGCAGACAGTTACTTTTTTCTAGAATTAGTGGAATAATAGTATTTTGCTTTGGACTATATCAATTAGGTGTTTTTGGAACATCTTCTGTATTAGAGAAAGAGCATCGACTTCCGTTTCGCTTAAATATGATGGCGATGTCTCCTATAACTGCTTTGATCATGGGATTTTCCTTTAGTTTTGCATGGACACCTTGTGTGGGACCAACTTTAGCTAGTGTATTGATTATGGTGGCCTCCGCATCAACCAAGATGGCGGGAATTATGCTTATAGGTGTTTATACATTAGGATTTATATTACCATTTTTGATCTTGGGGTTATTTACTACTACTTTGCTTGAGTTTTTTAAGAATCATAATCAAATAGTAAAATACACAGTTAAAATGGGCGGCATTTTAATGTTGCTTATGGGAATATTTATATTTACAGGAAAGATGGATTCGGTAACGGGATATTTGTCTAATATTTCTTCATCTGATCAACAAGAAAATCAGGAAAATATGCAATCGCAAGATTCGGATGAAAAGATAGATTCATCACAATTAGATTCCGAGATGGAAGAAGAAAGTGAAGAGAAAGAAGAAATAGAGTCCAATACGGAAGGGGAAAATAAAGAGGAAGAAGAAGCAGATTCCGAGACGGAAGAGAAAGAGCAACTCTATCCAGCCATTGATTTTACACTAAAAGACCAATATGGAAATACTCATACTTTATCGGACTATAAAGGAAAGACAGTATTTCTTAATTTTTGGGCGACATGGTGTCCTCCTTGTCGTGCTGAAATGCCAGATATCCAAAAAATTTATGAGTCTTATAAAGAGGACAAAGATGAGTCTCTCGTTATTTTGGGGGTTGCAGGACCTAGTCAGGGAAAGGAAAAGACGAAACAGGGAGTGATTGATTTCTTAGAGGAAAATGGATATACGTATCCAGTGCTTATGGATACGACAGGAGAGCAATTTATGAATTATGGAGTGTATACACTTCCGACTACTTATATGATTGACAAAGATGGCAATGTATTTGGCTATGTCAGTGGACAGATCAGTGAAGAGATTATGCGCAGTATTATTCAGCAGACAATGGAAGGAAAACGCTAGATTGGAGTAGGAATATAACAGCGATTTGGTGAGTGGAGCAGTGCACAGTATAATAATTAGACTTTGGACTAGTTGGTGTATATGAGATAGGTATGCTTGTTTATTTTAAAAGAATTCTTTTTTCATTTACATTGACGAGAAAAACGAGTATACTTTATGCTAAAGCTAGTTAGATAAAGGAGATAATATTTTATGTCGTTTATAGATTTACATGTACATTCTAATGCCTCGGATGGAACGTTGACACCAACAGAGATAGTAAATCTCGCAAAGGAAAAAAAGCTTATAGCGATTGCTCTCACTGATCATGATACGATGCAGGGAGTAAAAGAAGCAAAAGAGGCGGCAAAAGGCAGTGAATTGGAGATTATCTCAGGAGTTGAGATATCTTGTGAATATAGAGAAAAAGAAATTCATATTTTGGGATTGTTTTTAAATACGGATTGCAAAGAGTTACTTTCTGATCTTTCTAAGTACCGCAAAAAGCGAGACGAGAGAAATAAAAAAATGGTGTCAAATTTTCAAAAAGCGGGTATTCCGATGACAATCGAGGAGTTAAATGACGGAAATCCAAATGTTGTCATTACGAGAGCGCATTTTGCGAGATATTTAGTTGAGCACGGCTACGTAAAGAAGAAGGATGATGCCTTTAAAAAATATCTCGGAAAGAAATGCTCTTTTTATGAGACGAGGGAGTATATGAAACCTAAAAGAGCGATAGAGCTTATTAAGAAGGCAGGAGGTCTTGCTTTTTTGGCTCACGCGTATTTATATAAAATGTCAGACAGGGAAATCGAGCAGATGGTGGAGGAATTGATGCTTTGTGGACTTGATGGGCTTGAGGTATATCATTCGTCACATAATGTCTGTGAGAGTAGAAAGCTTTTAGCTCTTGCTAAAAAGAAACGACTTTTGATTAGTGGAGGTTCAGACTTTCACGGAGCAAATAAGCCAGATATTGATTTGAGTGTGGGAAGAGGAAATCTTAGACTTCCGCACTATATTTTGGAGGATATAAAAAAGAGCGAGGCATTACAGATGCAGCAAAGAAAAAAGTAGAGAGATACTATATATTTAAGAAGAAATACTTTATAAAGAAGGTATAGGTGGCGGGAATAATTTATAGCGAAAGATGTCGCAAAAATCCCCTTAGAGGAATATAATAAAGAAAGAAGGTTTAAGGGGAGGGAATTTTAGTGAAAATAGCATTGAGTGTGGGACATAGTATTTTAAAAACTGGTACTATCACAAGTGCCAGTGGTGTAGTGAATGAGTATAAATATAATAAGGAACTCGCTAATTATGTGCAAAAGTATTTGGAAAAAGCAGGACATACTGTGAAGAAGATTGTTTGTCCTGAGAAGAAATTTTCAAGCTCGAAGGAAGAGCGAATTTATAAGCTTCCGATTATTAATGAGGGAAATTACGATTTAGCGGTAGAGCTACATTTAAATGCTTATAATAAAAAGGCGAGAGGAACAGAAACTTATTATGTTTCTAGTGCTGGAAAACCTTACGCAGAACGGGTGAATAAAAAACTCGCTACAGTATTTACAGAGCGCGGTGCAAAGAAGATAAATAATTTATACTTTTTAAATCAGACAAAACCGCCAGCCATTTTGATTGAATCATTCTTTTGTGATAATAAATCTGATTGTGAGCTAGGAAAAGATAAAGAAAAAATTGGAAAATTAATTGCAGAGGGAATTCACGGAACATCTATAAAGTAGCTTGCAAAAAGAAGGAAAGCAAAGGAGAAGGAGGAGGAAAATGTTTTTTTTCGGCCGTAAAAAAACGGTGCCTTTAAAAGAAATAGAGGATGTCTATTATATCTCACTTTTATTTTCGAAAAAGGTGGAGTTGCCAGACGATGAGATGATTATAGAACAATTGAAGACAGTATTTGAAAAGGTTACTAGTGAAAATGATAAGAAGAATAAAGAAGAGTATCGAATTTTTGGCATTTTAGATTATGCAAAAGATGTGGGGGGAGTGAAGCAGGTTCCAGCTCACTTGGCAATGGAAAAACAGTTCCATCCATTTCACATAGAAGAAAAAGAAAAGCAAGAGATGAAAATACAGCCAGACTGTGAGGAAGCAGAGGAAATTTTAAAAAATACAAAATACGAACTTGGTATTTCTGATTTCTTATCTATAGATTTGACTCCAAAAGAAAGAGGATATCTTATTACAAGCTGGATAAAATTAATGGCATTTATTTTTCCAGACTGTATTGGCATATATAATCATATGAGCAAAAAAATTATGAGTCGAAATCAGATTTTAGTATTGTTTGCAAGAGATGATACTTATAGCTTTATGCAGATAGGAGTGAAGTTAAGGCTTTATCCAGTTGAGGGAAGAGATGAAATTTTGATTGATACGTTAGGATTATATGGAGTGGATTTAGTAGATTTACAATATCATCTAAAGAGAATGGATCCGAGTAATTTTTTAGAACATGCACAAAATATGGCGGCATTTTTATATGAAAATGAGATGGAGATAAATCAAGGAGATGCTATCACAGGAATAGCGAGCCAAGATATATGGGTTTGCCGCTATGAAAAATCTATTGCTTCTCCAAGACGAAGAGTGCTAGATATTGATACTGGAAAATATGCTGCCAAGCGAGAAGTCCAGCAAAAAAATAAATAATAAAAAATATATAAAGGGACTGAAGCAAAATAAAAGTTTCATATGATGCGATGTCCCTTTATACTTTTAAATTATAGCTGGAAAAATTTTTTCATTGTTCGAGAAAAAATAACTGGATAGGTGATTTTTTTCATAGATTCGGCTGCAGTGATTGGGAGAGTTCCAATTATTTTCCCATTTAATTTATACTCAATTTGACCGAGTGTATCCCCTTTTTTGATAGGAGCTTTTAGGTTGCCATTTAGGGCGACTTGTTTTTTTATATCTTCTTTTTTGACATTTATAGTACAAGTATAAGAAAATGTCTTTGGCGTAGTAAATGCGATATTTTGCTTTATTCCGTTTTTGACTGGAATAGTTTTTAAGAGCGAAGAGGGATTTTCATCTGTGTATAAGCTACAGTTTGCGAATCCATAGTCTAGAAGGGTGGAGGCATCTTTTACTCTTTGTTTAGAGTCTGGACATGCCATAACGACTGCGATGAGATTAATATCATTTCTCGTGGCAGTTGCAGAAAGGCAAAATTTGGCGGATGAAGTAGATCCAGTTTTTAATCCTGTAGCCCCCGTATATTGTTTTATTAATTTATTTGTGTTGGAGAGACCAAAGGCAGTCTCTCCTTTTTTTGTTTTATGAGTGATTTCATCCATCCAGATTTTTGTGTAGCGAAAGACATCGGGATGTTTTGTCGTAAGCTCTCTTGACATGAGAGCGATATCTTTTGCACAGCTTACGTGTCCATCAACATCAAGACCACAGCAGTTTAGAAAATTTGTGTGATTCATTCCAAGCTGTTTTGCCTTTTCGTTCATTTTCTTGACAAATGCCTCCTCGCTTCCTGAGATATGCTCTGCCATGGCGACGGAGGCATCATTGGCGGAGGAGATAATAATACATTTTAGAAGGTCATTTACAGTTTGTTGTTCTCCAACTTCTAAAAATACTTGAGAACCGCCCATAGATGCGGCGTGGTCACTGACTGTTACGATATCCTTATAGGAAAGTTTTCCTGAATCTATCGCCTCAAAAATGAGAAGGAGGGTCATAACTTTTGTGACGCTGGCGAGAGGACGCTCTTCCTCCAGATTTTTTTCATATAAAATCTGACCACTATCTGCCTCCATCAGACAGGCGGAGGCAGCTTCTATGGAAATAGCATCATTTGCCTGCTCTGTCTCTTCTGCAAAGCAGACAAGGGGAAAGAGACTTGTTAGAAGGAAGAAAGAAAAAAAGAGAGAAAAAAGAAGGAAAGAAAGCTTTCTTTTCATAGAAAACTCCTCCTAGTAGTATCGCTTATTCTATATGTAGAGCAAAGAGTGGAAAATTATGCCTGTCAGATAAAAAACTTTGTTAGTTGACTATATTGTAAGATAAGGTTACAATAGGAGATACGTGAATTATTTAGAAATTTTTAAGTATATCCATTTATTATACGACGTTTTATGCATTTGAGCTTTACTTAGGTGATATGATATGGATATTGTTTAGATTTATAGTTTAGTATAAATATAAAATAGAGAGAAAGAAGGGAAATGCATGAAAAAAGAATGGAAGACGGTTCTTGGTCTTGGATTAGCAACTGGGATAACGATGCTGGTCAGAGCAGCTTATGAACTAACACATTTTGAGATAAAAAGATATTACGTCACAAGCGGAAAAATTCCAGAAGCATTTCATAAGACAAAGATTGTTTTCTTAAGCGATCTTCATAATACAGAGTATGGAGAAAAAAATGAGAGATTATTAGAGGCAATAAAAGGGGAGAAGCCGGATTATATTTTCATTGGAGGAGATATGTTAGTGGCAAAGACAGGTAAGTCTTTTTTGCCAGCTCTTTCGTTTGTAAAAAAATTGGCAGAGAATTATCCTGTATATTATGCGAATGGTAACCATGAGTACAGATTAAAGATTTACCCTCAGCAATACGGAGAAAATGTCTATGAAGATTATGTGACTGCATTGAAGGATGCGGGGGTAATCTATCTTTGTAATGAAAGTATAAAAATACGACGCCAAAACCAAGAGATTATTGTCGCTGGTCTTGAAATAGATGCTATGTATTATCATAGATTAAAAAGAATAAAAATGTCAGAAATTTATGTTCCATCTCTGCTTGGTTTGCACAAGGATAAAAATTTTTGTATCCTTCTTGCACATAATCCAATTTATTTTTCTCAGTATGCAAAATGGGGGGCAGATTTAGTATTAAGTGGGCATGTTCACGGAGGAATTGTGAGGATACCGTTTTTGGGTGGCGTGATTTCGCCACAGCTTACTCTATTTCCAAAGTATGACGCGGGAGTTTTTAGCGAGGAGAATAGTCGGATGATTTTGAGTCCTGGACTAGGTGTGCACTCGATTCCGTTTCGTTTGTTTAATATGCCGCAGATGCAGGTCATCACTCTGGAAAGTAGATGAGAAAGTTTTTTGTCTCCAATATATAGAGTGTTCAGTGGGAAATGTTATGTCCCTTTTGCCTACAAAAATAAAGACGATATGAAGTAGGCGAGAGAGAAGGAAGAGAAAAAATAAATAATAAAGTGCAGAAAGGAATTTTTTCTTTTATGAGTATAGAAGTAAAGCTTCAGGTATTTGAGGGACCACTTGACCTTCTTTTACATTTGATTGAGAAAAATAAAGTGAATATATATGATATTCCAATTGTGGAGATTACAAAGCAGTATTTAGATTATGTTCAGCAAATGCAGCAGCAAGATATGGATATTATGAGCGAATTTTTAATTATGGCTGCTACTTTGATTAAAATTAAGTCTAAAATGCTTCTTCCAAAGGAAGAAAAGGAGGAAGAGGAAGATCCCAGGGAAGAACTTGTAAGGAGATTGATAGAATACAAAATGTATAAATATGCATCTTTTGAATTGAAAGATAAACAGTTTGATGCGGAAAAACTGCTGTATAAAGGGGCGAGCATTCCAAAAGAAGTGGAGGAGTTTCGACCAAAAGTAGATATAAATGAATTAATTGGAGACCTTACGCTTCAAAAGCTAAATGAAATTTTTCAAAATGTGATGAAGAGGCAGGTGGAAAAGATTGATCCGATTCGAAGTCAGTTTAGAAATATTAAGCAGGAAGAAATTCGGGTGGAAGATAAAATGAATGAAATTCATGAAAAAATTAGGGGAATTTCGCATATTCATTTTCGCACTCTGCTTGAGAAGCAAGGCTCTAAGACAGAAATTGTTGTCACATTTTTATCTATTTTAGAGCTTATGAAAATAGGTGTGATAGCGGTGAGACAAGAAGAAATCGGAGGAGATATATGGATTGACTCTTTGGAGTGAGATTTTGAATGAAGGAGAATTATGGAACAGTTAAAAGGAATGATAGAGGCAATTTTATTTGCAGTGGGAGAAAGTGTAAGTTTAGAGTTGCTTGCAAAGACTGCCGATGTAGATAAAAAGACAATAAAAAAAGCGATAGAGGAGCTAAAATTAGATTATGAGAGGGAGAATCGAGGAATTCAGCTTGTGGAGCTAGAGGATTCTTATCAGCTTAGTACGAAAAAGAAATATTATGAACCGCTTATTTCTTTAATAAAACATCCAAAAAAGCCCGCTTTGACAGATGTTATGTTGGAAACTTTATCGATTATTGCCTATAAGCAGCCGATTACGAGACAAGAAATTGAGGCAATTCGAGGTGTAAAATGTTCTCATGTAGTGAACCGCCTTATTGAATTTGGTCTTGTATGTGAAGTTGGAAGATTAGATGCCATAGGAAGACCAATTCTTTTTGGAACGACGGAGGAATTTTTGAGAAGCTTTGGTGTTGAATCAGTGGAAAGTTTGCCGTTAATTGACCCTGCTAAAGTAGTTGACTTTAAGCAGGAGGCGGAGGAGGAAGTGCAATTATCACTAAAATAGATTGCAAAATGATAAGATTATTAAAAAAATACATAAAAATTCGTTATTTTGGAATGAAAATTTAAAAATATATTGTATCCATAAAATTTTTACGCTATAATGTAGTTTAATGAGCGGCAATGCTGCTAACATGAAAAATAGGAGGATAAGATATGGACAAAATTAAGATGATAACTCCATTGGTAGAGATGGATGGAGATGAGATGACAAGAATTCTTTGGAAGATAATTAAAGATGAATTATTATACCCTTTTATTGATTTGAAGACAGAGTATTATGATTTAGGTCTTGAGTACAGAAACGAGACAAATGATCAGGTGACAATTGACTCCGCAAATGCTACAAAAAAATATGGTGTGGCAGTAAAATGTGCGACAATTACACCGAACGCTGCACGTATGACAGAGTACGACTTAAAAGAGATGTGGAAAAGCCCTAACGGTACAATCCGTGCTATTTTAGATGGAACGGTATTTCGTGCTCCTATTGTTGTAAAAGGAATCGATCCAACAGTTCGCACATGGAAAAAACCAATTACAATTGCAAGACATGCATACGGTGATGTATATAAGGGAGTAGAGATGAAGATTCCAGCTGCTGGAACAGTGGAGCTTGTGTACAAGGGAGAGAATGGAGAGGAACAAAGGGAAGTTATTCATACTTTTGATGGACCTGGAATTGTTCAAGGAGTTCATAATGTGGAGGCATCCATTCGAAGCTTTGCGAAGAGTTGTTTTAACTATGCTTTGGATACAAAACAAGATTTATGGTTCTCCACAAAAGATACAATTTCTAAGAAATACGACCATACATTTAAAGATATTTTCCAAGAGATTTATGATGCAGAGTACGCAGATAAATTTGAGGAGGCAGGAATTGAGTATTTCTATACATTGATTGACGATGCGGTAGCTCGTGTTATTCGTTCTGAAGGTGGATATATTTGGGCATGTAAAAACTACGACGGTGATGTTATGAGTGATATGGTAGCTACTGCTTTTGGATCACTTGCTATGATGACATCTGTGCTCGTCTCTCCAGACGGAAATTATGAGTATGAGGCTGCACATGGAACAGTTCAAAGACATTATTATAAGCATTTAAACGGAGAGGAGACATCCACAAACTCTGTTGCTACAATTTTTGCTTGGACAGGTGCACTTAGAAAACGTGGTGAGATAGATAATCTTCCACAGTTACAAGAATTTGCAGATAAGTTAGAGAAGGCAACTATCGACACAATTGAGAGCGGTAAGATGACAAAAGACTTAGCGCTTATCACTACATTAAATAATGTTACTGTACTTAATAGTGAGAATTTCATTAAGGAAATAAGAAAGACATTAGAGGCTATGTTATAAGAAATAGTATTTAAAGAAATAGTATTTAAAGAAATAGGAGCTTAGATTATTGGAGTGTGATAATCTGAGCTCTTTTTTAGGTTTTAATTTACACAAAAAAGAAATCATGATAAAATACGAAAAAATAGAAAAGGAGAATTTTTTGAATGAGAAAAAACTTAGGAAAAAGACTGTTTGCATTATGTCTATCGGTTTTTATGGCAGTATCCTTAATGCCCAATAATATTTTGGCGGCAGAGATAGATTCGTCGGAGCAGATAAATGGAAATGAGACAGAGCAGGAAGTAACGGACAGAAGCTTACAAGAGGAAGATATCGAGACGGAACAAGATACCCAAGTAGAGGAAAGCAGGGAGGAAGATGAGATAGCTTCTTTGATAAATGACAATAGGATAGAGCAGTCATCACAAGAACAGAAAATGCAAGAGATAGATGAGAAAAAGGAATTTTCGGGCGAAGCACAGCCAGCCGAGGTAGTAGAAAATTCTGAAAAAATTGATATATATGATATGTATAGAGATGGCAGTGGAAAGACTATTGATTCTGAGGAGGAAACGCAAGAAGCTTCAGATGAAGTACAAAAAGCAGGGGATTCAGAAGAACAACTTATTGCGTATGATATGTATAAAGATGGAAGCGGAAAAAATATTGAGTCTGGGGAAGAAATGCCAGATGATGTCGATAACGAGTTGGATAAAATTCAGGCAATTGGTGGTATGAGTATCGGAGATGCTGGATTAGAATTAATAAAGTCTTTTGAATCATGTAAATTGACAGCATATAAGGCGGTGTCTACAGAGAAGTATTATACAATTGGATGGGGACATTATGGTCCAGATGTTTATGAAGGAATGAAGATAACACAGGAGAGAGCTGACCAATTGTTGGCACAGGATGTGGCTGAATTTGCAGGATATGTAAATAATTTTTCTAAAACAAATAAAATAGATTTAAATCAAAATCAGTTTGATGCTCTTGTGAGCTTTACATATAATGTAGGTACAGCGTGGATGAGTAATTCTACAATCAAAACATATTTGATAAACGGTATTGATAAATATACAGATACGCAAATTACAAATGCATTTCTTATGTGGAATAAATCTGGTGGTCAAGTTTTAGCTGGTTTAACAAGAAGAAGAAAAGCGGAGGCTGCATTATTTTTGAAGAAACCAGCATTAACATCAACACTTCCAACAATTTCAGGTCAAAATACTCCGAGTGATATGAATATAGGAAGTAGTTTTTCTATCTCAGGACTTATTTCTTCTGGCTCGACATTAAAAGAGGTTTCTGTGGGAGTATACGATAAGACTGGAAACTGTATGACGGGAAAGACAGTAAATCCAAATTCTACAAGCTATTCTATTGCAAATTTAGATAATTATATTGTATTTGGAAAGCTTCCAGTAGGTTCCTACCGGTATATTGTATCCGCCACAAATGCGAAAGGTTCAGTCGATTTGGTAGATAAAGAATTTGAAGTGCGCGAAATACATGAACATTCCTATGTTACTACTATAACAAAGGCGAGTCCTACAGCAAATGGAAAAATTATAAAGAAATGTAGTCAATGTAGTCAGATAGAGACAACAACGATTATTTATGCACCAAAAACAATGAAACTTTCTACGACATCTTATACTTATACGGGAACAGCAAAAAAACCATCTGTGACGATAGTAGATTCCAATGGTAATATTGTGGATGCATCTAATTATACAGTGTGTTATGAGAGCGGACGTATTAATGTTGGAACTTATAAGGTCACGGTAAAATTTAACAGCAGTAAATACGAGGGAAGCTGTTCTAAGACAATTACAATTAATCCTGCAAGTCAGAAAATAACGGGCAGCATAAGTTATGCGAAGAATACATCGAGTGCGGCATTTATATTAGATGCAAAATTAATAAAAGGAGATAGCAAACTTTCCTATATATCCAATAATAAAGCAGTGGCAACAGTAAATTCTACTACAGGTAAAGTAACAATTAAGGGAAGTGGAACGGCGACAATTACAGTAACTGCTCCAGCTACATCAAATTATAAAGCTGTGACTTATAAAGTTACTGTGAAAGTAAATCCATTAAAGGTTACGCTAAAGTCGGTGACGAGTTCAAATGCTGGTAAAATGCTGGTAAAATGGTCCCAAAATACGAAAACGACAGGATATCAAATTCAGTATGCGACAAATTCAAACTTTTTAAATGATAAGAAAGTAAATGTCTCAGGAAGTTCTACATTGTATAAAACAATTAGTAGCTTGACAAAGGGGAAGAAATATTATGTGAGGGTTCGCTGCTATAAAACAGTAGATGGAGTAAAATATTATTCAGCGTACTCAAATATAAAAACAATTATAATTAAAAAATAAAGGAGAATAAAAAGATAGTATTCTATCAGAAAATAACGTTATTTTTGGACGAAGATATTTTCTCATAGGTTGCTGTCTTTTTCTTTACAAAGTTTTTCTTTTTATGCTATACTGACACTCGAATATGCTTTAGCTGTCAGAGTGATAAATATTCGGGAATTTAGCTGTTTCAGTTAATAGAGACTCTCATAGAAAAGATGATAGTCTAGACTTGACAAAAAGGTTTATGCTGTATATAATGGAAATCTGAGTTTATTACATTATCAAATTACCACACTACTTTGGTAAAGTGATAAAGTAAACTTGTTTTTTATTAGAGAAAATATGAAAGTATAGAGGAAATTACGATGAGAAGAGAGCAATTGTTGCATACCCCTGAGGGTGTACGTGATATTTATAGTGAAGAATGTCAAAAGAAAAATAAAATTCAGTATGATTTAAAAAAAGTGTTAAAGCTTTATGGATACAAAGATATCCAGACACCAACTTTTGAGTTTTTTAATATTTTTAATCAGGAGCGCGGAAGTGTAAGCTCCACTCAAATGTATAAATTTTTTGATAGAAATAATAATACTCTTGTGCTTAGACCAGATATGACACCATCCATTGCGAGAAGTGTGGCAAAATATTATGAGAATGAGAAAATGCCAATTCGTCTTTCTTATATGGGGAATACATTTTTAAATTTTGGAGGTTACCAGGGAAAGCTAAATGAAATGACACAGATTGGTGCAGAACTTATGAATATCGATAGTGCCGATGCCGATGCTGAGATTATTGTTATGGTAGTGGACTGCTTTTTGGCAGCAGGGCTTAAGGAGTTTCGCGTAGATATTGGACAGGCAGATTTTTTCAAGGGATTAATGGAAGAGGCGAATCTTGATGATGAGACGGAGGAAGCTATCCGTGATTTAGTAGAGAATAAAAACTCTTTTGGACTTTCTCAACTTGTAGAAGAGAAAGTAAATAATGAGGATATAAAGGCAGTTCTTCTTAGATTTAACGAACTTTTTGGCAGTGAGGATATTTTAGATATGGCTAAAACACTCACAAAAAATAAGAAATCATTGGCGGCAATCGAGAGATTAGAAAAAATATATCGTATTGTAAAGGATTATGGATATGAAAAATACGTTACATTTGATCTTGGAATGTTAAGCCGCTATGAGTATTATACTGGAATGATTTTAAAGGGATATACTTATGGAACGGGCGATGCTATCGCAAAAGGTGGAAGATATGATAATCTTCTTAGCCAATTTGGAATGGATGCCCCAGCGATTGGATTTTGTATTAGTGTAGATCAGCTTTTGATGGCTTTATCCAGACAAAAGATTGAAATACCAGTCGAGAATGATGCAACTTTGATTGTGTTTGATCGACCAGTGCAGGCAGCAGCGATTCAGATTGCCACTGCATTTCGAAAAGAGGGAAAAATTGTAGAGCTTCAAAAAAGGGATAGAGATTGTCAGATTGATAAGTTTGAGCGCTATGCACAGAAAGAGCAGATGAAGAAGATGATTTATATCCGTGAGGATAAGACAGTAAAACAGATAGATATGGATATAAAGGCAGTAACTCTTGTTAGCTTAGATGGGTTTCAGAAAGGATTATAAAATAGATATGAGATACTTAACTTTTGCCCTTGCTAAAGGGCGACTTGCAAAAAAGACATTAGAATTATTAGAACAAATCGGTATTACATGCGAGGAGATGAAAGATGAAAAGACAAGAAAACTTATTTTTGTAAATGAGGAGCTAAAGCTTAAATTTTTTCTCTCTAAGGCGACAGATGTTCCGACTTATGTAGAATACGGAGCTGCGGATATCGGGGTTGTCGGAAAAGATACTTTACTTGAGGCGAATAAAAAATTATATGAAGTACTTGACTTAGGTTTTGGAAAATGTAAAATGTGTGTATGTGGTCCAGAATCCGCGAGAGAATTATTAAAGCATAATGAGCTTATTCGTGTGGCATCTAAGTATCCACATATTGCGAGAGAATATTTCCATAATAAAAAGCTTCAGACAGTTGAGATTGTAAAATTAAATGGTTCTGTAGAGCTTGCACCGATTGTCGGTCTCTCCGAGGTTATTGTAGATATTGTGGAGACAGGATCTACACTTCGTGAAAATGGACTTGGAGTGCTGGAGGAGATTTGTCCGCTGTCCGCGAGAATGGTCGTAAATCCAGTTAGTATTAAGATGGAGCAAGAAAGAATTCAGACGATTATTCGTGAGCTAAAAAAACTTCAAGAAGAACAAGCAAAGGCTTAGAGAAAATATAAGTATGATATGTGGCTGTAGAGAGAAAGTAAGAGGAGGAAGAAATATGCAAATTATAAAAATGACTCCAGAGACAATGGATGGAATTTTGGAAAATCTTTTAAAGAGAAGTCCAAATCAATACGATGAGTATGCAGACAGAGTTTCTGTAATTTTAAATGAGGTAAAAGAAAAAGGCGATGAGGCAATTTTCGCATATACAGAAAAATTTGATGGTGCTCATATTACAAAGGAAAATATAAAAGTGACTGAGGAGGAGATTGAGGAAGCTTATAAAGAAGTTGGAGAAGAACTTATTATAATTATGAGAAAAGCGGCGAAAAATATTCGCGAGTATCATGAAAAACAAAAAAGACAGAGCTGGTTTTCCTCAAAAGAAGACGGAACGATGCTTGGACAAAAGATTACAGCATTACAAAATGTCGGTGTTTATGTGCCGGGCGGAAAAGCGGTTTATCCATCTTCTGTATTAATGAATATTCTTCCAGCAAAGGTAGCTGGAGTTCCACATATTGTTATGACAACGCCTCCTTCTAGAGAAGGAAAGGTAAATCCTGCTGTTTTAGTCGCAGCGAAGGAGGCAGGAGTAGATGAAGTTTATAAAGTTGGCGGGGCACAGGCGATAGCAGCTCTCGCTTATGGAACAGAATCCGTCAAAAAAGTAGATAAAATTGTAGGACCTGGAAATATTTATGTGGCTCTTGCAAAAAAAGCAGTTTACGGACATGTAAGTATTGACTCTATCGCAGGACCTAGTGAAGTATTAGTTCTCGCAGATGAGAGTGCAAACCCAAGATATGTGGCAGCAGATTTACTCTCTCAGGCAGAGCATGATGAGCTTGCAAGCGCTATTTTAGTTACAACAAGTGAGGAATTTGCCTATAAAGTAAAAGAAGAGATTGAGAAATTTACTGCTGTATTATCGAGAAAGGAAATTATCGAGAAATCTCTAGAGCAATACGGATATCTTCTCGTTGCATCCAATATGGACGAGGCAATTGAAATAGCAAATGAGATTGCATCAGAGCATCTTGAGATTGTGACAGAGAATCCATTTGAAGTTATGATGAAGATTAAAAATGCAGGTGCTATCTTTGTTGGAGAGTATAGTTGTGAGCCACTTGGAGATTATTTTGCAGGACCAAACCATGTTCTCCCAACAAATGGAACAGCAAAATTTTTCTCTCCATTAGGAGTAGATGATTTTATTAAGAAATCTAGTGTTATTTATTACTCCAAAGAGGCGTTAATGGGAGTAAAAGACGATATTATCGCATTTGCAAATGCAGAACAGCTTACTGCACATGCAAATTCTATTGCGGTTCGCAGAGAGAAAGAATAAAGTTGATGAAAATAGAGTTCCCAGATAGGAGTTTTCTTTACTGGGAATTTTATTTTTTCTATGAAAAATAGGATTAGACGAAACGTGTTTTTCATTTTTACGAAGAAAGATGAGCGGAAAATGTGGGAGCTCTTCTTTAAATTTTTTAGATATTCTAAGAAATAACAAAATTTTTCAACAAAATGACGAAAAAATGAAAAAATAGCTTTAAAAATAGAAAGTTTTTTTGTATACTATCACTTATAGGGATGGCAGATTTTTTGATAAAATATTTGTTAAGCCTCTACAGTGAAAAGAAAGGAAAAGTTCTATGGAAAAAAGAACAGCAGTAATTGAGAGAAAAACAAAGGAAACAGATATTCGTCTTTCTCTTTGTATAGACGGTGATGGAAAATGCAGCGTAAAGACAGGCATTGGATTTTTTGATCATATGTTAAACAGCTTTGCAAGGCATGGATTTTTTGATTTAGATGTGCAGGCCGAGGGAGATCTCTATGTGGACTGCCATCATACAATTGAAGATACTGGTATTGTATTAGGAACGGCGATTAAGGAGGCACTCGGAGATAAAAAGTCGATTAAGCGCTATGGCTCTTTTTTATTACCGATGGATGAGACGTTAGTTCTATGTGCGATTGACCTTGGGGGTAGACCTTATCTTTCATTCGATGTAGATTTTACAGCTGAGAGAGTGGGAGACTATGACACAGAGATGGTAAAGGAATTTTTCTATGCGATTTCTTATACAGCCCAGATGAACTTACATATTAAGCTCATTAGCGGAGGCAATCAGCATCATATTATTGAGGCTATTTATAAAGCATTTGCAAAGGCTTTAGATGAGGCGACATCTTACGACAGTAGGATTAAGGATGTACTTTCCACAAAGGGAGCCATTTAGGAAGAAAATTATTTTTTAGATTCCGCTATGGCGATATAATTTATTTTGTTAAATATTAAGTTAAAGTGAGCAAGTTTGGTTTATCTTGTCACTTGATAATATTTTTATATATTAAGTAACTAGAAAGAATGCAAACAGGATGAGATTTTCTTTTTAGGAAAAGAATAAAAAGAAAGCTCAACTGATTTTTTAGAAATGAGGAGGAAGAGTATGGAATTCACAAAAGTAATACCATGTTTAGATTTGGACAATCCAGTAGAGGCGGCACTTTACTATAATGACAGCGGAGCAGATGCTATCGCGTATTTTGATAGTAAGGCCACAAAAGAAGGGAGAGAGCCAAATATTGCACAGATTCGAGAGATTACAAGACAGGTGGATATTCCTCTGCTTGCCTGCGGTGGTGTCCGTACTCTGGAAGATGTCAAGAGAATTCTTTACGCAGGAGCACATAAAGTTTGTATGAACTCTGCGGCGATTGCTAATAAGAGCCTTGTGAGAGAAGTGGCGGAGCGTTTTGGAAGTGACCGCCTTATTGTGGCGATTGATTTATCTACGTATCCTACGCCAGTGGAGTGGGCGAGAGAGCTTCAAATGCTTGGAGCGGGAGAATTACTTTTAATTCATAACAATGCAGTTCCAAATTATAATGAGATGGTAAGAGAGATTAGAGAGTGTGTCAATATTCCCGTTATTGTATCAAACTATAGTACAGATTATAAAGAACTTGCCGATATGCTTCAGATGACAGATGCAGAGTCTATTTCTCTTTATTCTCTTGAGAGAATGGATATTATGGATATTAAGCAGGAACTTGCTAAGGAGCATATCGAGGTTTCCACATATAAGAGTAATTTGAATTTTGATGAGTTTAAATTAAATGATGATGGATTAATCCCAGTTATCGTACAGCATTATAAAACGAAAGAAGTGCTTATGATGGCATATATGAATAAAGAATCTTATGAACTCACAATTAAAACTGGAAAGATGACATATTTTAGCAGGAGTCGTAATCAGCTTTGGGTAAAGGGTGAGACATCGGGACATTTCCAGTATGTAAAGGCTTTGACTATTGACTGCGATAAGGATACAATCTTAGCGGAAGTTTCTCAGATTGGAGCTGCTTGTCATACAGGAAGTAAAACTTGTTTCTTTACAGACCTTATGAGAAGAGAGTACGATGACAGAAATCCTCTCACAGTATTTGAAAATATTTTTAATATGATTAAAGAAAGAAAAGATAATCCAACGAGAGGTTCCTACACGGATTATCTCTTTGATAAGGGGTTGGATAAGATATTGAAGAAATTAGGAGAAGAATGTACCGATATTATTATTGCGGCGAAGAATGATAATGATGAGATTCGATATGATATTTCTGATTTCCTATATCATTTGATGGTACTGATGGCAGAGCAGGGACTTTGCTGGGAGGATATTACAAAAGAATTATCAGAGAGAAGATAAAGCGTGAAATATTAAAGAGAAAAAAGAATTTTTTCTCTTTAGACTGCAGACAAAGTCCGGCATATTCGTGCCGGCTTTTTCTTATTTATTGAGCCGAAAGTCTTTCGTTTCTAAGGCTGTAAGGCTCTTTTTTGATATAAGATGACATGGTTGTGCAAGACCAGCTGCTGAGAATTATTGATAAAGCAATCCATTGAAACTTCATCTAACAAAAGAAAACATAGACTGTACGAAAAAAGAAATTTTTCTGAATCTTCTTTCAATAAAAAAAGTCCTACAAGATATTTTACTTTTTTGCTTGAAAGTATATAGATGATATGATAGAATTGCAAAAAAGGATTTCAGAAGATGTCTTTTTTTGTCAAATACATATTGTTAATATTTAAGAAAGGGGAGAAAAGGATGAAAGGATTTATTAGCGAGTTTAAAGAATTTATTATGCGTGGTAACGTAATGGACTTGGCAATCGGTGTTATCATCGGCGGTGCATTCCAGTCCATCGTAAATTCTTTAGTAAATGATATTATTATGCCATTAATCACAATGATTACTGGAGGTATTGATTTTACAAACTGGTTTATTTCATTGGATGGACAAAAGTATACTACATTAAGTGAAGCTCAGGCAGTAGGAGCGGCTACTTTAAATTATGGTACTTTTATTACAGCAGTCATTCAATTTTTGATTATGGCATTTGTCATCTTCTCATTAGTAAAATCTATTAATAAGATTGCTTCTCTTGGCAAGAATGAAGAAGAGGCACCTGTTACAAAAATTTGCCCATTCTGTAAATCTGAGATTGCTATAGAAGCAACACGTTGTCCACATTGTACATCAGAAATAAGAGAATAGGAAAAAGGCGGAAAGGAAGTTTCTTTCCGTCTTTTTTATTAAAATCAGTTTTTCTAAATGTTTTGTGTCTGTATCCATAGTTTTAAAACTAGCTTTTTTATAAAATACAAAAATTGATTTCTGTGAAGAGAGTTTAAAAAGTATTGCAGTCTTTGAAATAATATATTATAATAAAAGCAATATCGCCAGTGGAGTCTTGAATTTGAGAATATTCAATATTTTTTTAGAAATCATTTGAATGGTTTAAATTTTGGACAGACTAGATATAAACAAGACAAAGGAGGCGTTTTAATGGGAGCTGCATTTGTAGAATATTTAGTAAAATATATCCTTTATATCGCAATTGCTGTAGCAGGAGTTCTTGCAGGTAAGAAGCTAAGCGATAATAAAAAAGGGAAAAAAGAGGCGTAATGTATGAAAGAGAAGCGGAAAATAAAAGCTCCGCTTTTCTTTTGTTATGTCCATGGGGATTTATAAGCTTTGTGGATGAAATTTTATAAGGTATAAAAATGAGTAAAAAAGGAGAAAGAAAAATGGGAAAGAAATACGGCGTAAATGAACTCAGAAAAATGTTTCTAGAGTTTTTTGAGAGCAAAGAGCATCTGGCACTAAAGAGCTTTTCCTTAGTTCCACATAATGATAATAGTTTATTATTAATTAACTCTGGTATGGCACCACTTAAGCCATATTTTACAGGACAGGAAATTCCACCTAGAAAGAGAGTTACAACATGTCAAAAATGTATCCGTACAGGAGATATTGAAAATGTAGGTAAGACTGCAAGACATGGTACATTTTTTGAGATGCTTGGTAACTTCTCATTTGGTGATTATTTTAAGAGAGAGGCAATTCACTGGACATGGGAGTTTTTAACAGAAGTAGTTGGACTCGATAAAGACCGTCTCTATCCATCTGTCTATGAAAATGATGATGAGGCATTTGAGATTTGGGAAAAAGAAATTGGTATCGCACCAGAGAGAATTTTCCGCTTTGGCAAGGGAGATAACTTCTGGGAGCACGGTGCAGGACCTTGCGGACCATGTTCAGAGGTTTATTATGATAGAGGAGAAAAATACGGATGTGGAGAGCCTGGCTGTACAGTGGGATGCGACTGCGACCGCTATATGGAAGTATGGAACGATGTATTTACTCAGTTTGACAATGATGGAAAGGGCAATTATACAGAACTAGAACAGAAAAATATTGATACAGGTATGGGACTTGAACGTTTGGCAGTGGCAGTTCAGGATGTAGATTCAATTTTTGATGTTGATACAGTAAAGAGCCTTCGCGATAAAGTTTGTGAAATTGCAGGTGTGGTATATAAAGAAGACGAGAAAAACGATGTTTCTATCCGTCTTATTACAGACCATATTCGCTCTGCTACCTTTATGACTTCTGATGGTATTATGCCATCTAATGAGGGAAGAGGATATGTGCTTCGTCGTCTTATTCGCCGCGCAGCAAGACATGGAAGAATGTTAGGCATAGAAGGGAAGTTCCTCGCAGACTTAAGTGAGACAGTGATTGCAGGGTCTAAAGACGGATATCCAGAATTAGAAGAGAAAAAGGAGTTTATCTTGAAGGTTCTCACACAGGAAGAAGATAAGTTTAGCAAGACTCTTGACCAGGGACTTTCTATCTTAAATGATATGATTGAGGAGCTTGGAAAAGAAGGAAAGACAGTACTTAGTGGCGCTGATACATTTAAATTATATGACACGTACGGATTCCCTGTAGATTTGACAGAGGAAATCTTATCTGAAAAAGACTATACTGCAGATTTAGATGGCTTTAAAGCTTGTATGGAAGAGCAAAGAACGAAGGCTAGAAATGCGAGAAAAGTGACAAACTATATGGGTGCAGATGCAACTGTTTACGAGGAATTAGATCCAGCACTCACATCTACATTCGTCGGATATGACTGTTTAGAGAAAGATTCTAAAGTTTTGGCGCTCACAACAGAGACAGAAGTTGTGGAGGCTCTTACAGATGGTCAAAATGGTACAATCTTTGTAGAAGAGACACCTTTCTATGCGACAAGCGGTGGACAGGTTGCAGATAATGGTATGATTCAAGTAAAAGATGCAGTATTTCGTGTGAAAGATACAATAAAATTGCTTGGTGGAAAGATTGGACATGTCGGAACAGTGGAAAAAGGCATGATTGCAGTCGGAGATATTGTAACTCTTAAAGTAAACGAGGATAAGAGAGTAAAGACAGCTAGAAATCACAGTGCGACTCATCTTTTACAAAAAGCGCTTCGCCTTGTGCTTGGAACTCATGTAGAGCAATCTGGTTCTTACGTAGATGAAAATAGACTTCGCTTCGACTTTACACATTTCTCCGCAATGACAAATGAGGAGCTTAAGAAGGTAGAAGACATCGTAAACGCAGAGATTAGCAGAAATCTTCCAGTTAATATTGAGAATATGTCTATGGAAGAGGCTAAGAAAACAGGAGCTATGGCACTTTTTGGAGAGAAATACGGTGATGTTGTACGTGTTGTAAGCATGGGCGATTTTTCTGTGGAGCTTTGTGGTGGTACTCATGTGACAAATACAGGTGTTATTCGTGCATTCAAGATTGTGTCTGAATCTGGTATTGCAGCTGGTGTCAGAAGAATTGAAGCTCTAACAGCAGACGGTGTATTTGAGTACTATGAGACAATGGAGAAGCAGTTAGAGTCTATCGCAGCAATTTTAAAGGCGCAGCCAACTATGGTTGTAGATAGAATTGAGAAATTACTTGCCGAGATGAAGGAAGTAAAGAGTGAGAATGAGTCATTAAAGAATAAGCTTGCAAGCAGTTCACTTGGCAATATTAAAGACCAGATTAAGAATGTAAAAGGTACGTTATTACTCGCTATGAAGGCCGAAAATGTAGACGCAGGCGGACTTCGCAACTTGGCAGACCAGTTAAAGGAGCAGGTAGACGGCGGTGTGCTTGTACTTGCATGTGAAAATGATGGAAAAGTAAATTTAATTGTAGTAGCAGGCGATAAGGCGATGAAGGCTGGAGCTCATGCTGGTAAATTAATTAAAGAAATTGCTTCCTTAGTAGGTGGCGGCGGCGGTGGACGTCCAAATATGGCTCAGGCTGGTGGAAAGAACCCTGCCGGTATTGAGGCAGCACTTTTAAAGGCAGTTTCCGTCTTAGAGGGACAATTAAACTAGTTTTTTATATTATTTTTCCGCACTCGTTTGGATTGTGCCCCAAAACGGCGTCCTACAAACGAATAAGCTTATTTTCGAACTGCCGCTTGAGGGGGACTTTTATAAAAATTAGCAGAAAAATACAAAAATCATATTGACGAAACAAAAAAATATGCTATAATACAAATAGTGCTTTAAAAATAATACCCGAACAGTTGGATTAGGCACAATTTCGCAACTGGAGGGAGGTTAGGTGTGGAATATGTCAAACGTAATCGTTAAAGAGAACGAGACTTTAGATAGCGCTCTACGCAGATTCAAGAGAAACTGTGCAAAGGCTGGAATTCAGCAGGAAATCCGCAAGAGAGAGCATTACGAAAAACCAAGTGTTAGACGTAAGAAAAAATCTGAAGCAGCAAGAAAAAGAAAATATAAATAATCCGATAAGGTTAAAAAAAAGTGAAAAGAAGGCTAATGATAGCCTTCTTTTTGTCGTTATGAACGAATATTTCTATGTATGTTTTTGGAGAAGATATCTATTACTCTTTTTGGCGTCTGTCTGCACTCTTTCCCACTTAATAAATCTTGATTTTTTATATCACTTATTCCCAAATCGTTTCGAAATCAATAATAATTCACAATAATATATCCTAAATTCAGATTGTTTACAAAAAATTTCCCTAATAGAGCATATTTTTATAATCAAACTGATTGACCAAAATATTAAAAAATGATACAATAAAATCAGCAAAAATGTAAGAAATCCATAATAATTATTTAGAATCAATTATACGTTATTGGGCAATATAAACTGATTATAATGATGAAATGACCTAAATTAGGAATGCTCAAAGGGGAATAAAGTTTCAGATAAAATTCTATATTCTATGAGGTAGCATGGCATAGAATATAAGATATGTGACTGGATTTCGAAAACGACATGCTATTATGTATTTAGGAGGGTTTTCAGATGAAGAAGATTATTAACGGTGTAGAGCAGGTTGAAGATCAGATGATAATGGGTATGGTAAAGGCTTATCCTCAATATGTGAAAAAGCTAGACTGTGGTAATGTAGTAGTAAGAGCAGAAAAAAAAGAAGGTAAAGTAGCTCTTATTAGCGGTGGCGGAAGTGGACATGAGCCAGCACATGGTGGCTTTGTAGGAAAAGGTATGCTTGATGCTGCTGTGGCAGGCGCTGTATTTACATCTCCTACTCCAGACCAGATTTACGAAGGAATCAAAGCTATCGCTACAGATGCGGGTGTTCTTATGGTTATTAAAAACTATACAGGTGACGTTATGAACTTTGAGATGGCAGCTGAGATGGCTGAATCCATGGACGGAATCAAAGTGAAACAGGTTGTCACGAATGATGACGTAGCTGTTCAAGATAGTTTATATACAATCGGACGCCGCGGCGTTGCTGGTACAGTATTTGTACATAAGATTGCTGGTGCTAAGGCTGAGACAGGTGCATCTTTAGATGAAGTACAGGCAGTTGCTCAAAAAGTTATCGATAATGTTCGCACAATGGGTATGGCTATCAAACCTTGTATCGTTCCTGCAGCGGGAACTCCTGGATTTGAGATTGCAGATGATGAGATGGAAATCGGTATTGGTATCCACGGTGAGCCAGGTGTGGAGAAGAAAGCTCTTGAGTCAGCAGATGATATTGTTGATCAGTTGATGGAGAAAATCTTGGCAGATATCGATTATACAGATAGTGAAGTTGCAGTTATGATCAACGGCTGTGGAGCTACTCCTTTGATGGAGCTCTTCATTGTGAATAATAGAGTTGCAGATGTATTAGCAGAAAAAGGAATCAAAGTTTATAAGACATTAGTTGGCGAGTATATGACATCTCTTGAGATGGAAGGATTTTCTATTTCCTTACTTCGCTTGGATGATGAATTAAAAGAATTATTAGATGCACAAGCAGATACACCTGCTTTCAAGGCATAATACGAATAGACAAAATATAAGCTCTATCCCCATAGGGATCTAAAATATGGTATACCCTATGGGGATACTTTGTTAAAGAAAGGATGACAATCATGGTAGACAGTAAAAAGGTATTAGATATCATTGATAAGATGAAAGAAGATATTATTAAGAATAAAGCTTTTTTGACAGAGCTTGACAATGTAATCGGTGATGGAGACCACGGAATTAATTTGGCGAGAGGTTTTTCTAAAGTAGAAGAAAAATATGCTTCCCTAGAGGGAAAAGATATCGGAACAATTTTAAAGACGGTTGGTATGACATTAGTTTCCACAGTGGGAGGAGCTTCTGGACCTTTATACGGAACTGCATTTATGAAGGCCGGTGCTTACTTGAATGGCAAGGCGGAAATTGATTTTCCTATGTTTATCGCAGCATTAAAGGAAGCTACAGCGGGTATCCAGCTTCGTGGAAAGTCTACGACAGGTGAGAAAACAATGCTTGACGCTATCGTTCCTGCCACAAAGGCGATGGAAGAAAATTTTGAAAAGACAGGCGATGCAAAACAGGCATTGCAGGCAGGTGTAAAGGCAGCGGAGGAAGGTGTCGAGTACACAAAAACAATTATCGCTACGAAGGGACGTGCGAGCTATTTAGGAGAGAGAAGTATCGGACATCAAGATCCAGGTGCTACTTCTTTCACTCATATCCTTACTGTAATTGCAAACGAGATTTAGCTCATCATCTAGGAGGAATACATAGGTATGGTAGGTATTGTTGTTGTATCCCATAGCCAGAAGTTAGCGGAGGGCATAAAAGACCTTGCAGCTTTGATGGCGCCGACTGTCCCTATCGTCGCAGCAGGCGGTATGGAAGATGGTGGATTTGGAACAGATTATGCAAAGATTTATGAAGGAATTGATTCTATCTATACAGATGACGGTGTCATTGTGTTGATGGATCTTGGAAGTGCTGTTATGACGACAGAGATGGTATTAGAAGAGATGTCAGACCGCAAAATTCAGATGGTAGATTGTCCTGTAGTGGAGGGCGCTATCAGCGCCGCAGTGGCAAGTGAAGGCGAAGCCCCAATCGAGGATGTTATTAAGGCAGCACAGACCGCAAAGAATATGGCAAAATTTTAACAAAGTCAGAAAAGGGAGCTAGTAGTTTTTAGCTCCCTCTTTTATACTATGAAATATTTTTACTGTGAAAGTCCCTGCCAAGCAACGAGACAAAATAAGTAAACTTGTTTTTGAATCGATATTTGACAGACTAAATCGTATGAGCATGTAGTGTGGCTGTGGAATGCGAATACAGTTGCGATTGTGGAAGTGTAAAACATGGAGCAATTGGGCTTTCATTTATCGTGGTGCCTGCGATAGCAGGCATGCCAGTTTTGTTATAACGAGGAAAGTATAAGTTTCTTACGACATATCAATGGAGAAAGGGAGAAAAAGATATGGCAGTCATTAGAAGAATTCCGTTTAAGCATATAAATAATTTTAGAGATATTGGAGGCTATGCCACGAAAGATGGCATGGCAGTAAAATGGCGCAGACTATATCGTTGCGATAGTTTAGCAAATTTAAGGACAGATGAATGGTCGATGTTAGAGCGATTGAATATTCGAACAGTCATTGATTTAAGAAGTAAGGCAGAAATAAAGAAAAATCCAGATAATCTTCCCAAAAATATTCGCTATTACCATTGTCCTTTGCAGGAAGAAGCAATAAATTCTAAACAAAAAAGTGATGATTTGCAATCAGCAAAGAAAGCATTTGAGCTTAGTATGAGTGCAGCGTATGTATCTATTCTTTATGATAATCCTAAGCTTTTAACGGCTGCGGTGATGACTGTATGTGATACATTAAAGAGAGGAAATGTCGTATTTCATTGTACTGCTGGGAAGGATAGAACAGGAGTCTTATCTGCAGTCATTTTGACCCTCTTAGGTGTGCGAAGGAATGATATTATTGCAGATTATGAGATTTCTCATACATTAAATCAAAAATTTAATAAAATCATTTTAAAGCAAATGCCAGAGGTAAAGAAAAAAATGTATATGCTAGAATCAAATCCAGAAGATATGAGAATATTTCTAGATGAGTTAAAGAAAGTAAATATAGAAAGATATTTGCTTGAAAATGGTGGAATGAAAGACCGGATTAACTATCTGCTTGAAGAACTGAGAGAAGAGATAGAATAAGTGAATAAAAAATCTCCCTGAAGCATAAGATAGTGCTATGAAAGTCCACGCCAATATAATGCCTAAATATAAAGCATTATAGAAACGAGGATAAAAAAGCATTAGAAGTCATCTTATAATCTGGGGGATGGAAAATGAGAAGAAAAAAACAAAAAATAGAAAATAAGAGCGTACCAATGAATGTCCCAGAGGATATTGTTTTTGGTGCGCTTGTTTTATTAGTGACAGGAAATAAAGAGGCAGAGATACAAAACTATCGAGGAATATTGGAATATACCGATGAAATTATTATAGTTCAGGGAAAAAAGCAAGTATTAATCATAAGAGGAAGGAATTTATTAATTGAGTATTTTACAAATGAGTCGATGAAGGTAATGGGAGAGATTGATACGATTGAGTATGACACGAAAAAAAAGAGATGGAAAAGGTAGGTATTCCTTATGCTAATTAGCCTCTTTCGCTATCTGGGCGGATATATAAAATTAAAAATAGAGGGAAATGCAGTTGAGCGGTTTTTTACTCTATGTGGCAAGAAGGATATCTTGCTTTGGAATATTACATATAAAAAGGAGTATTACGAATGCTTTGTAAGCATGAGAGCATTGGAAGAGATGGAAGCCGTTATGGAAAAGACAAATACGAAGATTACAGTTTTGGAAAAATGTGGTCTTCCGTTTTTTTTGCATTGCCATAGAAAACAAAAAGTATTTGTATTTGGTTTTTTTCTCTGTATCATTCTTGTATATACGTTATCTCTCTTTGTCTGGGATATTGAAGTGATTGGGACATATAGTCATACAGAAGAGGAAATATTAAAGTATATGAAGCAAAAAAATATTTTATCTGGTGTTTTAAAGAAAAATGTAAATTGTGCAAAGCTAGAAGAGGATATGAGAGAGGATTTCGATGATGTTGCGTGGGTTTCATGTGAACTTGACGGAACGAGACTTACCGTACATTTGAAAGAATCTTTACAGACAGATACGAACAAGAAAGAGCAAAAACCTTGCGATATTAGTGCGAGAAAGTCTGCTACAATTACTTCTATTGTCACAAGAGAGGGAACACCACTTGTCAAAAAGGGCGATAAGGTGAAAAAAGGTGATACGTTAATCTCAGGTTTGATTTATATTTATGATGATGCAAATGAGATGTTAGAGGCGGGAAAAGTAGCGGCGGATGGAGATGTGTATGGAAGAACGACATATGAGTATGAGGATTCTTTTGAGAGTAGCTATTATGAGAAAAAATATATAGGGGAGGAAATAAAAAATTATACAATACAGATTGGAGAGTATCAGATGAAACTATGGAAAAAAATGGAGAAAAATAGAAATTATGATACATTATCGGAGAAAAAGCAATTAAAGATTGGGACGAATTTATATTTGCCAGCATCTATTGATAAAATTACATTGAGAAGTTATGAACAAAAGCGAAAGACTGACACAAAGGAGGAAATGGAAAAGAAAGCCAAAGAGCGTCTAAATAAGTTTTTAGATGGATTGAAAAAAAAGGGGGTGTCAATCTTAGAGAATCATGTTAAAATAGAAATCAATGAGGGAAAATGCAGCGCAAAAGGAAAGATTATTGTCAATGAATCGATTGCAAAGATACGAACGATTAATAAGAGTGCTGTGGAAGACTCGTTAAAAGAAAAGCAACAAAAAGACAGTGAGGGACAGTAAATATGAGTATGTACGAAGAGGAAATAAATATCACATCGGATCACGCCTCTAATATTTTTGGGCAATTCGATGCATATATGAAAAAAATAGAGAGACAGCTCCATATTTCTATTATTCTGCGCGAGGGAAAACTAAGAATAGTGGGCAATACTGGAAGTATTAAGAGAGCGAGAAAGGTGATTCATTATCTCTATGAGCTTTCAGAGGGAGGCAATAACATTACAGAGCAAAATGTGGATTATGCGTTATCTCTTACGATAGCAGACCAGCTTGAGGAGGCGAAGGCTTTGGACTCGGAGATTGTATGTCACACGATAGCGGGGAAGCCAATTAAGCCAAAAACGCTTGGGCAAAAAGAATACTTAGATGAGATTTCTGAGAAAATGATTGTATTTGGCATCGGACCTGCTGGAACTGGAAAGACATATCTTGCAATGGCAAAGGCAATTACTGCATTTAAGAATAATGAGGTAAATCGAATTATCTTGACGAGACCTGCGATTGAGGCGGGGGAGAAGCTTGGATTTTTGCCAGGAGATTTACAGAGTAAGGTTGATCCATATCTTCGTCCGCTTTATGATGCGCTATATGAGATTATGGGTGCAGATACTTTTATGAAAAATATGGAGAAGGGTTTAATCGAGGTGGCACCTCTCGCCTATATGAGAGGGCGAACATTAGATAATTCCTTTATCGTTTTAGATGAGGCTCAAAATACGACACCAGCCCAGATGAAAATGTTTTTAACTCGAATTGGATTTGGTTCTAAAGCCATTATCACAGGAGATTTGACGCAAAAGGATTTGCCAGCAGGAGCTAGATCAGGGCTTGATGAGGCACTCTATGTACTTCGAAATGTAGATGAGATTGGTATTTGTCAGATGACAAGCAAAGATGTAGTAAGGCATCCATTAGTACAAAAGATTGTCACGGCCTATGACCAGTATGAGGCAAAGAAGGCGGAGACGAAGAAAAATAAAAAAGAGAAAAAGGAAAAAAATAGAGGAAATCAAAATGACAATAGAAATTGAAAAGGAATGTAATATAGAGCTTTCATTTAATCCAGAGCCTATTATTACTAGAGTAATTAATGAGGCCATAGATTATGAGAAATGCCCGTATGAATGTATAGTATCTGTAATCTTAACAGATAATAAGGGAATCCATGAGATAAATAAAGAGCAAAGACAAATCGATGCACCGACAGATGTGCTTTCTTTTCCGATGATTGATTATTTTGAGGCAGGCAATTTTGATTTTCTGGAGCAGGACGAGTTTGCCTTTGAGCCAGAGAGCGGAGAGCTTGTACTGGGAGATATTATTCTCTCTCTTGACAAGGTAAAGGAACAGGCAGAAGTTTACGGACATAGCGAACAAAGAGAGCTGGCTTTTTTGGTGGCTCACAGTATGCTTCATCTTTTTGGCTATGACCATATGGTCGATGATGAGCGTATTATAATGGAAAAAAAGCAAGAGGAAATTTTGAAAAATACAAATTACACAAGAGAATAAAAAAGCAAAAATATGTCAATACTTTTCCTATAAAAGTCTATTTAATGTCTGACAAACTCATAAAAAGTTTGTCAGATATTAAGCAGACAATTTGTTCATAAAAAAAACAAAAGAAAAGTGGAGGGATTGGCATGGTAAATTGGATAAGAAGGCTCGTTGTCGCTTTTATGCTTATTTTTTCTATCGGCTTTTTTGTACAAGTTGTGGAAAAGGATGTTGCAGAGGATAAAAAGAAAATAGAATGGTATAAGCAGGAAGAGCAGCGAGTAAAAAAAGAGCAGGAAAATGAGGAGATTATAGAGACAGATGCTCAGGTGAGTGCAGGAGTGCGGGAATATGATTATCGTCTTGGATTAATGGAAAATCAAATTGTCGTCTACCGCGAGGATGAGGAGCAAATATATGAATACACAAATCTCATTTTGCAGCATCTTCCCTATGAGGAACAGAGAAAAATACTGCTCGGACAGGGACTCTATACAGAGCAGGAGCTCTACGAATTTTTGGAAACATATTCCAGCTAGGAACATAGATATAAAAGGAAATGAAAAATGAAAGTATATGATAAAATCATAATCGGGGCAGGTGCATCTGGGATGGTAGCGGCAATTGAGAGTGCCAAGGCTGGTCAGAACGTCCTCGTCCTTGAGCGAATGGAAAAGGTGGGAAAGAAGATTTTTGCCACTGGCAATGGAAAATGTAATATGACCAATCTATATTGGAGTAAGAAATGTTATCGTAGTAACCAAATGGACTTTGTATGTGATAAGTTAGAGAAATTTGGACCTTATGATACCATTTCTTTTTTTCGTAATCTTGGTCTTATCACAATGGAAAAAAATGGGTATGTCTATCCAAACTCTCAGCAGGCAATGACTGTTGTTGAAGTTCTTTTGGATGAGATGGAAAAACTTGGTGTCGAGATTGCGGTAAATACAGAAGTAAAGGGTCTGAAAAAAGAGGGAGATATTTTTTACATAGAGGCAGAAAAAAAGGAAGATAAAAAAGAAAAGACAGAATGTAGGGAGAGAAAGCAAAGCTATAAAGCAAGAACTGTAGTTTTGGCGAGTGGAGGAAGGGCAAGCGAGAAGCTTGGAAGCAACGGAAGCGGATATGAGTTGGCAAAGAAGTTTGGACATCATATTATCCCAGTTGTTCCAGCGCTTACTGCTTTAAAGACAAAGAATTCAAAAATTACTCTTGCAGCAGGAGTGAGATGTAATGCAGCGGTTACTCTAAAAATTGAAGGAAGAGAGCAGATAAGAGAAGAGGGGGAGTTACAAATTACTTCCTACGGAATATCGGGAATTTTAGTTTTTCAGATTAGCAGGTTTGTGGCGAATGCACTCAGACAAAAAAAGAGAGTAGTAGTGGAAATTGATTTTTTTCCAGACTGGGAAAAAGACAAGCTTCTAGAAGAACTTTGGATGACAAAATGTATGCATGTAGATAAAAATGTAGAGAAATGGCTTCTTGGTTTTCTAAATCGGAGTCTAGTTTTTGCGATTTTAAGAGAAAAAGACTTTCCTATTGAGAGAACTTGTGATAGAATAACGAAAGATTTTGTTTCTTTGCTTGCCAATTCATTAAAATGTTTTGAAGTAGAAATTCAGGCAACTAATGATTTTTCCAATGCGCAAGTCTGTGCTGGAGGAGTGAATCTTTCTGAACTTACGGAAAACTTTGAGTCTAAATTGGTGAGAGGGCTTTATCTTGTCGGAGAATTGCTTGATGTGGATGGAATTTGTGGGGGATATAATCTTCAGTGGGCATTCACAAGCGGATATTTATCTAGCCATCAATCGATAAACAGAAAGAGGGAACAATTTTTAAATAACAATAGAAAAAGAAAGTCGACAAAAAAAGCAAGAAAAGAGACATCTGCAAAGAGACGAAAAAAATAAAAGGGAAATAAATAGATTAATGTTTTGTTTAGGTATAATTAAAATAAGTTTTTTCAAAAATTTAAGTCATATATTATACTAAACTGACGCCATTATATATAAGGAAGGAATCGAGGCGTAAAACGAGATGATTCGAGTAAGTGAGATAAAGTTGCCGGTAGAACATGAAAAAAAAGATCTTGAGGAAAAGATAAGGGAAAAATTAGGCTTAAAGGAAACGCCAGAGTTTTCTATAAAGCGAAGATCCATTGACGCTAGAAAGAAAGAAAATCTCTGCTATAGTTATACCGTCGATGTCTCCATGCCAAAAAAATGGGAGGAGCGTTTTTTTAAGAGAAAACGTCGTGGCATTTCCAAAGTAAAGCAAGTCGCATATCATTTTCCATATATCGCAAATCAAGTTTCGAAAGAAAAAAAGCGTCCTATCATTATAGGGACAGGTCCGGCTGGACTATACTGTGGATTAATGCTTGCTAAGGCAGGATATAAGCCCATCTTATTAGAGAGAGGAAGAGCGATGGAGGAGCGAGTCGAGGCGGTCGAGGCGTTTTGGAACGGCAAAAAGCTTTCTCCAAACTGCAATGTTCAATTTGGAGAGGGAGGTGCTGGGACATTTTCGGATGGAAAGTTAAATACGACAGTAAATGATAAATTTGGAAGAAATGATGAGGTCTTAAGACAGTTTGTCGCTCACGGTGCAAAGGAGGAAATTCTTTACGACGGGAAACCTCATATTGGTACAGACTGTCTTAGACAGATTATCATCAATATGAGAAATACGATTAAAGAGTTTGGAGGAGAAATTCGCTTTTCGAACCAAGTAACGACAATTGAAGATAATGGTACAGGCGTATTGAAGGGACTTTGGATTAATGAGGGCATGAATGGGGAATATTTTCTTGAATGTGATTTGGCGGTATTGGCACCTGGTCATAGTGCGAGAGATACCTTTTTTATGTTGCATGACAAGAAAATTATTATGGAATCTAAGGCATTTGCGATGGGAGTCCGTGTGGAACATAAAAGAGAGATGATTAATCATTCTCAGTACGGGGATGGCGAGCAGGCAAAACTTCTTGGAACTGCGCCGTATAAAGTGACAGCAAGGACAAAGAAAGGGAGAAATGTCTATTCGTTTTGTATGTGTCCAGGAGGATTTGTTGTAAATGCATCTTCGGATGAGGGATATCTCGCAATAAACGGAATGAGTAATTCTGACCGTATGGCGGATAACTCTAATTCAGCCATTGTAGTCAATATTACACAGGAAGATTACGGTTCTGTCCATCCACTCTCAGGAGTGTTATTTCAGCAAGATTGGGAGCAAAAGGCGTATAAAATATGCAATGGCAAAATACCTGTTCAAAAATTAGAAGATTTTAAAGAAAATCGTGTATCGAAAGAATTTGGAAAAGTCAAGCCGTCCATGAAAGGAGATTTCGCTTTTGGAAATGTGAGGGAATGTCTCCCAGAATATATTTGTGAGGCGATAGAAGAGGGAATGGAAAAGTTTGATAATCAGATTGCGGGGTATGCAGACGGGGATACACTAATTAGTGGCATTGAGTCAAGGACAAGCTCTCCTCTTCGTATTGTGAGAGATAAGGGGTTTGAGAGTAGTATGAAGGGGCTTTTTCCATGCGGAGAGGGTGCTGGATATGCAGGGGGAATTACTTCAGCGGCAATGGATGGGATTCGCGTAGCCGAGGAAATAGCGAGACGGATGAATTTATGATGAAAGTTCCATTTATATATAAATATGAAAAGAAAAAGAGGATGAATAATGAATAATAGAGAGAAACTAAAGAATAAGAAAAAAATTGTTGTAAAAATTGGCTCCTCTTCCCTTGTACATGAGGAGACAGGAGGACTTGATTTTGGAAAGCTAGAAAAGCTAGTTCGTATTTTATCTGATTTCCGAAATCAGGGAAAGGACGTCGTGCTTGTAAGCTCTGGTGCAGTTGGCGTTGGAAGAAGGCTTATGGGACTTACCAAAAAACCAGATACGCTCCCATTAAAGCAGGCTTGTGCAGCAGTCGGGCAGGGAAGATTAATTTCTATCTACCAAAAGCTTTTTGCAGAGTATAATCAAAAAGCAGCACAGATTTTAATAACAAAAGAGACGATGATTAAAGAAGTGAGAAGAAGAAATGCGAGAAATACATTTGAGCAGCTTTTTTGTCACGGCATTATTCCAATCGTAAATGAAAACGATACTGTGTCGACGGAGGAGATTGAGTTTGGTGATAACGATACATTGTCCGCAGTGATTTGTGCCTTAGTTGGCGCAGATCTACTTGTTCTTCTCACAGATATTGACGGATTTTACACAGATGACCCACATAAAAATCTGGATGCTCAATTAATTAAAGAAATTAAGACAGTGGATGATAAAATTTTAGATATGGCAAAGGGAGTTACGTCAAACCTTGGAACAGGAGGTATGGCGACAAAGCTTGCAGCTGCTCCAATCTGTACGGATTCTGGTGCGGATATGGTTATCGCAAGCGGGGCAGATGTCTCAGTATTAAATGATATCATTGAAGGCAAGGAAGTGGGAACACTCTTCTTGGCTCATAAGAGAGAGGAATTTAATATTGTAAGTTATATAGAAAAGAAAGAATACTTGATGTATAAAAAACAATATAGGCAATAAAATATCCCTTATGAAACAGCGAAGCTGTTTTTGCCTCAAATAAAAGTTAAAAAGATTTTGAAAGAGAAAACATGAAGGAGGTTTTGATATGAACGAGGAGAAAATTGCAAGAATTAATGAGCTTTACCATAAGGCAAAGGAAGTAGGATTGACCGAGGAGGAAAAAGCAGAGCAAAAAGCGCTCCGCACAGAATATGTCCAGGCAATTCGCAAAAATTTAAGGGCAACATTAAATAATGTGAGCGTAGAAAACGAGGATGGAACAATTACAGACCTTGGTGAAAAATATGGAAAAAAACACGAAAAAGCAAATTAGAAGTGAAATTTTAAAAAAGAGAAGAGCTTTGAGTGAAGAAGAACAAGAACGGATGTCTAAAAATTGTACAAAAAGGTTAATGGAATTAGATGTATTTCAAGCTGCGAGTACAATTCTTGTCTATATGAGTTATAACGGTGAGATAATGACGGGTTATATCATTGATGAGGCGAGACGGCAAAAAAAAATAGTCGCAGCTCCGACCGTGCTTGGAAAAGAGATGGAGTTTTTTACTTTTTCTTCAAACGAGGAGCTCGTGCTGGATAAGCATGGCATTTTGGAGCCTGTTCCGAGTAATCAGACAAAAATAGAGGATGATGAGGCTCTCATAATTATGCCGGGAGTGGCATTTGATGAGCAGAAAAATCGAGTTGGATACGGCGGAGGATTTTACGATAGATATTTAAAAAGACATCAAAATCTCAAAAAAATTGCCATTGCCTATGAGTTTCAGGTGATTGATTTTGTGCCGACAGAGGAGTTTGATCAAAGGCCAGATTGTATTGTCACGGAAGAAAGAGTGATTTTTTAATTTTAATTTTTAGAATTTTTTAAATTCCTCTTGTTTTTCAAAAAAATATATGATATAGTATTAGACAGAGTATGTATAGAAGAGACATAAGAGAGTGGGCATTTGTCCACTCTTCTTTCATGTCATAGTCTTTCTATATATATAGGAAAGAAAAGATAGTTTTATTGCAAGACTGCTAAGATGCAGGGCAATCGAACTTTTTGGAAGGTTAGAGAGAAGGTGATACAATGAAACGTTCCGATATAGAAAAAAGAACAGAGGAGCTTGTCACTCCGATTATTGAGGAGGGCAATTTTGAGCTCGTAGATGTAGAGTATGTAAAAGAAGGTGTAAACTGGTATCTTCGCGTCTACGCTGACAAAGAAGGCGGCATTAATATCGATGACTGTGTTTTCATTAGTCGTGCGTTAGAGCAAAAATTAGATGAGGAAAATTTCTTAGAAGATGCCTATATATTAGAAGTAAGTTCACCAGGACTTGGAAGAACTCTAAAAAAAGATAAGGACTTTAAGAGAAGCCTTGGCGAGGAAGTGGAGATAAAGCTTTATAAGGCAATCGACAAGCAAAAAGAGTTTACAGGATTTTTAAAATCTTATGATGAAAAAAATATTGTAGTTGACATTGAAGGAGAAGATTTTACTTTTGCAAGAAAGGATATCGCAAATATTCACTTGGCGATTCATTTTTAGTAAGTATAAAGGAGAAGAAAAATGAGCGAATTAATTGATGCATTGAATCAATTGGAGAAAGAAAAAGGGATTCATAAAGAAGTCATTATGGAGGCAGTGGAGGCATCTTTGGTTGCTGCCTATAAGAGAGATTTTGGAAAAGCAGATAATGTAAGAGTAAATATGGATAGGGTAACGGGAGATATTTCTGTCTACGCAGAAAAAACAGTGGTGGAGGAAGTAGAAGATCCAGTTATGGAGATTAGCCTTGCACAGGCGAAGATGAGAAATGTATCCTATGATCTTGGCGATATTGTAAATGTAGAGATTACTCCAAAGAATTTTGGACGTATTGCTGCACAGCATGCGAGAAGTGTTATAGTACAAAAGATTAAAGAAGAAGAAAGAAAGGTCGTATTTGACCATTTCTATCAGAAAGAAAAAGATGTCGTAACTGGTGTGGTACAAAGATACGTTGGAAGAAATATTAGTGTCAGCTTAGATGACAGAACAGATGCCCTCCTCACTGAAAATGAACAGGTAAGAGGAGAGTATTTCCGTCCGACGGAGAGAATTAAACTTTATATCGTAGAAGTAAAGGATACCAATAAGGGACCTAAGATTTTAGTTTCTAGATCTCATCCAGAGCTTGTAAAGAGACTTTTTGAGAAGGAAGTTTCTGAGATTATGGACGGTATTGTTGAGATTAAGAGTATTTCAAGAGAGCCAGGCTCTAGAACAAAAATTGCCGTATGGTCTAATGATCCTAATGTAGATCCAGTTGGAGCTTGCGTAGGATTAAATGGAGCAAGAGTAAATGCCATTGTGAATGACTTGAAGGGTGAAAAAATTGATATTATCAATTGGAGCCCAGAGCCAGAAATATTAATTGAAAATGCACTTAGTCCGTCTAAAGTTGTGTCTGTCGCGGTGGAAGACGATGAAAAGAGTGCGAGAGTTATCGTTCCAGATTATCAGCTTTCTCTTGCCATTGGTAAGGAAGGACAAAATGCGAGACTTGCTGCAAAACTTACAGGATATAAAATTGATATTAAGAGTGAGAGTCAGGCAGCAGAGTGGGCCCAAAAAGAATTAGAAATACAAGAAGAAGTTTTGGATGATTTCGATGACTATGACGAGGAAGAGTACAGCGTGTCAGAGGATTATGAGGGAGAAAAATTAGAATCCGAACAATATGAAGATGATGATTATGAGGAGTATGACGAGGAGTCAAGAGAAAGTGACTCTGAGGATGAAGAGTATGAAGAAGAATCTGAGTACGATGAGGAGGATATAGAAGAATCCAAAGAGTAAGAGCTATAAAAGAGCAGATAGTTTTTCATAAATAAAGAAAAAAGTGAGTCTGATCCAGTATAGCGAAAATATCAAATAGTTTAGATATAGCTGGATAAAGCAGGGATTTAGAAAATTTACATAATCCTTCGCTTGGCCAGATAAGTGGGAAGTGATGATAAATGATAAAAAAGAAGATTCCACTCAGGCAATGTGTGGGATGTCGCGAGATGATGCCCAAAAAGCAACTCATTCGTGTCATTAAGACAAAAGAAGAGCAGGTGGAGCTCGATACAACAGGCAAGAAAAATGGTCGTGGTGCCTATGTCTGTTTCTCTTCGGAATGTTTTAAGAAAGCAGTAAAAAATAAAGGATTTGAGCGTTCTTTAAAGATTAAAATTCCTGAAGAGATTTATCAGAAGCTGTCAAAGGAGTTGATAGAGCTTGAATCAGAGCAATAATATATTATCGATGATTTCCCTTGCCACGAAGGCAGGAAAGACAGTCAGTGGAGAATTTTCAACAGAAAATGCAATAAAGGCGGGCAAGGCATGTCTCGTTCTTATTGCAAGTGATGCTTCTGCAAACACGAAGAAAATGTTTACCAATATGTGTAATTATTATAAAGTGCCCCTCTATATTTTTAGTACCAAATTAGAATTGGGACATTCCATGGGTAAAGAAAAGAGAGCATCCATGGCTATTACAGATGTTGGCTTTGCTAACTCTGTCAAAAAGAAACTTGTAAACTGAGCCGCCTGCGTTGCAGGCAACCAAGCAGAAATATGGAGGTGTAGCATATGCCAAAAAAACGAGTATATGAAGTTGCGAAAGCATTAAATAAAGCAAATAATGATATAATATCAGCATTACAGAAAAAGGGCGTAGAAGTAAAGAGTCATATGAGCACATTAAGCGATGAGCATGTATCATGGTTAAGTGATTATTTTAAGAAAAAACGTCCTGAAAAAAGTGAGGCGGTAAAGAATATGATGAGAAAAAGAGAAGAAAAAGAACAAAAAGAGACAAGAACTCCTAGAGAGGAGAGAAATCATAAAGAAAATAGAGGTCAAAGAGAAAATCGCGATGGTGCAAGACAGCGTGGTGATGGAAATAAAGGTCAAAGAGAAAATCGCGAAGGCATAAGACAAAGAGGCGATGGAAATAGAGGTCAAAGAGAAAACCGCGAGGGAGGAAGAACACAGAGAGAGTCCCGTGATAATAACCGCGGCGAGAATAGAGGACCAAAAAAATGGAATAATAATAACCAGGGCAATCGCCAAGAGCGCTCTGATAACCGTCAAGGTGGAAGATTTAATAGTGATAATCAGAGTAGAGATGGAAGAAATAATAACCGCGATGGAAGAAACAGAGATAGAGACCGCGACTTTGGAAAAGATCAGTCAAATGTACTCAGTGAATTCCAAAACTCTCAGAGAAGAAACAGCAAAAAATCTTCCTCCAATGAATTCGTAAAGAGTGATAAAAACGAAAGACGCGAGAGATTAGACCGCAATAACGAGAAGTTAACACGTGCGGACCGCTTGGAAAGCCAGATGGAAGACGGAAGACCAGATAAGTCAAGGGGCGGAAAAAATAGCTTCAAAAATAAAAATCAGAAAAATAAAAATAATAAAAACAATAAGAATAATCAGTGGGAGAAGCCAGTAAAACCAAAACAGGCTCCGGCTCCCGCACCAAAAGAGCCAGAAGAAGATAAAGTAAAGACAGTTACATTGCCAGAGTCCATGACAGTCGGTGAGTTAGCGACAGCAATTAAGACTCCAGCTGCAACGATTATTAAAAAACTTTTCTTAGAAGGTAAGATGCTTACTGTAAACTCTGAGCTTAGCTTTGAGCAGGCAGAAGAAATTGCACTTGAGTATAATTATATTACAGAGCAGGAAGAGGTTGTCGATGTAATCGAGGAGCTTTTAAAAGAAGATGATGAGGATGAATCCTTAATGGAGGAGCGCTCCCCAGTAGTCTGTGTTATGGGTCATGTAGACCACGGTAAGACTTCATTACTTGATGCAATCCGCCAGACTAGAGTAACAGCAGGCGAGGCAGGTGGTATTACACAGCATATCGGTGCCTATGTAGTGAATGTTGGAGATCAAAAAATTACATTCCTGGATACTCCAGGACATGAGGCGTTCACCTCCATGCGTATGAGGGGGGCTCAGTCTACCGATATCGCCATCCTAGTAGTTGCAGCAGACGATGGCGTTATGCCGCAGACAGTAGAGGCTATTAATCATGCGAAGGCGGCAGGGGTTGAGATTATCGTTGCTGTCAATAAGATTGATAAAGAGAGCGCAAATGTAGAGCGTGTAAAACAAGAACTTATGGAGTATGAGCTTGTGGCAGAGGACTGGGGTGGTCAGACTGCGTTTGTTCCTGTATCTGCTCATACAAAAGAAGGTCTTGAGGATTTACTTGAGATGATTACTCTTACAGCTGAGATGCTTGAGCTTAAGGCGAATCCAAACCGTAATGCGAGAGGTATTGTTATCGAGGCGAAACTTGACAAAGGAAAAGGACCTGTTGCAACAATTTTGGTACAAAAAGGTACTTTAAAAGTTGGAGACAGCGTATCTATCGGAAGCACATACGGTAAAATTCGTGCGATGGTGGATGATAAAGGAAGAAATATTAAGAAAGCTGGTCCATCTACTCCAGTTGAGATTTTAGGACTAAATGAAGTTCCTTTTGCCGGCGAGATTATGATGGCGATGAACAGTGAGAAAGAGGCTCGTACAACAGCAGAAGCATTTTTCGCATATAATAGAGAGAAACTTCTCGCAGATACAAAATCTAAAATGTCCTTAAATGACTTATTTGACCAGATTCAGGCAGGTAATGTCAAAGAATTAAATATCGTCGTAAAAGCCGACGTACAGGGATCTGTGGAGGCTGTAAAACAGAGTTTAGTGAAGTTATCTAACGATGAAGTCGTAATTAAAGTAATTCACGGCGGTGTTGGTGCCATTAATGAATCTGACGTTATATTGGCATCTGCATCCAATGCGATTATTATCGGATTTAACGTAAGACCAGACAATATGGCGAAATCTATTGCAGAACAAGAAAAAGTAGACCTTCGCCTTTACCGTGTTATCTATAACGCAATTGAGGATATTGAGGCAGCTATGAAAGGTATGCTTGACCCAGTATTTGAAGAAAAAGTGACAGGTCATGCAGAAGTAAGAACAACTTTTAAGGCATCTGGCGTTGGAACAATCGCTGGTTCCTTTGTAAAAGATGGTATTGTATCTAGAAATAGCAAAGTAAGGATTGTCAGAGATGGTATCGTTATCTACGAGGGAACACTTGCATCTCTCAAGAGATTTAAAGATGATGTAAAAGAAGTAAAGGCTGGCTATGAATGTGGTCTTGTATTTGAAAAATATAATGATGTCAAAGAAGGAGACCAGATTGAGGCATTTGTTATGGAAGAAATTCCTAGATAGAAATAAGATGAGGGAAATATGAGAAAAAATAGTGTAAAGAATACGCGAATTAATGCGGAAGTTCAAAGAGAGTTAAGCCGCATTATCGCAAGAGAAATGAAAGATCCAAGAATTCATCCAATGACCACTGTTATGCAATGCGAGGTTGCTCCTGACCTAAAGCAATGCAAAGTATATATTAGTGTTCTTGGTAATGAGGAGGATAAGCTTAATACAATGACGGGTCTAAAAAAGGGAGTTGGATTTATGAGAAAAGAATTAGCGAGGACGCTAAATCTTCGAAATACTCCAGAACTTATCTTTATTTTAGACCAGTCCATCGAATATGGTATCGAGATGTCAAAAAAAATTGACCAGGTAACCAAAGGGGAATAATTTTCGCTCTAGCTAATACAGGGAATGAAAAAGAAAGGGATTAGGGTGATAAAGAGATGACAAATCTGTTAATAAAAGCAATTGAAGAGGCAACAAAGATCGCAATCTCTGGTCATATTAGACCGGACGGCGATTGCGTAGGATCTTGCGTAGGGCTACGCCAGTATGTCATAGAACAATATCCACAAAAGAAAGTAGATATCTATCTACAGCCAATTAAACCAGAATTTGAGTTTTTAACAGGAGCGCAGACCATTAAAACCATTCCTGACAATAAGACAGTCTATGATTTATTTATCTGTCTGGACTGTGGAGATATTGAGCGACTTGGAGACTTTGGAGGTATGTACGAAAATGCAAAAAAAACATTTTGTGTGGATCACCATATTAGCAATAAGGGGTTTGCAGATGAGAGTGTCATTTTGGCAGACAGAAGCTCGACAAGTGAAATTCTATGTGAATTATTAGATATAGAGAAAATGTCAAAAGCATGTGCCGAGGCATTTTATATGGGAATTGTACATGATACAGGAGTGTTCAAGCATCAAAACACAACAAAAAAAGTAATGTATTTAGCTGGAGATTTATTAGAAAAAGGAGTGAATCAGTCAAGAATTATTGACGATACTTTCTATAAAAAGACATATATACAAAATCAAATTTTGGGCAGAGCTCTGCTTGAGAGCATTCTAATTATGGATGGAAAAGTAATTTTTTCTGCGATTAAGCAAAGTTGGTTTCGTTTCTATGGAATGACGGCGGCAGATTTAGATGGAATTATCGATCAGCTTCGTATCACAGAGGGAGTGGAGGTCGCCATCTTAATCTATGAGACAGAACCATCTCTCTACAAAGTTAGTATGCGCTCTAACGAGTATATCGATGTGGCCAAAATTGCAGCAGAGTTTGGTGGAGGCGGTCATGTGAGAGCAGCAGGATGCAGTATTCACGGCTCCTCCTATGATGTAATCAATAATATTACATTACATATAGAGAAGCAGATGACTAAATTAGAGGCAGAGGAAAAGCTAAAAGGAGATTGGAATCATTTTGTCAATAAAAAGACAGAACAGATATCTAAGAAAAACGAATAAAAATGGATGGAATTCTAAATATTTATAAAGAAAAAGGATTTACTTCGCATGATGTCGTGGCAAAAATGCGAGGAATTCTAAGACAAAAAAAGATTGGGCATACAGGAACTCTGGATCCAGATGCAGTTGGTGTTCTTCCAGTCTGCCTTGGAAAGGGGACAAAGCTTTGTTCACTCCTCACAGACTGGGATAAACAGTACGAGGCAGTTTTAAGACTCGGTATCACAACAGATACCGAGGATATGACAGGAGAAGTTTTAACGAGTCAGCCATGTACTTCATCAGAGGATGAGGTACAAAAGATAATATTATCTTTTCTTGGGGGGTATGACCAGGTTCCGCCCATGTATTCTGCACGAAAAGTAAACGGAAAAAAACTCTATGAGTTGGCAAGAGAGGGAAAAGTAATCGAGAGAAAAGCGACAAAAGTCATGATAACAGATATAAAGATAAAACAAATCTCTCTACCAGAAGTTAGATTTACCGTCACTTGCTCAAAAGGGACTTATATCCGGAGCTTATGCAGAGATATCGGAGAAAAGCTGGGATGCGGAGGTTGTATGGCAGACTTAAAGCGCATTCGAACAGGCAATTTCTCCATCGATTCTGCGATTACATTGGGACAGCTGGAAGAAATTCGAGATAGGGGAGAAATCGATAAGTATCTCGTATCTGTGGAAGATGTCTTAAATGTCTATGAAAAAGCGCAGGTATATAAAAAATTTGAGAAATTATTATACAATGGCAATCCACTTCTTACATCCCAATTTAAGATGGCAGGAGAGGGAAGACAAAAACTGAGAATATACGATACAAAAGGAAATTTTATCGGTCTATACGCCTACGTCCAAGAAAAGAAGCAGTGGAAGCCAGAAAAAATGTTTCTCTAGCAGGAGGCAAAATTCATGCAATACATTGCAAAAACAACAACGTTTCAATTTGACAATACAGCAATCGCACTTGGAAAATTTGAGGGCCTTCATAAGGGACATCAGCTTCTACTAAACGAACTAAAGAAATATCAGGAGGAGGGATATACAGGTGTTATGTTCACTTTTGATGTTCCTCCAAGGAAAGTTTTAGAAGGACAGATAGAGAAAGTTATCTATACAAAAGAAGAGCGCTGCAAAATGCTAGAAAACTTTGGCTTGGATGTCTTAATTGAGTATCCCTTCACAAAGGAATTTGCGAGCCAAACTCCAGAACAATTTATCTCCAATATTTTAGTTGGAAAGCTAGGAGTCAAGGTTATCATCGTGGGAGAAGATTTTCATTTTGGTCATAAGAGAAGTGGAAATGTGGATATACTTCGTCAGTTTTCTAAAAAATATGGCTATAAACTAAAAGTAATTAAAAAGCTTCAGATGGATGGAAGAGATGTCAGCAGCACAAGAGTCAGAAAATACACAGAAAAAGGCGAGATGGAGAAGATAAATAAAATGCTCGGTTTCCCCTTTTCTGTCTATGGTCCAGTCGTTCACGGCAAGCAGTTAGGAAGAAAAGTGCTAGGCATGCCAACTGCCAACCAAGTGCCGGACGCAGAAAAACTACTTCCACCAAATGGAGTTTATGTTGCTCGCGTCATTTATAATGGAGAGATATATTACGGAATTAGTAATATCGGTGTAAAACCGACGATAGACGAGCATTTTCAGACAGGCCTTGAGACGTATATTTTTGACTTTGACAAAGATATATACGGGGAAGAAATCGAAGTACAGCTCTTATACTATAAAAGACCAGAACAGAAATTTTCATCTTTAGATGAGCTTGGAAGGCAGATGAAGAGGGATGAGGAGTATGGACGAGAGTATATAAAAAAATTAGATTAATAAGAAAAAAGAGAGTTTACTGCAAAGTTCATTGGAACTCTCTTTTTTTCAAAAAAATATACTCGGTGGATTTGGAGCGAATTAGAAAATAATAAGGATATACGAAATGAGGAAATTTTGGTAATCGATAGGGGTTAAAACCATGGAGTCAGATGCTGAGAGCCGAGGAAGATAAAAGGATTTATTAATTTTATTTTAAAGGGACTTTTAAAAAAGCTTGGTTTATGTCATATTAATATTATAGCTAATGTAAGAAGGTTAAATAGAATGGGAAATCACATAGAAAAAAAGAAATATAAAATAATTTTTAGTGATATTGATGGTACTTTATTAAATTCAAAACATCAAATATCAAAAAAAACAAAAGAGAAAATTCAGGAGTTAGAGAAGAGAGAAATTCCCTTTATATTTGTGTCAGCTAGAATGCCAGGAGGTATAAGAGGTTTTCAAGAGGAAATAGATTCTAAAAATCCAATTATTTCTTACAGCGGAGCTTTGATTTTAGATGGGGAGGGAGATATTATATACAGTGCTTCACTTGACAGTGAGGAGGCAAGAAAAATTGCAAAGAGGGTAAGAGAGATTGCTTCAACTGTCTCAATTAATCCATATTCCAATGACTGTTGGATGACGGAAAATAAAGAAGAATACTGGGTTGCGTATGAGAGTAAGGTAACAGGCATTATCCCAAAGCTTGTTTCATTAGAGGAGGAAGCTGTGTGGAGGGGAGTACATAAAATACTCTGTATGGGTGAGGCAGATCAAATCGCTTTTTTAGAACAACGACTCAAAAAAGAATTTCCAAATATGCAAATTAGCAAATCAAAAGATACTTATTTAGAAATTTTATCAAAAGACGTATCAAAATCAAGGGCAGCTGATATCCTTGTGAAATATTACGGGATAGAAAGAGAAGAGAGCATTGCCTTTGGTGACAGCGATAATGATATTGATCTGTTAGAATACGCAGGATTGGGAGTTGCAATGGGAAATTCTTATGATGGTGTAAAAGAGCATGCGGACTATGTAACCGATACGAACGATGAAGAAGGTGTCTGGAAAGTACTAGAATTTTTATTTTAAATTTTAAAATATAGTTTTTATTTATTTTTTTTACAATTATGGTTAAAAATAATCTGTATTTTTTACCATAAAAATATAGATTATAAGACTAAAAGCTGATGATAACTTTACATAAATGTGGCTTGACGATAATAAATTTTTGATATATACTAAAAAGGCAACAAAATTAGAATATTGAGGTAAGCTGATATGTCTATTTAGGGGGACATTATCAGGAATGTTCAGAGAGGAGAAAGATGTACAGTAGAGGGTTTAAAGGATGGTTGAAGCATTTTGACTTCATTTGTTTGGACTTGTTGTCATTATACCTTGCTTTTTTTATTGCGTATTTTACGAGACATGGCATTTCTAATCCGATGGATAATTATATCTATAAAGATATGATTATTGTTATTCTCTTAATCAATCTTGTGGTTATATCATTTTTTGGTTCACTTAAGAATGTTTTAAAGAGAGGCTATTATAAAGAGTTTACGATGACGATAAAGCATGTAGTTATTGTTAGTGTACTATCTATTTGCTATCTTTTTTTCACACAAAAAGGAGATGGCTATTCAAGAATCACAATGCTTTTTATGGGAATATACTATGTTATTATTTCCTATCTGTTGAGAATTCTATGGAAAAGGATCTTTAAAAAACAGTTAGAAGGTTCTCTTGGAAAATCTCTTGTCATTATTAGTACAAAGGACAATGTGCAGGAGGCAATAGATAATGTACTAAATGATAATTATAAAAACTTTCATATTTCAGGACTTGTTCTTATAGATGTGGATTGGATAGGACGGGAAGTGCAAGGAATTCCTGTAGTCGCAGATGGGAATACAGTTGCTGATTTTCTATGTCGTGAGTGGATTGATGAGGTATTTTTAGATCTTGCAGAAGAGGAGCCTTGTCTGCAAAAATTAATAGAGCAGTTAAATGAGATGGGAATTGTAATACATATTAAGTTGGCGAAAGTATCAAGTTTAGTAGGGCAAAGACAGATGGTTGAAAATTTCGGAAAGTATACTGTACTTACTACAAGTATTAATTATGCAACACCATTTCAAATATTAGAAAAGAGAATTCTTGATATTATGGGAGGATTAGTGGGATGCATAATCACAGGCATTTTATTTCTAATTTTAGCTCCGATGATTTATAAGGAATCTCCAGGACCAATCTTCTTTACCCAGATTCGTGTGGGAAGAAATGGAAAAAAATTCAAGATTTATAAATTCCGCAGTATGTATCTCGATGCAGAAGAGCGGAAAGAAGAGTTAATGAAGCGAAGATTAAAAGAATTGAAAGAGCAGGGAGAAGATAACGAGCGAAGCGAGCTTATGTTTAAGGATGAGAATGATCCTCGTATCATAGGATTCCGTTTATTACCAGATGGCACTGCCAAAAAAGGAATTGGAAATTTTATAAGAGATTATAGTTTGGACGAATTTCCGCAGTTTCTTAATGTATTAAAGGGAGATATGAGCCTAGTGGGTACAAGACCACCGACAGTGGATGAGTGGGAAAAATACGAGCTTCACCATCGAGCAAGACTTGCGATTAAGCCGGGAATTACAGGCATGTGGCAAGTAAGCGGAAGAAGTGAAATTGCAGATTTCGAGGATGTAGTAAAGCTAGATACGCAGTATATTAGCGAGTGGAGTACTGGGATGGATATTCGCATTCTTTTAAAGACAGTAAAGGTTGTACTGAATAAGGAAGGTTCTATGTAAAAGGGAAGGACTATGTAAGAAAATGATTTTCTTGCATAGTCTTTTTTTAAGTTTAAAAAATTCGTGAATTAATGAAAATTGCTAGATTTTTAACGAAAATAAGTGTATAATAATAACATAGGAAATATGAATAAACATTTTCCTATATGCTGGCAGGGTATAGTGGACAAGTTTTAGAATGATTAGAAAAGAGGCGATGAATATGATAATTTTACATTTAATTTTAGGGGCTGTTGGCATTTTCATTGCGGGAGCGATAGTAATACTTATGTTATATTGTTTAGTGTATAATAAGTCAGATGTTGACAGAGAGAGAAAAGATAGGGAACAGATTGAATTTTTGAGAGAATTGAATAAGAAAAAGAGGCTAAGAAAAGCTGCAAGATAAACGTAGTCCCCCTTTAGAGGAAACTCTAGAGGGGGATTTTTTCAGTTGATAGAGTATAAGTCCGTATAAAAAAGATAATTATGGTATTTCAATTGCCATTTTAATTTATCTTGCAGAGAAAAATAGTTTAATTTATTTACAAATTACAGAGCAGATTTTAGGAACAACAAAGGAAAGTAGTTGTGAAATTGATAATTTCTCTGTAAGAAAAAGCAAATTCCTGCTAGGGTAAAGAAGAAAACTTAAAGGAGAATTTAACTCATGACAAATTTAACTAAACTTAGAAACCAGCGTGGTATATCTCAAAAAATTGTGGGAGAAGAGATTGGTATTACCCAACAAAATTTGAGTCGGTACGAGAAAAATGTGCTTTTCATCCCAGCAGATATGCTTATCCGTCTGGCAGACTACTATAACGTAACAACAGATTATATACTCGGAATTACTGATGAGAAAAAAGCATTTCAGGGTAAGCGAAGATTCACAGACAAAGAACAAGTTATGGAGCTTTATGAAAGTTTAGCTCCAAAAAAGAAAAAAATGATAAGACAGATAATGGAGGAGATAAAGGAATGGTAGGAAGATAGAAGTATATTGTGAAAAAAATGGCTATATTTTTGAAATTTTGTTAGAATTTCTGGGAGAAAATTTATAGTATTTTAGAGATATATCAAAACTAGCCGCGTTTTTAGTCTAAAAAAGGTTAAGAGGGTGGCTAGTTGTGGTGGAAAATAGGTTAAGAAGAACAAGCAGAATATAAGAAAAAACTTTTATGTAGTGGAATTATGAACTAAAATATTGCGAATAGGAGAAAAAAGAAAAAAATTAATCTTGACTAGTTAACTTATGTAATATATAATAAAGAAGTTGTTTGTTTTTTGAGATGGATTTTAGTGTAAAAAGCACTAGTAGATACATATCAATAGGATAGGCAAATAGCAAAATAAAAATAAACAATTTTAATATTATGTCAATAGTTCTTGCCATTTATAGTGGTAAGATAAATAGACAAAAACTATACAAAGTGGTCTTGAGCAAAGTCATCGAGGATTCGTGGTTTGTAAATTTCTGCAATATATCGTATTATGAACTGGCGCATATTTTAATAGATGGGATAGCTGGACAAGTTATGTCATTTTTAAGAATTGGGACGGCTGGCGAAGCCATGCCATTTTTCCAATAAAATATGGGATAGATGATAAAGCCATTCCACAGTCAAGTACTCCACAGTAAGGAAAAATAAGCTTGCAATGCAGCAAAGGTGAGAGAATTTAATTCTCTTGGCAGTGAATCGATGCACATACAAGCATAATACTTCATTATTTGTGGTAATAAAGAAAGGAAGTTCTACTATGTGGTATGCAGTACAAGTCTATACAGGACAGGAAGAAAAAATGTTAAAATTATGTGATTCATACGTGGCATCGCAATTATCTGTCCAATTTTTTTGTCCAAAATACGAAGCAAGTTATAAGAAAAAAGGAATTCGAACCGTTGTAAAGCGTGTTCTTTTTCCAGGCTATCTCTTTCTCGACACCGAACAGATAGAAGAAATATATTTACAGCTCAGAAAATTTCCAGAGTTTACCAAAATTCTCAAAATGGGGGAAGATTATATTCCGCTGACAGAGGCAGAAAAAAACTTCATCAAGAAACATGGAAATGCGGATTATATTTTTGAGATGAGTAGAGGATATATGGAAGGGGATGAGATTATTATAATGGAGGGAGTTTTTGCTGGATATGAGGGAAGATTAAAATATGTGGACCGACATAATCGATATGGAGTGATAGAGGTGGAAATGTTTGGAAGAATTACGGAGATGAAATTTGGTCTAGAGATTGTGAAAAGAGTATAGAAGATGCATATAAGCAATTGTGTAGAATAATATTAAAAAAGTTTAATTCTGATGAGAGATATAAATACATAAATGCTGTAATAAGCTTGATTTAAGTTATTATTTTAATGATAAATGATATTAATAACTACAGTATTAAACAGAAAAACTCTTATTGGATGAGAAAAAAGAGAAAATTGGTCTTGACTAGTTAAATTATGTAATATATAATGAGGAAGTTGAGTATTTTGACAAATTATGTCTAGAGTTTTCTTATTGCGATAGGTGAGAAGATGAATAGATATAAAATTATACTATACAAAGTGGTCTTGAACAAAGTCATCGAGGATTCGTGGTTTGTGAATTTCTACAACATATCGTATTATGAACTGGCGCATGTTTTATGGATGGGATAGATGGCGAAGCTATGTCATTTTTAGAAAATGGGGTGGATGGCGAAGCCATGCCACAATGCTGTGCAGTGTAAGTTTATATAGGACAGGAGAAAAAATGCTGGGAATTATTTAGCATTGGAATTTCTTGTCTAATTTTTTACCCCAAAATTTTTGGAAAGCATAATCGGTATGGAGTGATATTAAATAGAAATGTTTAAGAAGATCATGATGATAGAGAAAGAGTGACAATTATTTAATTGAAAATTACTGAATAAAAAATATTTAGTAAAAAAAAGAGCTCTTTCGAAAATATTAAAAACAAAGAAAGTGAATTTGTGTTTAAAGTGATATGAGCTAATGTCTGTGCTTAATTTTCAGTGATGAAAACTGGACAAGAAAAATCATCCGAAAATGGGGTGAAATCACTAGAATTTTGAATCAAATGCATAAAATTTATCGGCGCAGAAAACGATTTTACCCGATACGGTTCAGTTCAATAACTCATTACATTTTATGCAAAGATGCAGATTGTAGAAATAACGCTGGTTTACCCGAAGGTCAAAAGTGAGGAAAACGAGCTTAGTTATTAGGAAGTTATGAACATTTTTGTATGGAATTTCAGTAGATGTCGAGATAGTCGTTTTGGGTGGGAATGAAGAGTGAGCTGATAAGTAGAGTATAGGAGATTCGCTACTGTGAACAGCATCCAGCTGATAAACACAGTGTTTAGAATATAAGTACAACCGGAATAACTGCCAGATGAAAGAAGGAAGAAACTCATGGATAAGAATGCAAAGAATGAATACACAATTGCGGTAGCTGGAACAGGATATGTGGGATTATCAATTGCCACGCTGCTTTCACAGCATCATAAAGTTTACGCTGTGGATATCATTCCTGAGAAAGTGGAACTGATAAACAACCGTAAGTCTCCAATTCAGGACGAGTATATTGAAAAATATCTTACCGAGAAGGAGCTTGACTTAACCGCAACGTTTGACGCAGAGAAAGCGTATAGTGCTGCGGATTTTGTCGTTATTGCGGCTCCGACTAATTATGATTCGGCAACACAGCACTTCGACACCAGTGCGGTTGAAGCTGTGATCAAATCGGTTATGGAATACAATCTGAACGCTATTATGGTCATAAAAAGCACGATTCCTGTTGGGTACACAGCCAGTATTAGAGAAAAGACTGGCTCTAAAAATATTATCTTTAGCCCAGAATTTTTACGCGAATCAAAGGCGTTATACGATAATTTGTTTCCTAGCCGCATAATTGTGGGCACAGATATGAATGATAAGCGCCTTGTGGAAGCTGCACATGTGTTTGCAGGGTTGTTGCAGGAAGGGGCAATTAAAGAGAATATTGACACGTTATTCATGGGATTCACAGAGGCTGAGGCAGTTAAGCTGTTCGCCAATACTTATCTGGCTTTGCGTGTCAGCTACTTTAATGAGCTTGATACATATGCAGAGATGAAGGGGCTGAATACACAGCAGATCATCAATGGTGTTTGCCTTGATCCTCGTATTGGAACGCATTATAACAATCCGAGCTTCGGTTATGGCGGATATTGCTTGCCGAAAGATACAAAACAGCTGTTGGCCAATTATGCCGATGTGCCAGAGAACCTTATTGAAGCAATTGTAGAGAGCAACAGGACGAGAAAGGACTTTATTGCAGATCGGGTGCTGAAGATGGCTGGTTACTACGGATATGAAGAAGATAACCAGTACAGTAAGAGCAAGGAAAAGCCTGCAACGGTTGGGGTTTACCGATTGACTATGAAGAGTAATAGTGACAACTTCCGCCAGAGTAGTATCCAGGGCGTCATGAAGAGGATTAAAGCTAAGGGAGCAACAGTAATTATTTATGAACCGACGCTAGAGGATGGCAGTACGTTCTTTGGAAGCAAGGTTATGAATGATTTAGAAGAATTTAAGAAGCAGAGTCAGGCTATTATCGCTAATCGGTATGATAGCTTTCTGGATGATGTGCAAGAGAAAGTTTATACGAGAGATATTTTTCAGAGAGATTAAAGCGGCGAAAACCGATAGAAGATAAAAAGGTAACTCACAGAAATCTAACAGGAAGGTACACGAACGGGTTCATATGGACCTATGGAGTTGAAACGATATGGGTAAAAAGATTTGTTTTGCTGCATCCTCAGGCGGTCATTTTGAGCAGTTGGTGATGCTGAAACCTTTAATGGAAAAATACGATAGCTTTGTAATCACAGAGGAAACTTCATATAGAGCGAAAGTCAAAGGACAGAAAATGTATTACATGAAACAGGTTAATCGTAAAGAAAAGACCTTTATTCCGAGAATGCTTAGTAATACATTCCGTTCCTTAAAGATTTATAGAAAAGAGAAACCAGATGTAGTTATCTGTACTGGTGTTTTGGCTATGATTCCAATGTGCTTGATCGCAAAAATCCATGGAAAGCAGCTCATTTACATAGAGTCATTTGCGAAGGTTACATCTGCAACTCTTACCGGAAAGCTGTTATACAAGTTCGCCGATCAGTTTTATGTTCAGTGGCCAGAGATGCAGAAGGTTTATCCTAAGGCCATCTATCTTGGTGGTATTTACTAATGGGGGATGAGAAATGATATTTATTACGTTGGGATCTCAAAAGTTTCAGTTTAATAGACTCCTCCAGGCAGTGGATGAGCTGATTGAAAAAGGTATTATTACAGATGAAGTGTTTGCTCAGATCGGTTACAGCGATTACGAGCCTAAGCACTTTGAATATAAGCAGTTCTTGGATAGAGAAGAATTTGCTGCACAGGAAGGTAAGTGCGACATTCTGATTACTCATGGTGGTACAGGTGCAATCATCGGTGCTGTTAAGAAGGGGAAGAGGGTTATCGCGGTTCCGAGATTAGCAAAGTACGGTGAGCATGTTGATGACCATCAAATCCAACTGATTGAACAGTTCAAAGGACAGAATTTGATTTGTGGCTTGGTTGATGCAACTGAACTAGAAGCTGGGCTCAAGTATGTGAAGAAACACGAGTTTGACGCATACCAAAGCAACACGAAAACAATTATTAAGAGTATTGAGAGATTTATAGAGGGGTAATTATTAGATGGACAATCTGTTAAAGAATGTGATTCTTACACCATTTTATATTCTTTATAAAGTAAATAAGGAATTGGAACTGAAGCTACTCTTCAGATTGAAGTGTGGGTATAAGCTCAATCTTAAAAATCCGAAGACATACAATGAGAAGATTCAGTGGATCAAATTGAATGATATCAATCCTCTGATGCCTAAATGCTGTGATAAATACGCTGTAAGAGAGTATGTCGAAAGCAAAGGTTGCGGCGAAATCCTGAATGATCTTATCTGGGAGGGATTTAACCCGGCAGATATTCCATTTGATGCATTGCCGGATAAGTTTGTAATTAAGGTTACTCATGGATCTACATTTAATATCATCTGCACAGATAAGCGCAAACTGAATCGTGAAGAGGTAATCAGCAAATGTAATAAATGGCTCAAAGCGAAGTTCCTAGAAGCTTACGGTGAGTGGTTCTACGGAATTGAACGGCCTAGAGTAATCGTTGAGAAGTTCCTTGATGATGGTACCAGAAGATTAAGAGATTATAAGATTTACTGTTTCAACGGTATTCCGAGATTTATCGGAGTGGATTCTGGTGATGATTCTAAGGGGACGCATTTTAAAGATATTTATGATACAGAATGGAACTTGATCAAAGGATATGAAATGGCATATCCGAATAGTGGTGTGGCCATAGAGAAACCAGAAGTGCTAGATGATCTTTTGAAGTATGCAAGGATTCTTTCGGAAGATTTTTTGCATGCGAGGACGGACTTCTATATAGTTGATGGGAAAGTGGTCTTTGGAGAGATTACCTTCTCAAACAGCGCAGGTTTTGGAAAGGTTGCACCAGAAGAGTTTGCATTGAAGATGGGCGGTTATTTGAAACTGCCATTGAAGAAAAAGTAGGAGATTGCTGTGAGAGTATTAGTTGTAGGACCAAGTCCAGAGAAATCAAAAGGCGGAATGGCTACGGTTATCTCGGAGATTAGAGATGACCAGGAATTAGCAACTAAGTATGGGATAGATGTATTTGATTCATTTGTAGATGGTGGTAAGGCTAAAAGGCTGTTGTATTCGGTGTATGCATTTGTGAAATTCTTTCTGACAAAAAGAAACTATAATGTTTATCATATCCATGCAGCATCAAAAGGAAGCACTTTTAGGAAAGGATACTATGTGCGTGCGGCTAAAAAATGGGGAAAGAAAGTTATCCTTCACATTCACGGTGCCCGTTACATGGAATTCTATAATGAACTATCTGATAAAAAGAAAGCTGAGATGATCAGCATTTTAAAGACTGCTGATATGGTAATTGCATTATCACAGGATTGGAAAAATAAGTTTGATCAGACTTTTGGACTTACCAACTGTGTGGTTCTTGAGAATGGCATCAACATGGAGCGACTTGCACCTGCAATTGCTTCTTCAGCGACATATCAGAATGCATTTGTGACATTAGGTAGACTTGGAAAAAGAAAAGGAACCTATGATTTAGTTGATGCAATTGAAATTGCAGTTAAATCTGTTCCGGATATGAAGATGTACCTTGCTGGTGATGGCGATGTGGAACAAATTAGACAGCTGGTTCAGCAAAAGAGTTTAGAGAAGAATGTAGAAGTTGTGGGTTGGGCTAATTTTGATAAAAAGCTTGATTTACTGAAGCATGTTTCAACAGTTGTTCTGCCATCTTACAACGAAGGTCTTCCAATGTCTGTGCTGGAAGGAATGGCTTGTAGAAAAGCAATTATCAGCACAAAGGTAGGTGCTATTCCAGAAGTTGTTAAAGAAGAGAACGGTATCCTGATTGATGCTGGAGATGTTAATTCACTTGCAGAGGCGCTGGTAAGATGCTCAACTGATCTGAAAATGATTACTGATATGGGAGAGCAAAATCACGCGAAAATTCATAATGAATTTAGTATGACGGTTATGCACAAACTCTTAGCTGGTTACTATGATCAGGTAATATAATTTAGGAATGTGATAAAAATGAAAAAAATAGGTTTAGCAGTTTGTTATGATACAAAGAATTTTGGTAGCCAGCTTCAGGTATTGGCAACAATTCGTAAAGTTGAGGAGTTAGGCTGTGATGCAGAGATTATTCGTTACAAGAAAAAAGTCACACCACAGTTTATACTTCAGACCATTCCAAGGCTGATCGATCCATCTTTTGTAAAAGCTAAAATTGCATCAAAAAAGAAGAAAAAAATAATTAAGCAGCATCCAGATATATACAAAAATGTAGTTGTTAGAAACAAACGTTTTGATGGGTTTGTTAAGAAGTATTTTACCAAGCTTTCAAAACCTTATGCTGGATGGGAGAACTTAGTAAAAGAATCTGCAAAGAATTATGATACTTATTTATGCGGTAGTGATCAGCTTTGGTTACCAAATAATCTCGGTAGTCACTTTTACACATTGGAATTTGCACCAGATAATAAAGCAAAAATTGCTTACGCAACAAGCTTTGGTGTTAGTGAAATACCATCCAGATATAAAGATGGTTTTGCAAAGTTTCTGAAGCGTTTCCAGGCACTTAGCACTAGGGAGATTGCTGGACAGAAAATTATTAAAGAATTAGCGGGAACAACAGCACAAGTAGTCTGTGATCCAACATTATTATTTGATTCAGAAGGATGGAGCAAAATGATTCCAGATCGTCGTGTAATTGATGAGCCCTACGCATTTTGCTATTTCTTAGGCACGAATGAAGAACATAGAAAGGCCGCAGAGAAGCTTAAGAACGAAACAGGTCTAAAACTTGTAACTTGTCCTTTTCTGGACAATTTTGTTGAGAGTGATCAGAAATTTGGCGATATCCAGATGTTTGATATGGATGCGGCTGACTTCGTTAATTTAATTAGACATGCTGAGTGTATTTTGACGGACTCTTTCCACGGCTCCGTCTTTAGCATACTTCATCATAAAAAGTTTTTGACGTTTAATAGATTTAATACTGGTGCTAACTCTCGTAACAGCAGAATTGATAGTTTGTGTGCGTTGCTTGGGCTTTCAGAGAGACGCTATACAGGCGATGTAATGGCTGTAAAGCAGGCGGTTGACTATGTTGCAGTAGAGGATAAGTTACAGAAATTAAGAAATGATTCTATTACATACCTTGAGCAGGCATTGGAGATTTAAGGGAGATTTTTCATGATACAGATTACTGACAAAGAAAAATGCTGTGGTTGTACTGCATGCTATAGTATTTGCCCGAAAAAATGTATAGAGATGAAACCAGACGAAGAAGGTTTTCTATATCCTGTAGTGAACACAGATCAGTGCGTAGGATGTGGAGCCTGTGACAAGGTATGCCCTGTACAGAACACTACGGTAAAAACTGACAGCGAAAAAAAGTCTTATATTGCCAGAGCCAGAGAAGAGGAAATCGTACTTACTAGTAGCTCAGGAGGACTTTTTACACCTATAGCAAATTATGTGTTGAATCAGAACGGTGTTATTTGTGGAGCAACCTTTGATGATGATTTCGATGTCGTTCATAAGTGTTTAGATTCAAGTTCAAGGCAGGATGAACTGAAGAAATATCGCGGATCAAAATATGTGCAGAGCTATATGGGTGATAATTACAAACTGATTCGTGAAGAGCTGATCAATAATAAGTTGGTGTGTTTTTCTGGAACACCATGCCAGGTGGCTGGTCTAAAAAAATATTTGAATAAAGAATATGATAACTTGCTGACAGTAGATTTAGTCTGTCATGGAACTCCTTCGCCAAAAGTGTGGACAAAGTATCTTGAATATCAAAAGAACAAACACAAGGCTTCAGTTGAAGATATTTCTTTTAGAAACAAGACCTTTGGATATCATAGCGGAACCATGCGCATATCATTTGATAATGGGAAAAACTACTACGGAAGTGCGCGAGTGGATTTTATGTTGAAAGCATTCTTTAAAGGAATCTCTTCAAGGCCTTGTTGTTATACATGTGCGTTTAAGAATACTCATCACGTTAGCGATTTAACAATATATGATTGTTGGCATCCTCATGACCTTGTACAAGGGCTAATCGATGATGATAAAGGATATACGAACGTTATCGTTCAATCAACCAAAGGTGAGGAACTTTTAAGACGATTACAAGATCGCTTGGTTATATATGAGGTTGACACTCAAAAAGCAATTCAACTAGACGGAGTTATGATTAATAACTCGGCGAAAAAACATATACATAGAGATCAATTTTTCAATGATATAGATGCGTTGTCTATTGATGAATTGACTGATAAGTATATAAAAGTTTCCCAAAAAGATCATGTGATTGAATCGGCTAAAGCAACTGCTTATCGATTGGGCATATTGGATATTTTGAAAAAACTGTTAAAGTGAGGTGTGTGGAATTATGAATAACTATAATGATAAATCGCTTCAGGTAAGTAAAACTTACAATAAAAAGGCCAAGTTGCAATTCCTTGAAAGAATGTATTTTTATTTGATTCCAACTGCACAGAAGCGCGTTGAATGGTTGAGAAAAAAAGAAAAGTTTGCCTTGTTAGGTGAGCATATTCATTGGCAGCCGCGGAAATATCCGACAGATGGCATTAGATTGAAGATACATGACAATGTTGCAATTTGTGCAGACGTTGAATTTACAATGCATGATATTATTCATTGGGTATTTGATGGAATGGCAGGAAAAAGAGAATTCGTTGAATATCGAGGTTGTATTGAAATCCACGAAAATGTCTTTATTGGTGCAGGTAGTCGTATTCTGCCAGATGTATCTATAGGCCCCAATGCAATTATTGCTGCAGGTAGTATTGTTAATAAGGATGTTCCAGAGGGCGTGGTTGTAGGAGGATGCCCGGCTAAAATAATTGGCAGTTTTGATGACATTCATAGACGCCGTGAAGAATATAGTAGAAAATACTCGGGATTGTCTATAGAAGAACAAACTAAGAAAGTTTGGGAAGAATTTGATTTGAAGAGAAGTTTAGGAGAAAAATAAAGAATGAGAAAAAATAGAACAGCATCGAATTTGTTCTATAACATGCTGTATCAATTGATGATATTGATTCTACCATTGATTACAGCACCGTATGTATCAAGGGTTATCGGTGCATCAGGAGTTGGAACATATTCGTATTATCATTCTATTGCCTTGTATTTTGTGTATTTTGCCATGTTGGGTCTGGCAAATTATGGAAATAGAAGCATTGCGAGAGTAAGAGACGATAGAGCAGTTTTAAACAGATCTTTTTCCAGTATATACTTATTACAGCTAACTACATCTGTAATTGTCATATGTGCATATATTTTGTTTGCTGTTTTTTTGACAAAGACAAATAAGCTGATTGCATTTATATTAGTGCTTCATGTCATGTCGGCCTTTTTTGATGTGAGTTGGTTATTTTTTGGACTTGAAGAATTTAAAATCACTTCAATCAGACAAATGTTAGTAAGGATAATCACGTTGGTCGTGATATTCACATTTGTCAAAGGGAAGGACGATTTATGGATCTATGCTCTTATTATGAGCTTAGGGTACTTTCTTTCAGCCTTTACTCTGTGGATAATTGCATGGAGAAAGGTAAGCTGGACGAGAGTTGAAATAAAAGACGTGCTTCAACATGTAAAACCATGCTTGATATTGTTTATTCCGATAATTGCAACTAGCGTATACCGACAAATGGATAAGATCATGGTGGGTTCTTTTAGTGGAATGCTGGAAGTAGGATACTACGAGAACGCAGAAAAAATGATTTCTATCACGTTGGGTGTTATCAATGCTTTTTCTGCAGTTTTTATGCCTAAAATATCAAATCTTATTGGAAGAGGAAAACATGAGGAGGCAAAAAAACTCTTTAGTCACTCATTAGAGTTTGCAATGTGTTTTGGAGTTGCAATAGCATTTGGACTTTCGAGTGTGGCAAAAGAATTTGTTCCCTTGTTCTTCGGAGATGAATTTGTTGCAAGCATTCGACTGCTTCAGTTTTTAGTAATAAGTGTGCCATTTATTACCTGGGCTTGTATGGTGCGTACTCTGTATCTTATCCCGAATGAGAAGGATTCCATCTACATAAAATCCATTATTATAGGCGCTACTGTTAATGTGATAATAAACTTAATTATGATACCGAAACTCAACGCCATGGGAGCTGTAATAGGAACATTATTTGCAGAATCAAGTGTAGCAATTTATCAAACAGTTAGAAGCCGTGGCTATGTTCCTTTTATGAAATATCTGTCAAAAACATTCGTGTTTTGTGTCTTTGGAATTATCATGAGTTTTGTGGTTCGTGGGATTTCTGGTCACTTTCAATCGGTGATTGTGGGATTGCTAGCAGAAATAATCGGTGGAGCTTTGGTGTACTGTTGTTTAGCGGCAGGTTATTTCATTTATACGAAGAATGCATTCGTTATGGAGTTTATTGCGAAATTTAGAAAATAAGGTGGGATTGGATCTATGCATGTTAAAAAAACAAATATAGTAGACATTGCTATGATGCAATTGATTATAATTATGCTAGCATTTAAAGATTTTAACAGTCTAGCACAATTGTCTCAGCTTATTGCTTTTTCTGTAGTTGTATTAAACGAATTTGTTAAGAGACGGGGACGATTTAGAAAATATGTTGCTCAGTACGCAGTATATAAAGCTTTGTTTATTGTCTGGTGTGCGTTGAGTGCTTTTTGGTCTGTACAACCATCTGTGGTTAGCGGACAAGTCCAAGCCATTATTCTGCGAACGATTACAGGTATAACGATTCTGTTATATGTTAAGGATGTTAATAGTAGAGACAAATTCTTAAAGTACTGCGTGTTTGCAGGAATTGTGCTTTGTGTACGTCTGTTTGTTACTGTTCCACTCAGTGCTTGGGGTGCTGATAGAGTAGGTATTTATCTCGCCCATAATAAGGCCAACAGTTATGGGTATACAGGAATTACTTATGTACTTGGTGTAATTACGGTATATTTGATTGTTTTTGAAAACCTGCTTGATAAAAGAATAAGGTATTCATTAATTGTGGTCTTCTCCATTGTGTCATTCTTATCTGGTTCAAAGAAATTGTTGATTATTTTAGTGGTAACGTTCTTAATATACATTATTTACAAGAGTAAGAACGTTGCTTATGTGTTGAAAAACATGATGTTATTTTCAGCACTTTTTGCTGTTTGTTTATGCTGCATTTTCTATGTTCAAGCATTGTATAATGTATTAGGTCAACGACTTTTAGCTTTCATGAGCTATTTCTTTAGCGATGTTAATGCAAGTGCGGATTTGTCAACTATAAATCGAGCAGTATATTTGAAATTAGCAATGGAATGGTTTAAAACGAAACCGCTTATCGGATTAGGTATTGATGGTTTTAGATACGTTAATCCACAGGGATGTTGGGCCGAAAACAATTTTGTGGAACTTCTAGCTGATCTTGGTATTATTGGAACGGTTATTTACTATCTTCCTCCGCTTTATTGTATTTCTCCGGTTTTGAAAAAAATGAAGAAAAATGAGCGGAACATGCAGATAACTATTATCTTTGTGGCGCTAATGATAATTGATTACACAATGGTAACATATGGAAATACCTCGCTTCAGTTTCACCTAGCATTTCTATTTTCATTAGCCCACTTATGCTATACTGCTCAGAGAAAGGAAAGAGTAGAAAATGAGTGTTACTTATAAAAGGGAATCTAACATTGAACTATTAAGGATAATGGCGATGGTTCTAATTGTCTTATCACATCTGGTAACACATGGGGGATTTCTTGAATCAAAGAATGTTAGTTTAATAGTTTTGGCGTATCTGCTCCGCCTGGGGGGCAAACTAGGTGTTACGTGTTTTGTGTTAATTAGTGGATACTATTTATCGCATTCGAAATTCAAAATAAAAAATGTAATTAAATTATATCTACAAATAGTATTCTTTGCTGTTCTATGTTATTTAATAAAAGTATTGATTAGTGGGAATGTAGGTGTAGGAGAAGCATTTAAAACACTGTTTGCACCAATCTACGGTATCTATTGGTTTCCAACTGCGTACTTGGGATTATATATTTGTTTCCCTTTTCTTAACATTGTAATAAGTAAACTGGATAAAGATTTGATAAAAGCAGATATTATTTTTACGGTGGCATTTTCCATTGTAAATATGTGTTTGCCGACATCTGACTTTTTAATCAATAACTTTTTGTGGTTCGTTTATTTGTATTTTTTAGGAGCAACTATCCACGGCATTGAAAAATATAGATATTATTCAAAAGATTTTATAATCTTCTTATTATGCATTCTGGTAATGTGGACATCTTCACTTGTATGTTTACTGATTGGAACTAGGAGTGGGATCTCGGTACTGATTGATAAGGCATTTTATTTCTCAAAGATGGAATCGCCGATTATGGTGTTCGCTGGAGTAACACTTTTTAGAATGATGCTAAACAAAGGCATAAAGGAGAATCGCGTCATTAATCGTTTGGGTGGAATTACTTTTGCTGTTTATTTGCTTCATGATAACGATATTACAAGAGCATTTATGTGGAACATCATCTATAAAACTCAGAAATATTGTGACTCTACGGTATTAGAATTCATGACATATGCGATTTTTGTTGTGGTTAGTCTGTTTTTCCTTGCATTTATAGTTGAACTACCTAGAAAGATGATAGAGAGTAGCATTATGTCCTCAAGATTGATGTGTCGTATTGCGGATAGGGTAGATAAGTGGTATCCTAGCTAATGTACGACTGCGTATTTTCTCAAAATACGAAAAGACTTTCAATTGGCTTTTGCTGTTCAGTTTTTATACGAACATTGTATTTGAACTGTGTACAGTCTACGAACGTCAAAGTTATATCGAAGGGATGAAGGCTTATGGTGGAGTTGATGGAAAGGTAATACGCACTGTAAACGAAAAAATCCCTCAGCAGATTATAAATTGCATGGTTCATATTTGCAGAGGGGGCACATCGCAATCCCAGTCATAGCGGCTGCGGCCAATGGCACAAGCTTGCGAGAAATTGGCAACCAGAGATAATTTACATCAAGCTCGAATATCCTTGACTGCGTGCGGTCAAGGGCATCAGCGTCTTTCAGTATCTAGTAAAGGAGCCAGGTGGTCCTATGTCAAGAAAAAGTACAAGTTAAACGTGAACTCCGCCTTAATATTTTTAATTATGCAGCTTCAATCTCAAGCTTGTTCCATTCTTTCCAGTAATTTTTCTCATGCTCATTTGGCGATTTATAATTGTAATGGCTATGAATTCTGACTTTATTATCAAAAGTTTCTATATATTCAAATACAAGTTTATATGCATGATTATAATCCGTTATTTTAAATCTGTTCATCCATTCTCTTTTTCATAATAAGTGAAATAATTCTATACACGCATTATCCCATGGATATACCTTTTTTGAATAGCTCTGTGTCATACCCCCTGTAACATCAATATAACCTGTGGATGTATATTGGCATCCCAAGTCTGAATGCATGATCAATGGTTGGGATACATGACGGCTTTTCTTAGCCTTCTCAACCGCCTCGATTAACCATTTTGCTTCAATCGTATCACTCAGTACTCATGCTATGATTTTTCTTGCATATAAATCCATTACACTGGTCAGATAGACAAAACCATCAAAAGTCCATATATGTAATATCTGAACACCATACAGCATCTGGAGTATTAGGATTAAACTGTAATATATTTTGTATTCTTCACTAAAATCCGAATCAATGGTTGTTATGGCGTAAGGCTTTATCCATTGTGCCTTTAGTCGCATTTCCCTCATGTAATTTCCAACTGTTTTTTCACTGATGATTTGTCTATTTTTATTTAATATGGCTGTAATCTTTGGAGCTCCGTAATTCTGATGGGACTCCTCATATATATCACATATTTTATTTTTTCGCTGCTCCTTATTGCTGGGAACTCTGTTCTTCCAGCTGTTATATCCATTTCTTGAAAAGCCTAAATATCTCAGCACACCGCTAACATTAAGCCAGCGTTTCCCATTCTCACACATTTTTATATCTTTCTTTGATGTTTCGATATATATAGCTTCTGTCAGTTTCCAAGTATGCCGATGGCTTTTTTTAATATTCCAAGTGCATCCTGTGCATCTCTTAACTCTTTGCGGAGTCTTGCATTTTCTTTCGCTTCGTCACTTTCGTAATTGTCCCGTCCTTTGGTTGGAATATTTCCCTTGTTCCTTTGATAATTCTTTCGCCACGTGGAAAGGGCACTTTTTGATATGCCAAGATTCCTGGCACAGGCATTTCCCTCTAACTCCTGATGTTCTTCCCAATATCTGACTGCATCTTTCTTAAATTCTTCTGAGTACTGTGTTGCCATGTTTTAATCCTCCATTCTGTTTTTATATTATATCTATATCAAGGATTGTAGTGGTCAAGTAAAATTGCTACGCTTAGAACGGACTTTTCCTATGTGTTTCTTGCTTCGAACAGAGTCAGTCTTCCATTGTACGAATATAGTCCTATATATTTGTAACATAAAAAACATGATGATTCACGGCGTCATCCAAAGTCTTTGGACTATAACAAATGTTCTGATATATGAGTTCATTTTTAAAGGCATTATAAAAACGCTCCATCGGAGCATTATCATACGGACGGACATCCTGCCTGATTCATATTCTGAATGATGCTATTTTCTTTAAAATAATCTGTAAATGCCTATAAAGTAAATTGACATCCCTGGTCACTATGAAGGATAAGAACTTCTACTAGTTTTTCATTTATTAGGGCTGTTTCCAACGCTTTTATAGCTAACGCTGTATTTATATAATCAGAATTAACGGAACTTACAACTGTTCTGTCGTATAGATCAATAATACTGCAGTTATAACGCATTCTGCCATTTCCAAGTCTTATATATGTAAAGTCTGTGCACCATATTCGGTTCTTTTCTTTTGTATTGAAATTCCGATTGAGAAGATTAGGAAATACTTTATTCCCTTCTCCTCTGACATATCTTACTCTTTTACGCATTGATGCAGAGTGGAGATTTCATTCCCTGTTGATATATTTATGAGCAGTAGTATTGCTTAACGATATTCCTTTTTGTTCTAAAAAGATGATTATCCCTCTGTCATCAATAATCCTGTTGTTGTCATAATATATATTCTTAATTGTATCCAGTAGGATTCTCTTACGTTTTCTATAGTCACTTTTCCAGTCTTCGAGATAGTTATAATGAGCGTTTGTTGAAAGATTGAACTTTCTGCATAACCATCTGAGTCCACATTTCTCTTTATTGTCATGAATGAATCGATATACCACTAATCGATTTCTTTCGCAAAGAATGCTGCGGCTTTTTTTAAGAAAGCATTTTCTTTTTTCTAGCTCTTTTATTTTCAGATTTAGTTTCCGTATTTTTTATGATTCTGAGTTTTCTTTGTTTCCTGTGGTATTGGGGCATTCTTTACCATATTTGCGTGACCATTCGTATATGTAAGATTTTGTTATTCTATATTCCTCTACAATATCCATTGTTCTGTAAGCAATAAAAAAAGGCGTATCGAAAGGCAAATCTCCCAGTGATAAACTATAGAAAATAAATAATTACAAGGGAGGTTTTCTAGTTGAAAAAATAATTCAGAATACTGGAGAAAAAAGATAGCAGATTGGAAGGCAAGTAATCAAGAACTCCGTCTTTAGTGTCGAGAGAACCAAGTGAATGTAAAGTAGTTTTGTTTTTGGAAAAATCAATTTGAGAAAGAAGACAAAGAGATGTAAGAACCTGTCTTTGCAGAACTTTTGTTTTTTTTGCTAATAGACCACAACAAGCAGATTCCTATTATTCTACACAGGATCATCGATTTATGCTCTATTTTCAGGGAATCAAATTTTATATTCCAGATCATTTATGTGAAGAGACGTTACGGTCGCTTTTGAAAGTGATGAGGCAAGTATGATGTGCTCTTTTGTAACAAATGCAACGCATATTTACTTACCGTGTGTAGTAATGCATACTCGAAAACAAATGGAGGGATTAAGTGCTCTCGTAACGATGAAGTTCCATCTAGATCCTTATCAAGATGATTGTGTCTTTTTATTCTACAATAAACTAAAAACAACGCTAAGGGTTCTTTGCTATGATAAAAATGGTTTTATCTTAGCGAGCAAAAAGCTCTTAGATGGAATGAAATTTCAGTGATCATCGAAACATGAAGAGGTGAGACAGTTTACACCAAAACAAGTGCAGTGGCTTTTTGACGGTCTTAGTATTGAGCAGAAAAAAGCGTATCATGCCGTAAAAATCGATGGCAAACATAGTTGTTTTTAGGTTGAAAAATGCCGTAAAAATCATCGAAAACTGTGATATTTTCGTCGTTTTTTGGTTTCTTTATTTTCTTATTTTTCTAACGGAAAATAGAAAAATATGCTATACTAAGTATAGAAAAAGAGAGAAATAAAGAGATTCAGATTAAGAACATGATACAGGCTCTTCTCCATGCATGAAAGAAGATATTTGGAGCATCTTCTGAGGCGTCCAAACCAATGGAAGGGCAATTAAGCTTGTTTGATACGAAGGAAGCATTAGCAAAGCAGTTATCCGTAGAACAGAAAAAAGTTGCAGTAAAAGCGTATAAAAAAGTGCCACATCAGCCAGGAATCCGAGTGGAGATGTTTTCCAGCCTTCCAAAAGAAATCGAAGAATATGTGATTCCACCAGAGGAAAGCTATTCTTTTTGTGGGACACCACGCAAAGTAATTGGCAAAGAAATTGTGCGTACAGAAACTGTTATTATATTTTTAATGCGTGAGTCACAAAAACTCTTAAATCCTGAAGATGCTAGTGTTGTGTTCCTAATTTGGAAGATTCCTATATTTATAATATGTATGTGGGAGAAAATGTATGAGGTAAATCAACAAGGGGAGGTCGAAAATGAAGAAAAATTTATTGATTGATAATGATATGGATTGTTCAACTTTTCTTGTCTACACTTATATACTAACATCAGATTCCTATTCGAACTAAGCAAGCTGAATAGCTTGCTATTGGAATTTGATACCAAGCTGTTCCACAGTCTTGTGGATTGTGACACAGCGTACCATGACGGAAGGATGGCGTTTACCTTTAGAAACGGTACGAAGATTGGGACAAAAATATAGACAGAGGCGGATGCTCTAGAATTCAGTGGTTAGTGCTGGTTCCAGTTTTTTTGTTTTGGAGAATAGAATGTGGAGATTAGGAGTGGGAAAATTCAGGGTTATGTGGTAGAATGAAAGCTAGTGATGGATAAGAATTTTAGGAGTACGTCACTCTCCGATAAATTTTTCCTTTTGAGTGAGAAAGAAAAGATACAATTAAAATGGAAAGGAATGGGGAACCATGGCAATAGGACGGATTACGTGGGAGCAATTCATCACGAGCAATAATGATGCACGTGGTGTCAGATATAAATTTGAAGATTTATGTAGACAATTATTTACATATGAATTTCTTTCTCGGAACAACGTGAACAAATATGTTCATAGTAATCCAAATAATCCAGGGATTGAATCAGAACCTGTGTTGGATGAAGTAAACAATCGATATATTAGTTATCAGGCTAAATTTTTTGATAATGTTGCTGATTACAGCCAAATCAAAGATTCAGCGCAAAAAGCAGTTAAGCATTATAAAGGAAAGCTAGACCTCATCTACTTATTCTGCAATAAGGCTATCACAACTACCTGTGATAGTTATAAGAGCATTGAAAACTTGTTAAATGATGCTGGTATTGCATTACAGCCGATAACGGATACAACTATACTTGATCTTGTTCGAAAATATCCGCTTTTAGGTAAATATTACTTTGATGATCATGGTATTTCATACGAGTGGTTTGTAAATAAAGCGTCTATAACAGTTAATATTCTTGGTGAACGGTTTAATGCCGATTTTAATGTAGATACAGAGGCATCAAGGAATCTGTCTGTTTTTGTACAAAATCAGAGTGCATTAAATTATTACAATGATAGAAAAAGAAATCTTGTTGAAGAAATTGCTTCATTACGATGGGAACTTGATGACCTATATGAATATGCACGTAGGCTTTCGCAATTTATTATCACAATACCAGATGTGAAGTTCGATTGCATTCATGATGTTGAAAATTGGCAAGGTAACATTTCTACTGCATTTAAATATGATATGGCTGAAATAGAAACCAAAATTACGGATACACAATTAAATTATGAAGAAATAAAAGGTAGTGATAAAAATAAGGCCGCTGAATTAAGAAGTTATCTGGGTAAATTAAATAAACTCAAGGAACTGTTTTATCGGTTAGAGTTGCCTGAAATTGAGCGTAATTTACTTAATAATAAGATTCTGATAGTTGAAGGTAAAGCTGGTATTGGAAAGACACAACTCTTTGCAAACGAAGCGATTTCGTTACTGAATTTAAAAGAGAATGCTTTGTTAATCATTGGAAGTGATTGCCTTTCCGATATTAACATATTTGAACAGTTGAAGAATAATTTGAGATTGGATTTGGATTTTGAGGATCTTATTGATATTTTAGAAGTAATTGGAGAAACAAATGGCAAAGTAGTGCCAATCTTTATTGATGCATTAAATGAGAGCTGGAAACCACAATTATGGAAATTCGTTTTACCTATATTGTATAAAAAGGTAAGCAATAAAAACTATGTTCGTTTAGCTGTTTCGTTTAGAAGTGAATATCAGAAATCAATCCTTCCAGAAAGATTTCTTGAAATGGAAAATATTGTGAAAATAGAGCATAGAGGATTCAGAGACAATCCGCTTGAGGCTGCAAAACAGTTTCTTAGTCACTATGGAATACCGTTTACTCCGCTACATATGTTCACTACCAATATTGACAATCCTTTGTTTTTAACGTTGTATTGTAAAACATATCAGGGCGATGAAGTGGAGCTGCCAGTATTGTATGAACGTCTTTTAGAAAAGGCAAATGATAAGATTCATATGAAATTAGCAAAAGCTATTGAAACAGCAGGTTACGATCAATCAGATAACATAGTTCTGCCTATAGTGGAAGCCATATCTAAGCAGACTCTACTTACAGGAAAACGTCATTTTGAAAAAAGTGAGATAGAGTCGATGCCAGTTTGGAATTCATTAGGATTGGTAGCGAGGCCATTTATTACGCAGCTTATACAGGAAAACATTCTTCATGACTATGAATCGGATGGAAAGAACTATGCTTATTTTTCATTTGATCAGATGAATGACTATTTTTCGGCAAAGACAATACTCTCAACATTTCAGACCGAAGAAGGAATCAGAAAATATGTTTCTCAAAATGTGTTGGGTGTTGTTGATGGGGAATTTAAAAATTGGGGAAGCGAGGATCTGTTCGCACATGTTTGTGCTTTATATGCTGCAAAATTTGGAAAAGAATGTATAGATATTATACAATCTATAAACGATGAATCAGAT
>CAYTNV010000017.1:0-74342 GCA_964439395.1 uncultured Blautia sp. | reverse complement strand
GATTTTATCATGAAATCCTTGAGAATAAAGTGTTAACTTTTTTTATACCACACCAGAAATATTGATAAACCTAAAATTTGACGAATTCACAAAAAATACATACAATATAGTCAATAAGTGAGCGAAGAATAAAGGGAGTTTTATAAGGAGGAATGATTATGAAATTAGTGAAAAAAATGATAGCTACAGCGATGGCATTGACTTTTGTATGTAGCGTAATGCCAGTAAATGTAGAGGCAGCAACAAAGGTAAAAGAGATTACTTGGAGAATTGTGTATACAGAAGAAGATGATTTTTATTTTTGTCCAGGCAGTGATTATAGATACCTGACTGCCGATGATATTGCATACTTATCTGCGTGGGAGATTAAATTAGCGAAAAATGAAATCTATGCAAAGCATGGCAGATTATTTAATAACTCAGATATCCAAGATTATTTTGATTCTAAATCCTGGTATAGAGGAAGAATCGAGCCAGATGATTTCAACGAAAATGTATTTAATAAGTACGAAGTAGCAAATATAAAGTTTTTGAGCCAATATGAATCTTCAAGCTGTACCGTCTCTGGATATGATTCTTATTTCTTCTATAATAGCGATGACAGATATTTGACAAAGAGTGATATCAGAAACTTATCTGCGTGGGAGATTAAGTTAGCAAAAAATGAAATCTATGCGAGACATGGAAGGAGATTTCAAAATTCTAAGATTCAAAGCTATTTTGACTCAAAGCCTTGGTATGATGGAAGAATTTCACCAAGCGATTTTGACGATGACGTGTTAAATGGCTATGAGATGGAAAATGTAAAGTTTTTGAGTAAGTATGAATAGAGATTGAGATTGGAAGAGGAATACTCAGATTAAGAAAACGTATATTTTTTAATCTGAGTGTTCCTTTTTTTATGTAATTTTTTGGAGATGATTGTGATGGAGGAAATTGTATATAACCAATTATTACAATTTGTTTGTTAATTATTACATTTACCTTGAAAAAATAGTGAGAAACGATAAAATTGTAACATAAAACAAAATATTATGTCTTCTAAAATCTTCTAGGAAGCTCGAAAGAGATAAAGAGATATCTTGGAAGATTCTTTTATGAACAAGAAAAATAGGAGGAGAGAGGACGTTGTTTTATTAGTATAGTATTCTTTGCGGATGCAGAAAAAAAGAAAATTTTTACCTTATATAGTAAAGAGGTACAAGCAAAAGCAGAGAATATGAAGAGAGAAAGGAGAAAAGATATGAGCTATTGTATGAATTGTGGCAAGATGATTCCTGATAATGAACCGTTTTGTCAAAATTGCGGTACAAAGAATCAGGAGTATAAACCTTCAGGAACACAATCAACTCCGCAACCAAATTCAAGACCAAATCCACAACCAAATCCAATGCCGACAGTAAATTCAATATCTTCGACTGTTGCTATGGAAAAAACAGAGTATGCTTCAGGAGAGCAGATTGTTCGCTCGTATCACTGTACATCTTTAAAAACTCCAAGCTGTGAAGGTTTTTTAACGGTGACAAATAAGAGAGTTATTTTCCACGGTGTTGGAGGTAGTAGTAGAATTAACCAAGAATGTTGGTTGGATGGAGTATCTGGTATTGATTCTTATTATGGGAAAAATACAGATAAAGGAAAAATTATAAAAGGTATTATTGTGGCTGTTCTTGGCTTAATTGCTTTAATGGTAGGAGCAAGCGCAGGAGGAGCTGGACTGCTAATTGGACTTGGACTTCTTGTAATAGGAGGATTTATGATATTTAACGCTAGTCAGAGTTGCTTTGTACTAGAAATTTATTCTTCTAAGGCATCAGGTAAGAGTATTTCATTAGGAAATGGCCCATCTGGATTAACGGGTGGAAATACAGCTCTTTATACCTTAACTGGTCTACCTACACCAGAGACAGATAAAATGTTAGATGAAATCGGAGCAATGGTATTAGATTTGCAGACATTAGGAGATCGTGCAATTCAAAAATGGAAGAAATAGTTCGCTTGTTTTTTCTATTGGTTTGTAGGAAATAGAGTTGAGAAGATTTGAGGGTTGTTGCAAAATAAGTTCAAATTTTTGCACAGGATATTCGTATAAATAAAGTAAACTATAATGATATTTTGCTGAGATTTTATGTTTTGTAACAACCTTTTATAATACGAAAAAGGTATTATAAAAGAATTTTAAAATAGGAAGTAGGAAAAAAGTATGAGAATTATAAAAGAAAAAAGAATTTGCTCTTGCTGTAAAACAGAGAGTATACAGAACAAGATATTGAGTTTTTCTACTTCAAATATGGATTTAGATGGAAAAGATTTTGTTTGGTGTAATTTAAATCAGGTAATGGAGTGCCCAGTATGTCATTATTGTGCGAAAGATATTGGAAAAATAGAGGAAAAAGAACAGACGATAAAAATTATAAAAGAAAGTTATTATCAAAATATTTTTAAAAATGATTTTCAAAATAGAGCGACAGCACGTTGGATAGCAAAGGGATTTTTAGAGGAGACAGTTTATGAACATAAATATGCCGCTCTTTCTTATTTAAAAGCAGCTTGGTGCTTAGAGGAAGAAAAGCAAGAAGAAATGAGTAAGAAATATCGAGAAAAAGCAGTTTCTTGTATGAGGAAGTATTTGGAAACTCATATAAATATAGGAATAGCTTTTCTTTATATAGAATGTAATCGTAGATTAGGACAGTTTGAAGAGGCGTTTATTGGTACTCAGGGATATCCACCGTTTCGCTTTCGATTTAGGGAATATAATTTCTGAGAATTTGCTGTAAATTTTAGAATTAATATAAAACTTGCGCAAGATTTTATATAAAATTAATGTTTTAATTTAGAGGAGGAAGAAAATGGCAAGATGTGAAAACTGTGGCAAACAAAATCCGAATGGAGCTATTTTTTGTGTGGGATGTGGAGCGAAAATTGACTACGAGAAAATAAAACAAAAACAAAAAAAGCAGACAACTATTATAGTAATCATCGGTTTACTTTGTGTTATCGGAGTTGGGGCATATTATGCGGTTTCTAATATTATCATGAAACCAGCGACCGTGGAAAGTAAGGGAAATGGAGAAGTAAATAGTTTTTCTTATTCTTATGGTGGAGCGATATATTATTTAGAACAAAATGCTGTCTATAAAAGAGAGAAAAATTCCAATGAGGGAACCTTGATATATAACGTATCAGATTTGTTTTCATATGAGGCTTATAGTGATGGCATCCATGCTTTTTTGGTAAGCGATGGAAGAATTTATATAGCTTATCCGACAAATGCGGGAGATGAGCCTGTAGAAAAAATTATATCCATGAATCTAGAGGGAGAGGATATAAAAGAACATCTAAGGATAGACGCCGATGGAGTAATATGGATAACTCAGACTATGTATATTGAGGGAGGAACTTTATACTACACAGCAGGTACAATGGATGGATATGTGGGCTGTTATAAGGTATCTTTATCAGGAGGCGAGCCAGAGCTATTATGGTCGATGGATCAAGTATGGGTAGACGGTGAAGAGGGAGATTGGGCGAGATTCGAGACAAATCATTATTTTTACTATGTAGATGAAACAGATATTATTCAATTGGATAAGACAAAGAAATTTGAAAAAGTAAAAATAGGAAAACTTCCAAGTGATGTATATCCTAGCCAAATTTTCGTAGTGAATGGAACGATTTATCTTGTGGACGCAAATGATGATAAGTTGCTGTTTGGAAAGTTGGATGCGAATAAAGTGGAAACTATCGCTCAGGTTAATGGTTGGGTTTATAATATTACCCCAAATTATATTTATTATGCTCAGCAGATGGGGGATAGTAATTACTACTCAGATACTTATGAACTATGGCGCTGTGATTATAAGGGAAATCAAGAGCAATGCCGTAGTACATATTCAGGCGGAATTAAGAACTGGGATATTTTAGAAGATGACACGACAAGTTTCATTGGAAGTGTCGATAGTTCTGTGATGGAGGAAATTGTATTAGACTAGCAAAAAACTTATGTATCATATGCAGAAAAAATAAAAAGTTTTTCTTGGTATATTAAGGAAAATAAGAAATGAAAATACAATAAAAAGAGGAGAAAAAAATGGCATGTCCGTATTATTCATTTAAAGATGATGCGCATTTTGGGGGAGAGTATTATTGTACCAAATGTCAAGATTATACAAATAATGATTTATATTATGCGTATTGTAAAAATTATAGTTATGATGAATGTCCTCTCTATAGAGGATTGGTAAATTCTGTAGAAGGAGCAAAGAGATATCGAGCTGGAAATTCGGGAAGTTCATCTTCATCAGGTTCAATATCTAACTCGGGAGGAACAGATTCTTATTCACAACATACATATTCAGGCGGTAGTGGTTCGGGTGGAGGTTCCATTCCGACACCATCCATTCCTATAGGAGGCGGAGGGGGATGGATGGACATTTTTGTAGGAGGTCTTACCATTATCGCAGTAATTGCGGTAGTGACTTTTTTACTGACAGTCTTTGTTCGACCTTTTGGTATATGGTATTTGATACTTGTGTCAGAACCGCAGATTTTAGCAGTTGTTGCAACAATAGGAATTATGGCATTTACTGTATGGCAGAAATGGAATAATAAAATTCTTATTTTTGCGGAAATTTATGGTGTTTCATGCCTTTTTATGGGCATTTCATGTGCAATACAAGGACAAGTATCAACACAAATAGAGGGAATACTACATTCTTGGTTTCTCTTTACAATTCCTAATTTTTTAATAGTTTGGGTGATTCGATATTTTATGGGAAAAGACTCAGAGATTTCTCCGTGGCTGAAGAAAATCTTTACAATTCTTTGTGTTGCTTATATTATTGGTCTAATAGTAGGAGTTTTTACTCCTTTTGGACAAGAAACTATAATGGACGTTACGAATGATTTTGTAGCTTTAGGTACGAATATTCGGCATAATAATACCCAAAATGGAAATTCAGGGAATTATAGTAGTGGAAATAATAATGTAAGTAGCGATAATGATGTGGACACCAATAATATTGTTGGAGATACTGATGTAAATGACTATGATAATAATAGTTATGACGGTAATGAGTATGATGACAGTGGATATGGCAGTTATGAGTACTATAATGGAGATGAAAATAATAGTGACAGCGCAGATACTGGCACTGGTGGTTGGGATAATAGTGCGACCTATCAAAGTGAGCTTGATATGATACGAAACGAGTATCTCTTATCTCCAGATGAGGAAGACCAGGTGAGCTTTTATTATGATTGGAGTGATGGTCTGTTAAATGATTTATATCAAGATATTAAATCCAATCTACCTTCGAGTGATTTTGAAATTTTAAAAGAAGATGAGAAAGAATGGATCGCTCAAAAAGAGAGCAAAGCAGAGGCTGCTGGAAATAATAGCTCAAATTATAGTTTGGCGTATAATTTATCAGCGACTGAGTCTACAATTGAGAGATGTCAGTATTTGATTGATAATTATGCGGGATATTATAGTAACACAATTACAAGCAACTTGCCGTAGAAAAGGATATGGAAAAATGAAAAAATGTAAAAATAGCAGAACTTCCAGATGAAGTTTATTCAGGACAAATCTAGAGGAGGTGAAATTAGAAAAATAACGATTAGTTTTTAAGAAGCAACAAGAATCAGAAATGGATGGAAAAAGAAAGGAAGATGGAAAATGAAAAAGAGAATGAAATCTTTAATGGCTATTGTATTATCACTTGTACTGTTTTCAGGATTATTTATGATAAATAATTCAGAAGCAAATGCATTAAGAGCGGAGTTTCAAGTTTATAATTGTAATAGTTATGTAACACTTAGAAAGTCACCAAGTACAAGTGCGAAAGCACTTACTACAATTCCATATGGGAAGACAGTACGTTGGTGCTATGGCTATAATAATGGCAGAACAAAAAATGGATTTTATAAAGTAATATATGGAAATAAAACAGGATATGTATTAGCAAAATATTTAGGACGTACATATCGTGCTAAAGTCGTGAAATGCAATAGCTATATTACTCTTAGGAGTTCCACAAGTACAAAAGCGAAAGCTTTAAAAAGAATTCCAAAAGGAGCAACGATATACTATGAAGCTAGTAGTAGGAATGGTTTTTGTCGAGTGAATTATAAGGGTAAATTAGGCTATGTTTTGAAAAAATATGTGACAGTCTATTATTAAAAAATGAAAAGATATATCAAATGAGAATCCTCTTATGTTTGATATAATTATTTTATAACCTGTGACCAGCAACAGCTCAAAGCAATCGCTAGAAACTATAACAATTATTACATTGGCATTGAAAAAACAATAATAGATGATAAAATTTAGATAAAATTCTAGCTAAGAAAATAAATGGCAATATAAAAAACTTTCTAAGACAGTTTCGGCAAGGATGTGAGAGATGTCTTAGAAGGTTTTTTTAATGATTAAGAGGTGAAAGTGTAAAGTGGATATGTCCAGTATGTCAAAGAGAAAATATAGAGGAATGGAAATGTGAATGCAGTTTCGATGAAAGCCACGAGAGTTGTAAATGTCTCATGGTGGTGGCTGCGCTCGCCAGGTCTTTATAATAATTTTGCGGCAGCTGTAATTCCAGTTGGTTATAACTCTAATATTTTTACAAATATTGTAAAAAGAAGTCAAATAAGAAAGGTGGATCAGTTAGAGCGTAACGTAGTTCTTAAATATATAGGAGTACATTCTGCCTTATGGATGAAGTATGTAATTGATAAACAATTATTACAGTTTCCTTGTCAATTATTACATTTATATTGAAAAGTATCGAAAAAATTGTAGAATATTTTTATAGTTTAATGCCTTCCTAAGAGATTAGGGAGGCTCTTTATCTATTTGATTAAAAAAACACAAAAAGGAGGGGAAAATATGACGCTATTAAATTTAATAATAATTTGTATAGGACTAATCATTTGTTTTGGAGGAGTTTATATCCGAAAGATTTGTGCGGGTATTACGGGATTTTTTTGGGGAATATCGCTGGGAGTTGTCGTAAGTGTGATGATAGGTGGCATTGCGTCAAGCATGGATAGTTCGTCGCTTATTGTTGTATTATTAGTTGGAATTGCAATCTGCGTTGTATGTGTAATTTATGATAGAATCTGCACAGCTATTAATACCTTTATCAGTGGACTTTTTATGTCGTTTTTAGTTTTGTTTGTATTATTGGGAAGTCTTTTTGATTCTATGGCTGTAATTCCGATTGTTGTCGTTTTAGCCTTGGCGGTGGCTGTTTTTTTGGCGACTATAGCGTATAGATTTTATCAAATCGCATATGTCATTGTGTCTGCATTTTCTGGCGCATTTATAGCAGGTATAGGATTTGAAGGACTTATTCATGGAGGAAGTCCTTTAGATGTATTTTTGGAAGTTATCGTGAGAGATAATTTAGAGGTTACAATTGGATTGATTATAATTACGATAGGTCTTGGAATTGCAGGGTATAAAGTACAGTTAAAGCGATTTAATATAAGTGCACCAGGGCAAAACATGTCAATAAATATGCCAAATTTGTCATTATCGAATTTAAAAAGTTTATTTTCAGGGAACAGAAATAGCGCTTATGGGAATGGAAACTCAAATTTAAAAGATGAAATCATGGAAAATAAGTTTATATTTCTTGCACCAATTATTAATAGTATTGCAGTACCTATTATGTATAACATTTTAAACAGTATTCAGAGTGGAAATTCAATATATGAAATAGTTTATTTTGTCTCAATAGTAGCTAGTGGTGCGACTCTTGCAGGACTTGTGTATTTTGTAATGACGAAAGATATCAGGATAAATATGCTTTACCAAATTCCATATATTTTAGGATTTTTAATAGTCCAGCCTGTTGGATATATAGATTTTAGTTTTATGATAATCATATATTTTATTAAATATTTAATTGTATGGGTTTGTGTATACATAGCAGATCGATTGATAACAAAGCAGGAGATAAAACCTCTTGTATTGATAGTATTGGCATTTTTTGTGGCTCAATATGTAGTGTCTTGGATAGCAGGTCAATATATTGCTTTTTATGTTGATATGTATATGATAGTTTGTTTTTGTATTGCAATAGGAGCGATTTATCTTATATTTAAGATGTATTCTAATATAAATATATTTCAATTTAGTGGGTACGTTGGAGGAACAAATCAGAATACAAGAACAATGAAGCAACCAACCAATAATTTCTCGAACAGAGGAGGAAATCCTCAAATGAAGCCGCCCATCAATAATGGAGTGAATCATAAACTTAACACAAAGAGCAATCCTTCTTCTCGCTCCAATAGCGAAATAAAATGTGCGAAATGCGGTAATCCAGTATCCGCAGATGATGCTTTTTGTAAGGTATGTGGAAAGTTGTTAAAATAATTAAGGAGTAATATGGAAAAATTTTATGAAACAATAAAGAATGTAAAGGCCAATGGAGCTGATATCACAAACAGTAAAAAATATTGTAAAAGAGAAGACGTTGTACAAAGAGGAAGATATGGAAAGATTTTATGAAGCGTTGAAGAAAGTAAAAGAGATTGGAGTAGACGTCACAGAAAGTAAAAAATTTATTGGCGTTTTGAGTGACTGTTTAGGACAAGATTATATGTCTGAACGCAGATGGCTAAAACGAGTGATGGATAGAGGAATTCATTTAGAATTTATAGTTAATCAAGATAAAAATATGGGGGAGAAAAAACAGTTTATCGGAAGAATAAGTCAGCAGTTAGAGGATGAAGAAGGATTCAATCAAAAAGTAATTAAAAAGATGATTATATCGCTTATGATACTTGGAGAGTGGAAGGAAAGTTATGATGATATTATAAATTGGGAGAAGGGGCTGCAAAGTACAAAGAATTCCACTTACCAGTATGAAAAGTCATTTTCTACAAAAAGTACTCATGAAACTTCTGATATTATTCCCAAAACTTTAAGAGTATCTGCTCCAGTATTAGCCAAAATTTCACAAGTTAATGCCAAGTTGGGCGGTTTTGTGTCAAAGGGAGACTCGATTATGGTGATAAAAGCGGGGACAACAGAATTGAAAATTGTCGCTCCGAAAAATGGAAGGATTACGTCGATTGCAATAAAGGGAAAAACAGTGTATCGGGGGGGATACGATAGCTATTATAAGTAGTTCAGAGTAGATTATAACTATCTGATTATTTAAGAGAAATAAAAAACAAAGAAAAATAAAAGCAAATTCAGAATAAAGGAGAAGATATGAAAAATTTTTATGATGCATTAGAACAAGTAAAAAAAATGAAAATCTCTCTTTCACCACTTTCTACGAATGTAGATAAAAAGAGATTCTGTTCCATCTTACAGGATTTAGCACCTGATTATGTTCCAGAATGTATCTGGTTAAAACGTATTTTGGAAAAGGATATTCATTTAGAGTTTATTGACAAAGAAGGAGCAAGTTTTAGTGAAAAAAAGCAGATTATAGGAAGGGTAAAAAAGCGATTAGAGATAGAGGAAGGCTTTGGAGAGAAAGCGGTTGAAAAGATGATTTCGGCACTTATGGTAATTGGTGACTGGAAAGAAAGTTATCGTAATAATGAACTTTATGAGGCATCAAACAATGCGGCAAAAAATTCAGAGAATATAAAAACAACAAAATCGTCTCAAACCTCAAGAAAAAACCATCCAAAGAATGTAAATAAGAAAAATATTAATTCAAAATCGAGTGCTAATAATCAGAAAAGCAATGTACAAGCTTCCAGTACAAATACATATACTGCACAGCAAAAGAGTAATACAGCACAGACAGGGCAAAACTTCAATAATACATATGTTTCTAAGACAGGTGGGAATCAATCGGCAACAACGCAAAATTCAACTCAAACTCAGAAAACTTCTTATCAATCTGTCTCATCTTCAGTGAAAACAGGTCTCTTAGATATGTCAGGGGATTTAGTGGCAATGATAGTGATAGCAGTAATAGTGATAATGGTGGGTGTTTGGGGAAGTCTGCTCGTAGGTGATTCAGGTTCCAATGTTAATATAGGCACAGAAATGTCGGAAACAGAAAAAGAGAAGAAAAAGGCACAAGAGGAAAAGGAAGCAATAGCGAATGCTCAGGAGGGAGATATTGTAAGTTTTGGTCATGAAAGTAATGATAATGAAACAGAGTTAGAGTGGAGAGTGCTAAGTAAAAAGGAGAAAAAGGTTTTATTAATTACAAAGTATTCAGTTGGAAATCAACCATATCATGAAACAAGAGAAAGTATTACCTGGGAAAATTGTAGCTTGCGAAAATGGTTAAATGAAGATTTTTACGATGAAAAATTTTCAGGTGCAGAGAAGAAGTTAATTAGAAAACAAAAACTGAGTAATATAAGCGATCCTGAATATGGAATAGATGCAGGAAATGATACAGAAGATAAGATATTTTTGTTAAGTCTGAAAGAAGCTAAAAAATATTTTAGTTCTGATTTGGATAGAAGCATAGGAAGAACATGGTGGTTACGTTCACCTGGAGCTACAAGTAAAGGAGCTAAAGTTGTTTTTTCAGATGGAGATTTTATGGAAGGAACATATTATGGAACTTACGTTGAGTGTTATTGCGCGGTGCGCCCATCCCTATGGGTGAAGATAAGCGAATAAATCTATATTTTCAGAGGAATTTATACATAAATTATCAATTATTACAATAGGATTGATTAATTTATAAAAAAATAATCTAAAATACAGGAGTTAAAATATGGAGAATTTTTATAGGGCATTAAGACAAGTGAAGAAAATGGAATTATCTCTCTCTAGTATGAAAGATAGGAATAAATTCTGTGCCATCTTGCAGGATTTAGCTCCAGAATACGTACCAGAAATCAGATGGTTAAAGAGGGCTTTAGAGAATGGAATTTATTTAGAATTTGTAGATAAAAAGGATGTTAATCTCAGTGAAAAAAAGCAGATTGTAGGTAGAGTGAGAAAACGATTGGAGATAGAAGAAGGATATGGAGAGAAGGCGGCGGAAGAAATAATTACTTCGCTTACTATAATAAGTGATTGGGATGAGAAGGATTATTACGATAAGGAAAGCCTTTATGAGATATATCAAAGGAATATTTTGATTCAATATTTGCAGCAGGCAGCTCAGATGGGAAATCCAAAAGCACAGTATGAATTGGGAAAACTCTATTTTGATGGGATTTTAGAGCAAGATTTTGACAAGGCATATTATTGGTGGAATAGAGCAGAAAAAGGTGATAAAGAAAATGACTTGAAAGATAAATTGGGTTTGGAATATATGAGACAATTTCAGCAGCTGGTAAAAGCACTGGAAGAGTTAGAGTATAACGAGAATATAATTAAAAAATTAAAAACAGAGTTAAAATATAATCAGAATAGAATTAATGAGCTAGAAAAAAAGCTAAAATCAGTGAGAAGGACTGAAAAAGTTCAAGTTGGTAATGTGATAAAATTTGGCAAATACAATAGAGAATGGATTGTGTTAGATAAAAAGGAAGGAAAAGTATTAATTTTGGCAAAAAAATCTGTTGGAAAGGGGTCATATCATAGCGAAGAAATAAATATCACATGGGGGAAAAAGAATATTACATGGGAAGAATGCAGTCTTAGAAAATGGCTGAATGAAGATTTTTATGGTGATTTTTTTTACGAGAGAGAAAAACGTCAAATTTGTGAAATGAAAGTGAAGAATTTTAGTAATCCAAAATATGGCACATGGGGAGGAAATGACACGATGGATAAAATATTTCTCTTGAGTATAGATGAGGTGGAGAAGTATTTGGGGAGTAATAAAGTGAGGGCAATCGATTCTTGGTGGTGGTTACGTTCACCAGGTTATTGTAGTCTTAGTGCAACCGTTGTGAATTTAGACGGTGTTATTCTTCCAAATGGTATTGCTACATATTCCAAGAGAGCTATACGCCCAGCTTTGTGGTTCGATATAGAATCCTAATAGGTGGTGAGTGGAGCTTCTAGTTTGAATGATAAAATATTAAACATATCTCAGATGTGCTAGATAAAATGAAAGGATAAAAATAAATGATGGAAAAATTTTATACCACATTAAAGCAGGTAAAAGGAATGGATATAGATTTGTCTAAGAAAGAAGACAGTAAAAAATTTTGTTCCATTTTACAAGATTTGGCATCAGAATATAAGCCAGAATGTAATTGGCTGAAGCGAGTTATGGAAAAAGAGATGCATTTACAATTTCTTGGAAAGAAGGATGTAAAACTAAGTGAAAAAAAACAAATCATAGGTAGAATGAAAAATCAGTTGGAGACAGAAGAGGGATTTGCGGAGAAAGCAATTCAAAAAATAATCATATCATTTATGATACTGGGAGATTGGGAAGAAAGCTATGATGATATTATGAACGGGGAAAACTTCTCAAAAAGTACAAAGAAAACACAGGGAGCAACTTCAAAGAATAAAGCGAATAATATGAGTAGTTCTCCTAAAACATCTCTAAATGATCATAGAGCTATTACTTTGTCTATTCCAACGGCAAGTGAAGTAGTGAAAGTACATGTGGCAGTAGGTAAATTGGTATCCAGAGGAGATGTTATTCTTACTGTTAAAATATCTCCCTCAAAAAAGGTAATGGATATTGTTGCTTCACAGAATGGAAGAATTGTTACAATTGCAGGAGTGGGAGAAAAGGTAAAGGGAGGAGATACTTTAGCTGTTATTATGGAATTTGTGCAAGCTAAGAAATCTAAAAATGCTTCGCAAAATACTAGTCATTCAAATTACTCGGCAAATACGCAGAATAAAAATCAAACAACGAATCAGAGCAGTGCTTCTGCTCATTCAAGGGCGAATTCAACTCCAAAAGGAAACAATAGTAATAGAGATGGACAAAGTTTTGGAGGAGTTTCGGGTAATGGAATGTCGAGCCCAAATATAGCAGACAATGTGAAAAAGACGAATGTCGGTGGGATAGCAGCAATCGTGGCAGTTGTTTTAGTAATATTTGTGGGAATTGGGTTGTCGAGCATGTCCCAAAACTCAGGAACAGCAAGAAATAGTGATACAAATAATGTGGTTTCTAAAGAAGAGAAAACTTCGGAAGATGTATTATCGTTTGATAGTAATGTTTCCATCGGTGATACGGTGACCTTTGGAAAAGAGAATAGAGAGTGGATTGTGTTGGATAAGGAAGATGAGAAAGCATTACTCCTCACAAAAGAATCTGTCGGAGAGAGAGCATATCATGTTGAGTGGACAGATATCACATGGGAAGATTGTACTCTCAGAGAGTGGTTAAACGAAGAGTTTTATCATGATTCTTTTACTGAGGCAGAAAAAAATCAAATTTGTGAGACTGCTGTGAAAAATGATGACAATCCAAAATATGGTACAGAGGGAGGAAGAGATACGACAGATAAAATCTTTCTTCTAAGTATTGACGAGGCAGAGAAGTATTTTGAGAATGACGAGGCAAGAGCCATCGGCTCTTGGTGGAGGCTGCGCTCGCCGGGCGACTCTAGTTATAGTGCAGCCTTTGTGAGTTCGGACGGCTATATCAATCAACTTGGTCTCTATGTAAACATTGAGTTTTCGGTACGTCCCGCTTTGTGGGTGAATCTGGAATCTTAAATCTTTAAGTCAGCGTATGCTGACTTTCTCGCAAGTGCTTTGCACTTGCCATCTTCCCACATCCTTTCGGCAGAAGAAGTTTTTTGTGGGATGGAAAAGAAACAGAAGGGCGGCAATCTGGGGTCCTGCGAAGCAGGACTCGAGTGCATTGGAAAAAAAGAATGTAAAGAAAAAAAGAAAGTGAATTGACAATTATAACAAAAGCATATGAGCAGATAGCAAAGCAAAGAACAGAATGTCAAAAATTATTAGGGGCATGGATGATGAGTGATAAAAAGCGATTTATGTCTTAACATATGATGTAATATACTAGAAGACTTTATTTGGGGAATTGGCTATATGGACGTGTTCTTGGTGGTGGCTACGCTCGCTGGGCAACAATAGGAATAAAGCAGCCGAAGTGACGAGAACGAATTTAATAAAGGGGAAATTTTGAGCATTAGTATAATGGCAAGTATAATAATATTAGGAATATAGATAGGAATGATGTATTAGAGATATTTTCTATCTCAAAATCGCTAATTATTACATTTTACTCATCAATTATTACATTTATATTGAAATTAGCGACGAAAAACGATAAAATCTAGAAGAAAATTGAAGAGAGAATTTGAGAATCCTTCCAAAAATTGATTGATATTTTTGGAAGGTTCTTTTGTTTTGGTGTTTTGAGAATTTTAGATTTAGAAAGTGAGAAAGAGGGAAAGTGTATCCATATATTAGTATATTAGGAGGTCGCATATATATATTCCAGCTCATTCTTTTTTGTGATTTTTTTGGATGTGTATTTTTCTATCTCCAATCCAATAAATATAAGACCATATATTTTTATGATTCTATGCATGCTCTTACATTTTCTGTTGTATTTGCCCTAGTGGGAGGAAAATTTCTATATGCCATAGGAGCAATAGAAAAAACGATATATCCTTTTATATGTAATCTTCTCATAGGAGGATTTGTGTTTTACGGGGGATGTATAGGAGGAACCATAGGGCTGTATGTATATTGTAAACGTCAAAAAAGAATATTTTTAGAGATGACAGATGTTTTTTTTAGCATACTGCCATTGGGACAGGCAATAGGAAGAATTGGATGTTATTTAAATGGATGTTGTTATGGAAAGATTCAAGAGAGTGGGATTTCAGTGCTATATATTGTAGATGGTGTGAGAGTGAGAGTGTTCCCGACTTGGTTTTTTGAGTCAGCCTTTTGTCTTATTATATTTTTATTTTTTTGGTTAGTTTGCAAGACGAGACAACTTGGATTTTATACGGCAACCTATATGATATTGTATTCTAGTTTTCGATTTATCATCGAATTTTTTAGAGGAGATGAGATAAGAGGGATATGGGGAAGTTTTTCAACTTCACAGATAATAAGTATAGTGATGTTTTTTGGAGGGATGATAGTTGCTATAAATAATTGCAGAAAAAATAAAAATATACAAAATGATATGCTAAGAGAGAAGAAAGAGAGGAGAAAAATATGAATTTAAATATGTTTCCAGAACAGTATAAACAATTAAGACTAGAAGATATGGGACAACAAAAACGTAAAGAGGAATTAAAAGCTCAAAATCGGATATATAGTTTAGAGAATCAAATAAAGGAAGCATCAGTTGCAATAGACTCTAAGATTGATAAATTTGTTATTGTGGGAGCTGTTATAGGATACTTTGCATGTCATGGTTATACACTGGTAATGAGAGATGGAGAAAATGTTTTTGGTACATTAATAGTATCACTGCTTATATGGGGAGGCTGCTGTTTTTTGGGATATAGATTGGGTAAATCGCTGGAAATGAATGCAGAAAGTCAAATGATACATGATTGTAATGCATTGATAGCTCAAGAAAACGCTAATTTGGAGAATAAGAAAAAACAGATTGAACAGACAGTGATGCAGCAGATTAATCAGTACAAGAAAGAATTTGATGAGCAGGTCAAGAAATTGAGTGTCAGCTATGCGAATAGTAAATTAGCACAGGATGTAATTTCATGGATGACAGAAGGGTATAGTAAGAGAATTGTGGCAGAAGATAGGAGATCTCATATTAAGACAATTGAAGTTCCGTATGGAATTAAGGTGTATACCAATAAAATAACATGTAATCAGGGAGAATATGATTTCAATATACATAGATGTAAAAATTTAGAAACTCCTTTAGAACAGACGGCATTGGCGAGAGCAATATCGAATGCGATTCGATTAAATATAACAATGAAATTTCCAAAAGATCTATCTGGAACAAAGCCAGAAGTAAAGATTAAGGTTCGATATACAGAGCAATATCCAGAAGTTCAGATGTTGTATACAGCTCCGAATGGAAAATATGTTGATGTAACTAGCTGGACAAAATAAAAGAAAGGAACTATATCAATGAGATTAATGGATGTATATTGGAAGAAAGTTTCTGAATTGTTTACAAGTGAACACATAGCAATAAGACAGTTAAAGAAAAAAAAAGACTCTCTTTCCGAGATGTATGAACGAAAATGTGAAGATTTAGACAGGTCATTGGAAGAGAGTTTAAAAGTCAATGAGGAAAGACGGGAAGAACTAAATGCTTTTATAAAAGTTGCAGAAATGAATATGGATAGGACATCACCAGTTCGGACAGAGAAACCTTATGACAAAGAAAAATTAAACATATTAAGTGTGCAGATTATGGAGAAAAATGATTCTTATGCAAGTTCTCTATATGAAGAAGCCTCAGCACAGCTTAATTATATTAAAAGAAATGATGACAAACTAAGGAAGGAGTGTGAGGTAAAAAAGAAAAAGGCTAAGGAAGATAGCCAGAATACAGAGAAAAATTTAAAGCGAGAGCGAGATGGAGTTTTAAGAGAACTGGATAAATATATGGATTCTGTAGAGTTTAAAAAATTAATCCAGCTATTGATAGAGGATAAGAAAAGATTTTGTACGGGAGAGAAAATACAAAGCAATTTAAAGTATCCAGAAAAGCTTACAGTAGGTACATTGCGTAGAGTTCTTCCTGTTCCAAAGAGTTTATGCTCCAAAATGATAAAAGTATCACAGGAGACTTTTGATGCGAAAACAAGAACATTAGGATATCCAGTGGGAGTAAGTGTTGCTGCGGGAAGTGTTGTGACTGCCGAGTATCTTAATGAGACAGAGAGTGAGATTTTGGCGGGAATTCAGAATTTATTATTGAATATAGCGAGATATTGCGGAGAAGTATTTGACCAAATTTGTCTTATGGATCCGATTCGTTATAATAATAGTTCATTGGGATGTCTGGCACCGCTTGCAATTGGAGAAAATTCTTTCCTTGATCCTGTGCCCCTCTCGGCAGAAGAGATAGGGAAAAAAATGGAGCGAATTTTAGATGATATCAATACGGAAGAAATGCAGACAGTTACTACTGGGAAAAATCATAAAAAAAGGAGAATTTTAATTTTCCATAATTTTCCTAGCGGTTATAGTAATGATGTTGTTGCTAAAATTCGACAGCTTTGTGCTATTGCAAAAAATTATAGAGTGACAATTATTTTGACACATAATAATTCGGATGAAAATTCAAGTGATTCTAAAATATTAAACTTTATAAAGATGGAGGGAACAAACATCAACTGTAATAAAGATGGGTTCTTTATAGAGGTAGGAAAAGAAGGGAAGACTTTGCCATTTAAATGGTATTCTGTTCCCAATAGTTTACCAAAAGAGATTATAAAAAAATATATTGAAAATCAAAAAAAGGTTGATACAAGCAATGATTATGAAAAAAGAATTGGGATTCCACTGCGGCCAAAGTATCAAAAAGGTGTAAGAAATTTGGTTAATATTCCATATGGAATAAAAGCAGATGGAACGATATTGAATATAGATTTTGAAAATACAAATTTTGCTTCTTTTATCTGTGGAGCATCTCGTTCGGGTAAATCCACGTTATTGCATACATTGCTCACAGGAATCATTGAGAGTACACATCCAGATGATGTAGAGATATGGCTGATTGATTTTAAAATGACAGAGTTTAGCCGATATATTAAACATATGCCACCACATGTTCGTTATATTATTTTAGACGAGTCTCCAGAGCTTGTGTATGATATCATTGATCGTCTGACAGAAATTTTGACAAAACGACAAAATATGTTTAAGGGAAGATGGGAGAAACTTAGTGATGTTCCACCAGAAAAATATATGCCAGAAATTTTTGTCATTATTGATGAGTTTTCTGTTATGTCAGAGATTATGGCAGATTCCATCGGTGCAAAAGAGAATTATGTTATAAAGATGCAGACTCTTTTGGCAAAGGGAGCAGCTCTTGGAATGCGTTTTATTTTTGCAAGCCAGGGATTTACGAGTGGAACGAGAGGACTAAATGATTTTTCTAAAAAACAGATTCAGCAAAGAATTGCAATGAAGACGGAGGTTTTAGAGATAAAAGATACATTGGATTTAAAATCAGCAAGCGATAATGATAGGTTCATGATGGAGCAAATTGAAAAGTATCATGCATTAGTTCGAGTGCCGATGGATCAAAGGGGAAATCATTTAGTTTTATCAAAGGTATTATATATGTCTGATGATTATAAGAAACAGAAGGAAATGATAGATTCTGTAAGGAAATATCTTAGCCCAACTAAGAAATACGATGCAAATGATCCCTTAACTTATATTAGTAAGAAACCAATGGTTATTGATGGCATGAATTATACCTCATTTTTGCAAAAAAGAGGAATGATAGAAAAATACATGAAAGAAAAATCGGTAGATGATGACGAGACAATTTTATTTATCGGAGAGCCACGCCGTATGGTGCCACTTTATCCGATAGAAATTGTAGATGGATTTTGTGAAAATATCTTGATGGTAGCTTCCCAAAAGGAAAAAGTGATTGTTGCATCGATTTTAATGAGTATTACAGAGTCACTAAGAATGCAAAGACATGGAATAGAGATTTGGAGTTCAAGGAAAAATTCTATTTTATCTCAGTTAAGGCCGATAAAACAAAAAATCACAGGGATAAAAAGAGATTTAGAAGAAATATGTGAAAGAATTAAAACTGTGAAAAAGGCAATTGAGAACAAGGAAGAGAGGAAAAAGTTTTTTGTTCTATTAGGTTTTGAGACATTATTGATGGATATGAACTATTTAGATGGACAAGTTAGTAAGAATAAAAGCAGTAATAGTGTAAATTCTAGTAATGTATTTCAGTTCTCAGGTACATTTGGAATCGAGAGAAAAGAAGGAGAGGAGAATACGATTCCGAGAATAGGTAAAATTCTTAACTCTACTCAAGAGGAGGAAGAGAAAAATGGTGATTCTCTCATATATGATGCGAGAGATGACCTTAAATTTATATTGACGCAAGGTCCTAGACTTGGATATCACTTCATTTTAGTTTTTAATACAGTGAGCGAGTTTAATCAGACAAGAATAGATGATAAGTTATTTAAGCATAATATCTTTTTTCAAAGTCCAAAATCAGATGTAATGATGTTACTTGGATCGGCAGAGGGAACGATTGTAGCAGATTTAGATTCACATGTCTTTCGTTATACAAACGGTTTAAATGGTTTATCTTTTCGACCATATTTGCATAATGGTTTAACTTGGGATGGATGGGAAATGGATTCCGATGGAAATGCTTATCTATCTCAAGAAGAGGAGGACTATTTACAATAAAAGAAAACTATTGACAATAAATAAAAGAAAGAAGGAAAAAATATGGGACAAACTTTAAATACGGATGCTTTATTGACGTTGATTAATGCAGTAGATGCATATCAGGGAGAATTGCAGACAAATGCACAAGTTTTAGTGCAGGCGGGGAATGTTTGTAGTGAGGCAATGGGAAATGACGCAGTTGTACAAAAGTATTTACAGCAATTAGGAGAAGCTCTAAATCAATTACAAAGAGCATCACAGACTGCTTCAGAGGCAGCTGTAGCTTTGAGAAAAGATTATCAAAGAGCAATGGATGTATATAATAGTATAAGGTAGGATAAAAAATATTTGGTTATAAATATACTACAAAATACTTCTCAGTATTATTTATGAAAGTAGATTTCGTTGAAAGGAGAAAAAGAATGTCGGGGATTAATTTATATTATTGCGCTGAAGGAGTGTCAGCATTAAGAGAATTTGCACAGGCGATTCCTGTTGCTGTTCAAAATATAGAACAAAGTACAGAAAAATTAATGAATGTGTATAATTCTGTCTCAGAAGATGTAGGAGTTCACGGTGGACAGTTTTTGGAGATTTTAGAGTACGTAAAAAGTGCGCAAAGGTCAGCAGCGGATGCAGTCCAGGAATTACCAATAAAATTAGAAAGTACAGCAAGTAGTATTGAATCTTATATATCATCTAATGTATCGGGAAATTAGGGAATCCTGCTTTGGGAGAGAGAAGTCTTAAAGTGGGAGAGGAAAATTCTTTGAATCGGATAAAAGATTTTATAAACCAAAATGTAATAGCTTTTCCGCTTCCAACTAAAAAAGGAAAATGGGCTGATGAAGTTAGAGTAGGAAATTCTGCTTTTATATTAGATGATAATATTCAGGTTAAGTGGAGAAAAAATGGAAAAGAATTTTCTTGTAACGGGGCGAAGTTAAAGCAATGGATGGACGCAAATTACGGAGTGAATACGATAATATATAGCCATAATGAGCCTGATTTTTATCCATTTGCGGACAAAGAAATTGGAGTTATAAAGCTTGAGAATATGCCAATTAGTCGAGGAAAATCTTATGCTTTCGCTAATTCTTATGCGGCAAAGATTTTGAGTCAAAAATATGGGAGAAAAGTTACTGTAAGAGAAGTACAAAAGAGGATGAGCGATAGAGAGCTTACTTGGCATGAATGTGGGGATCGAAAAACAATGATAGCGATTCCTACACGTATCAATGCAGTATTTACTCATATGGGAGGAATTGGAGTAGAGAAAAGTTATAGAGCTGTACATGCAGTTTGGAAACATTATCCATCTACATTGAAGCTTCTGAAAATAGAAGGAAGGCGATTTGTAGGTTCAAAGCAACAGTTACATAGGTCGATTGGAAATAGAAGATTACAGTATAGAAGAATGTTAAGAGAAATAAAATGAAAAAAGGAGAGCGAGTAATTGGATTTATATTTATGTAAAGAAGGAGTACAATCTCTTCGGGAATTTGCAGAAGTGATGCCAATAGCAGTCAACAATATTGGGCAAAGTACAGAGAAGTTATTTCAACTTTATCAATCTTGCGAGGAAAGTCTTGGAGTTCACAGTAAAGATTTTTATGAGCTTCTTCGTATTATAGCAGTGGCTATAAAAAATTGTGAAGAAGCGGTGAATGCTCTCTCACCAAAATTAAATAGCACTGCTGACTCAATCGAAGATTATTTAGGTGGTACTGGCAGTGGTAGTGGAATAAAAACAAAGACACTTAAGAGAGGATAAAATATCATAATACAGAAAGGAAACTAGAGAAAATGGCAGTTGATGGAAATGGAAAGCTGACACTTGGCACTAAGATACAGACAATTATGGGCAGTGAGATAGTTGTGGTACAATGGTTGGCCGAGGGAGGTCAGGGAGATGTATACATTATAAGATATAATGGAGAGAAAAAGGCATTAAAATGGTATAAGCCACAGGGAATGGGAAAAAATCCTAAGGCTTTTTACGATAATATTAAAAATAATGTAGTAAATGGTTCTCCAAGCGATGAATTTTTATGGCCTTTAGATATTACATTGTGGGTAGACGGAGTTTTTGGATATGTCATGGATTTGCGACCAAAAGAATATTATGAATTATCAGAGTTTATGTTGACAAATGTTCGCTTTGTATCTTACCGAAGGGCGATTGATGCGGCATTGCATATCGTATCAGCATATCGAATTTTGCATAATAAGGGATATAGCTATCAGGACTTAAATGATGGAAACTTTTTTATTAATCCTAAAAATGGTAAGGTGTTAATTTGCGATAATGATAATGTAGCGCCGGATAAGACAGAAACCGGAATTTTGGGAAAGCCTCGTTATATGGCACCAGAGGTTGTTACAGGAAAAACAATGCCAAATAACTTGAGCGACCGTTTTTCTATGTCCATTATCTTGTTTATTATATTTACCTTTAATCATCCATTGGAAGGGAAGAGATCGATGACTCCTTGCCTTACCCCACAGTTGCAGGAAAAGCTTTATGGAACAGATCCGATTTTTATTATGGATCCCCAAAATAAGGAGAACGGTCCAGATACAGAAGTGCATAAAAATGTCATTCGAGTGTGGAAATATCTTCCTGAATATATGCAAAAATTGTTCTTACAGGCGTTTAGTAAAGAAGCATTTGAGAGATCAAATGTCAGACCAAGGGAAAAGGAATGGCTCGATGCATTAGTGAGATTTCGCAGTGAGATTGTTCCTTGCAGATGTGGAAATGAGATTTTCACGCAGGAAGGAGCAAATAAGAAATGTGAAAGTTGCGGAAGGAAGACGAATATTTTATTTAGATTAAAATTCCGAGATTACAGCATTCCAGGAATACCAGATAGTCGAATTTATCGCTGTCAGTTAGGAGTTTGTAAGGAGAATGAAGCGCTTGATCCTATTGCAAGAGTTGTGGCGAATAAGGCAGATCCGAAGAGGCTTGGTATTAGAAATGAGAGTGAAAAGATTTGGAATGCGGTTACGTCCACAGGTAAGGCGAGAAAGGTGCAGCCCAAAGAATTGATACCTTTAAAGGATGGTATTAAATTTGAGGTGCATAACGAAACGATTGAAATTAGAGAAAATTAAGGGAGGAATATGATTATGCCGAATATGGGAGAAATGGAGAGAGTACCAAATAGAGATTTACATGTTTTTTATGTTTTGGATACTTCAGGAAGTATGGCGGGAACACAGATTGCCAAATTGAATCGTGCGATGGAGGAGACAGTTATCGCATTAAAAGAGGTTGCAAAGAAGAATGCAGATGCGAACGTAAAGATTGGGGTTATGGAATTTAATAGTAATGTTAGATGGATTTCTAGTCAACCAGAGAGTGTAGAAGATTTCATATGGCAAGATTTAGAGGCAGCAGGTCTTACTCAGGTGGGAGATGCTCTTGCGGAGTTAAATTCTAAATTATCTAGAAATGCATTTTTGAGTTCTATGACAGGTGCCTATGTTCCTATTATTATTTTCATGTCAGATGGATATGCCACGGATGATTATAAAAGAGAACTGGATAAAATTCGCCAAAATAATAAATGGTTTAGAAGAGCTACGAAAATTGGATTTGCAATGGGAGATAATGCGGATCTTAAGATGATTGCAGAGGTAGTTGGAAATAGCGAGGCTGTAATCAAGACAGACGACTTGGATACATTTGCTAAATTAATTCGATTTGCCTCCGTTACAGCGTCTATGTTGGCAAGTCAAAGTCAGACTTCTAATACGGCGGTGGATGGAGCCTCGATTGTAGAAGGAGTTGTGCAGCAAAATGGAATGCCAAATGATATTATTGTCGGGGGAGATGTTAAAAATTATGATCCAGAGCCAGATGATTGGGAAGATGATTTTCCTTCAGGTGATGATTTTGGTGATGGATGGGATGATGATGAATGGTAAAATATGGAAGGAGAATATATGAGTGATTTTATTACCTTTCACAAATCGGTAATGGGATATTTGCATGAACAAAAACAAAAGCCATGTCAAGATTGTTCTGGTGACTATAACGGAGAAGAAGAAGGAAAACCTTATTATATTGCTGTGATAGCAGATGGGCATGGCTCATCTGCTTGTCCAAGAAGCGAGGTTGGTTCTAAAAAGATTGTTGAAATTGTGTTGGAGGATTTCAAAGAATTTGCCAAAACTATGTTAAAAGAGAGAGAAGAGGCAGATGGTTCTTTTGGAATCTATGAGCAATTTGCAATTCCTAAGTATCAGAGACAAATGATGAAAACTTTGACAGATTCGATTGTTTCTAAATGGAAAAAAGCGGTGATAAAACACTTGAATAGTAATCTTCCATCAGAGGAGGAGATAGAAAAATCAGGTGAATTCTATGCCGAACAATATCGAAGAAGAGAGCACTTAGAACATCTCTATGGGACTACTGTAATTGCTGCCCTTAGATTACCAGATTATTTTGTATTAATTCAGCAGGGTGATGGAAGATGCGACGTATTTTATGAGGATAATACAGTAAATCAGCCGATACCGTGGGATCCTAGATGTCATGAAAATATTACAACCTCTATGTGTGATGTGGATGTATTGCAAAGCATTCGATCTAATGTGATTTTGTTGAAAGAAAAATCAGTGATTGCTTGTTATATGGGAAGTGATGGTGTAGAGGATTCGTATATAGATTCCAGTCTAGAAAAAAATGATAAACATTATATGGAAGGTACACATATGTTTTATCGGAATATCACTTGCCAATTATTAGATTGTTATGAAAAAGTAGCATCATCAAAAGAAAAATGTAAAAGCAACTTTGAAAATGATTTGGAAAATCAGTTGCCAAAGTTTAGTGAAACGGGAAGTGGAGATGATGTCTCTGTCAGCGGAATCGTTGATTTAGAAAAAGCGAAACAGTTTAAAGAGGCTTTCAAAAAGAATGTAATAAGATATAATCTTCAAGATGAGCTTAGACAGTGGGAAGAGAAGCTTGGTTCTATGGAGCGAAAGTATGGGATTTTGGAACAACGTGCAAATAAAATACGCTCAAGAAAGGAAGAAGTTAGGAAAGAGTGTGAAGAAGTAAAGCGAAAAAAAAAGGAATTAGAGGAGGAGAAAACGAAATTAAAAAAGAAAAAAGAGGATACGGAAGGGGGAATAGAGGAGTATTGTAACTTATATAATGATTTAAAAAAAGCTTGGGAAGGTTGCCGAACATTAACGGAAAAAATAGAGGTATACAATACATATATTAATCCAACAAATAAATTATTAGATTCAAACAGGATTGGCACTTTGGTAGAAGACCGTAAAAGGTTTTATAAGGAAAAGTTGGAAGAAAAAGTAAAAGAGAAGAAGAAACAAGGAGAAAAATTAAAAGATTTAGAGGCTCAAATTCAAAAACAAAAAGAGCATATACAAGAAGTAGAAAAAAAGACAGACGAACTTGAGAAGGATCCAACATATCAAGAATTTATAGAATATAAAGCGAAATATGAAGAATTAAAAAACAAGATAGTAGAAATAAAGGAAAAAATGAACAAAAATGAAATTGGCTCTCTATAAAAGGAGGAGCAATGAAAAAATTGTTGCAAGATTAAGAGAGAAAAAACTTTGCAACAATTTTTTATTAGAAAGGAAAGTAGGTGAGAAATAATGGATGAATCAACAATATGGAAAAAGGGGCAAACATGTACAGCTGATTGGGGAACTGAGTTTGTAATAGAAAAAAGAAATGAGAGTGGAGGTAAGTGGTGCACTTATACAGTAAAATGTAAAGGAAAAAATAAAGAATTCAGATGGCGTAAAAAGTCATTAGAATTAGAAAATGAAGATATACATCAATTAAATAAAAATGTAAGGGAAAAAATACTCAAAAATAAGACGGGTTCAACAGATTCAATAGATACATTTATTTTGTGGCCATTAGATATTGTAAATAAGGCTGGATCTTTTGGATATATTAGAGAAAGTATTGGGAACGAATATGAGCAATTTTTAGAAATAGTAAATGGAAGGGAAAAGCTTTCTTATAAGAAAAAAATAGATATTGCTCTTCAAATCGTTTATGCATATAAACTTCTTGGAGAGAAGGGAATTTTATATTCTTCACTTGCAGAATCTATCTGGATAAATAAAAGTACTGGCAAAATAATGATAGAGGATATTATAGAGATAGAAGAGAAAGAAAAAGTAAGAACGGTATATCCACGATTTGTTGCCCCTGAAATAGTGGAGGGAGCAGAATCTGATATTTATAGTCATAGATTCTCTTTAGCGGTTATTTTGTTTATGTTACTTTGCAATGGACATCCATTAGAAGGAAAGAAATCAGTAGTCCCATGTATCTCCTCCAATTTAAGGAAGGAATTATATGGGAAAAAGGCAAGTTTTATTATGGCAAATAGAAAAGAAGATAATGATGATAATGCTCCAGATGAAATCATTCATGCTGATGTAAAAAAGTTATGGCCCAAACTACCAAAATACATAAAAGGATTGTTTATTAGAGATTTTTCTGAGAAAGGAATTGAGGAGCCAGAGACGAGGGTAACGGAACGAGAGTGGTTTATTGCATTAACTCGTTTTCGTAGTGATATTGTTAAGTGTCAATATTGTGGTAATGAGGCTTTGCCAGATCCAGCCAAAGATGTAAGAAATGGTATATATATTTGTGATAGATGTGGAAGGGAAACAAGGATTGAATTTGAGTTAGCTTTAGATTTCGATGATTATTCTATTCCAGGGGCAGTGGATAGCCGAATTTATCGTTGTCAAGTGGAGAAAGAATATAATACAGAAGATGCGTTAGATCCCGTGGCTCAAATTATAGCCAACAAGAAGGATCCTAAAAAGTTAGGTATAAGAAATATGGGTGAGAAAGAATGGAATGCCAAAACAACTGCTGAGGAACCGAGAAAGGTGCGGCCAAAGGAATTGATACCATTAAAGCAGGGAATTTCATTTGAAGTTTATGGAAAAGAAATAAAAGTTAAAAGAAAAACTATAAATTCCATATAAAGTATAAAGTTAGGAGAAAAAGTCTATGAAAAAATTTTATGAGGCCATAACTAAAGTCAGAAATAGTGGAATTGATATGACGAGCGGTGAAATGATTATGAGAGAGATGAAGGCTCTAGTTGGAGATTCCTGTAATCTGGAATGTAGATGGCTAAAATGTGCATTGAAGAGAAATATGCAGATGGAGTTTGTCGGCAAGGAACAAAAAACATTAAAAGAAAAAAATCAGATAGTTGGAAAAGTAAGAAAACAACTCACTTTAGAGGAGAAGCTCAATGATATTGCAGTGGATGTAACGATTATAGCATTGATGTTATTGGCAAATTGGAAGGAAGATTATTACAACGATTTCGATATTTCATACATTGATACTGCTGGTGCTACAGATAGTAAAATAACATTTGAGAGTGAAAGCTTGAAAACGGAAGAAGAGAATCCTTTAAATGAGAAAGTGAATATAAATGAAAACACAAAAAATTCGAAAAAAGAAATATTTGATATTGAGCAGAAGAAAAAAAGCTTTTCAAATCGAGCGCCAAAACCTTTAGACGCAACTGTAGATATTATAAAGGAGTCTGATGGGGGAAGAATAAGAAAAATAGTTATACCATTAGTTGGAGGCATAATATGTCTGGTGTTAGTTTTTTCGATTGGAAAGATGATATTAGGAAGAGAAAATAAAATGGCTTCTAATGACTCTGTAACAGAAGAAACATCAAAAACAACGGAAAAAACAACTACGTCCACAGATTCAGGGGCAGATTCAATTGAGATAAGCTCATTAGACCCAATACAAGAAGAAACAACAGATAAGTTAAGTTTAAAACATAATATAACAGATAAAGATGGAGAAAAATATTATACAGCATTATGTAGAGGAGATGAAAGTTCGGACCAAGATCAGTATTGGACATGGGATATTGGAGGTCAATATAGTAAATTAACAGCAGTTCAGATTGTAAAGGAAAGTGACAAAACTCTTCCTGGAAGAGCCAAGTATGCAATTTATGGAGATGAAAAAAAGTTAAAAGACGGTTTTATTAGTAGTAACGAGGAATCACAAAAAGTTGAAGTTCCCCTTACTGGTGTCAATAAGTTAAAAATACAAATATGGTCTGAGTCTGAATGGTCTGAGTCTGAAAATCAAGGAGAGTGTATTGAATCAATATTAGCCGATATTAGGCTGCATAAGTAAAAAATATTAATATAAATAATATTTTTTAAAAATACATAGAGTCAAAAAGTAGGAGTAAATAATATGGAACAGTTTTATCAATCTATACTCCAGGCAAAGGAACAAGCTAAAAAGAGTGGGATAGATTTAAGGGATGGCAAGAAATTTATGGGAGTCATAAGTGACCTTTCAGGAAATTCGTGCGCAGTAGAATGTGGATGGCTAAGACGTGCGATGGAAAGGGGACTCCAATTAGAATTCATTGGAAGTAGTATAAAACCGATAAATCAAAAGAAGCAAATAGTTGGAAAGGTGAGGACGAAACTTATTTCTGAGGAAGGTTTTAATGATAAAGCGGTAGATACAATTATTATAGCATTGATGATGTTGGGAGATTGGCAGGAGGACTATTATCGTGATTTTGCAGTGGCTTATACGAAAAAAGAGGAAACGATAACACAGCAAACAACAATACAGCAAACGACAACGCAACAACAAAAGAAAACACCGCCAACATATACGCCACCACATACACCATCGAACACTTCACCACAACAAGTATTACCACAATATACATCGCCACAAAAGTCTAATAATACAGTTATTATTGGTCTTTGTGTTTTGATAGGAATTGTATCTATTGGAATTTTATGGATGGCGATGCAGATGAGATCTCAATCTGATTTGGCTTACAATTCTGGGACAACGACGACATCATATAATATAGAGGAAGAACCACCAACTACAACAACGGTGTATGAATCACCAACCACGACAACAGTGTATGAGCCGCCAACTACAACGGAAGAGCCAGAAAATCCTTATCAATCTAGATTAGATCAGCTTTATGAGGAGTATTGGAGTGCATCAGACAGTGAGATGGGAGCTTGCTATAGTAAAAGTGATAATCTATTAAATGAAATTTATCAAGAAATTAGAAGTAATCTTGGAAAAGAATCTAGTAGATTCCAAAGTCTGAGGTTAGATGAATTAGATTGGATTGATGAGCGAGATGCTGCTGCTGATTCATCCTCAGATTATACGGGAACTATGACAAGCTATACATTAGATCGTTGTCAATATTTATTAGATTATTATTATTAAATTTAGAGGAGAGATAAGAAATTCCGAGTTATTCGTAGAAGATATAGTAGAGTAATTCGGAATTTTTTACATCAAAAGATTTCATCAGCCTAGAAATTTTACTGGTTAATAAAGATTAGAAGAAGAATAGAGAAGGTGATGGAATACATAGATTTTTGAGAAGGGAGAAAAGAATGAGTTTTGAAAATACATTAAAAGCAGCTTTGGCTGGAGATTTAAAAGCAATAGAAGAAGTCTGTAGAGAGTATATGACTAAAAAAAATTATAAAGAAGCATTGAAATGGGCTCAGCAAGGAAGTAAATCAAATAATATTTATTGTATGTGGGCAATGACGCAGCTAGTTCCAATAAAAGTTACAGCTTTGTTAAAGGATGACATAAGTGTAGAAAAGATAAATACCTTATTAAAAGAACTTGATAAGGTGGAAAAAATGGGGAAAAAAGCGATGCAGTCAGGTAAACTGAAGCAGCCAGCAGACATGTCAAGAATATATGGATGTATGATTCAGTGCAACCATCTATTGGGAAACCAGACAAAACAAGACTCTTATTATGAAACGGCAATTTCCAAATATGAGGCGGCAAGGGGAAAGGTAAATTCCAAGACAAAATATATGTATATAGATTGTCTTATGAAAACAGGACAAAAGCAGGATGCAATTCTTGATATGATTGATTTGGTAAGTCATCATGATAAAAGTATTTCGAATACAACTTTGGGACAAGTATGTTTTTATTTAGCAAAAGAGTATTTTTCAGGAGAAATACTTGCAGCAGATTATGACCAGGCAAAACAGTATATTGGACTTGCCAAAAACTATAGTCCGAACTCAAAAAAGATTATGAGTATGTATCAAAAGTTTGCAAATGGACAGATGAAGCAGAAATTTGATGGACAGATGAATCCAGATAGAACTAAGAAAAAACAATTTACCTTAGAGCAAATCAATGCTATGAGCCAAAAAGAGTTGGAGAAAAATGCATTAGAAGGGAATGTCATGGCAATTGAGAGAGTAAGTCAGTATTTGATACAAAATAAAAAGCCAATAGAAGCTCTTGATTGGCTGAGGTTAGGATGTGAAAAAGAAAGTGTTTTTTGTATGAGGCGAATCATTCCTGTGCTTGTTATTGAGGCAAAGATAAAGTTTGATATAGATACGAGATTGGTAGAAGAATGTATAAAAGAATTGGAGGAGGCAGAGAGATACGGGTTGTCGTTAAATTACGATATTAAGATGGGAAATATTCAGGGAGAGCTAGTTGATCTTGATGATGTATATAGTAGAAAAGCATTTTATTATTATGTTTTAATGGCCTATAAAGACGGAGAAGAAAAAGAGCAATGCTATCGTTTAATTGTCGAAAATTATGAGAAAATAGTAAAGGAAGATTTTTCTGATGCATGTTTTTCATACAGCAAGGCATTAGAAAAATTAAATCGAAAAAAAGAAGCAGTGACATTATGGTTAAACTTATTGGAAAAACATGATGATACGGTAAGGAATTATATGTTGGCGTGGACATGTGCTAGTTTAGGAAGTGCTTATTTTTTTGGAGAGGGAATAGCACCCGATTATGATAAAGCTCAGTATTATATGAGAATGGTAGAACAGTATGATGCTGAAGAGGCAGAAAAGTTGGGAGATGTTATAAGTTGTATTTTAAGTCCGCAGTCGAGAGCGGAATTTAACCAAATAGCTTCTTCCTATAAAAGAGGGGGAGGATTGTTTAGTTCAATTAAGAAATTTTTTGGAGTGAATACATGATTATATATTTATGAGTTATTCAAGATAAAATAATAAAAGAGATCGATATCTTGCAGTCTATTATTTTACAGAAAAGACAAAATCAAAAAGTGAAACAGATATCGTAGGTTCGACAAGGATATCAGAGGGAAATATAATTTATTATATTCGTTATGATGGAGAGGGGAGATATTTTTATAAAGGATTTATAAAAATATATGATTTAGAGAAGAAAAGATTTGTCAAAGGATTAAAATTTGATTCAATTGAGGCATTTAAAGATATGGAGGTTCATGGAACCAGTTTTTATGTACGAAAGGATGAACAATCGATTATTTATAATAACGAGGGGAAAATCCTTTTTAAAGGAGGAAGAAGGAAATTTGAATGGGAGAGTGGAAAGTATTTTATAACAGATGATTTTTATAATATAGGAGAGACAGTATATGACTGTGATTTAAATAAATTATTCACGAAGGGAGAGGGGGACAGTTTAGATGGAATAAATAATACGGTTTCTTGTCTAGTAAACCGTCGAGACCACAAATATTTTTTAATGGATGAGAATGGTAAGGAAATGACAAAAAAAGGATACGCTTTTATGTATAAAGGTATTGGAGAAAAATATATACAAGTAGAAAATAATGGGAAAAAAGGTCTTATAGATACTAAAGGAAAAGAAATTTTAGAATGTAAATATGATCTTCTCGATATTGAAGAAGTGAACAGCAAAACTTATATTTTGGCCTATGATAAGGAAAATAAAATAGGGACAGTTGTTGGACCAAATGGAATTATATCGAAAGATATATTTGTAGAAGATGATGATATGTATTCTTTTTTATTAGAGAGAGAAGAAAGTGATAATAGTTCTTTATATTTTGTCTGGGCAGATGGAGATTATACATTGAAAATAAAAGAGCCGTTGCGGGCTATAGAATCAGTTGGAAAGGGATTGATAAAAGTTTATGATGAAAAGCAGAAAAGTACGGTGTTTATGAAGTTTTTTCGGGAAAACAGATTATTGATTTTAAATATGCTGATATAGGATATGCAGTTATGAATAAATATTTATATTGTATGAATGATAAAAAAGAATGTACGGTATATGAATTAAAATATAATTAAGTATGTAGCATTTGGAGTGAATATTTTGAAGAGAAAGTCATATGGTGGGATAAAAGGATGGAGTATTATTTTTCAAAATTGAATCATCAAGAACGAAAATATTATCGAAAGATAATAGAGGCTATTGAGCATGAAGAGTCATCGGTCGAACTTAAAGCATTTAGTAACGGTGATTCTTTGAAAAACATAGTGAATGCCATAAAATATGACCACCCTGAGCTTTTCTATGTAAATTTTAGAAATTTAAGTTATCTTACGACACAAGTGGATATCATTTATCAGATTCATTATTATATAAAGCCTGCATTTAGAAAGAAGGCAATCTATGACTTGGAGCAAAAAATAAAGCTTGTTTTGGAAAAGGCATATATAGCAAATTTGAGAAGTGATTTTGAGAAATGTCGCTGGATACATAATTACCTTGTAAAAAATATTCGTTATCATTTTGATGCGGTAAAATGTCCAGATAATTTTCCACAATCATTTAATATAGAAGGTGTTTTTAAAAATAGAATTGCTGTATGTGAGGGAATTGCGAAAGCTTTTAAGTTATTATGTGACCGACTGGGAGTGGATGCGTTAGTTATAATTGGGGAAACATCATCGGAAGATACGATAAATATAGAAGGAGCCCATGCTTGGAATATTGTTCGGTTAAATGGAGAGTGTACTCATATTGATGTTACATGGGATATTGGAGTGAGTGAGTCGAGTAAGTACACAAGATTTGACTATTTTTGTATGCCAGATAGATGGATGAAATTAGACCATGTATATGAGGATTTCCCAAAATGTGACACAGATAGGTATAGTTATTTTCAAAAAAAAGGCAGATGTTTTTTGAAAAGTGAGCAGTTGCAAGATTATTTAGAGAGAGAACTAAAACAAAAGAAGATGATTTTATACTTTAAAGTATGTAATAAAAGAGTAGATGCTGAAAAATTACAAGCAAAAGTTCAAGAACAGGTGAATAAGGTTATATCTCAATATAGTATTGGTTCTTATTGTATTGAAATGATACATAATAAAAAACAGATGTGTTTCTTTTTTAGGATTAAGTATTCTTAACTCGCAAAAGAGCGGATGAGAACGGGATTATTGGAGATAAGGCGAAAAATTTGTCACTTATTTCACCAAAAAATGTATTTTCAGTTATGGATTTAATATTACATATAAACTTTTCTATATAGAAAAAGAAAACTCAGCTAATAAATATTTGGAAAAGTTTTTTAAAAATATAAATTGAGTCAATAGAATGTATGAAATCATCGTGGACAACGTTTGCTCCTATTTTTGTATTACTTCCATACAATATAGGAAATTCTTATATTGAGTTTTCATCAGATTATATAAGGTAAATGGTTGAGAAGATGGCAACATCTTTAAAACGCATAATTTGTGAAATTTTGGATGAAGAGACAGGAATGGATATAAAGGAGATAGATAAAATTTTTATATCTGGGGAAATTATAGCTATATTCGACATAGAAAATCCAGATATAAACTTGGATAATAAAAAAGGTAGTCTGGAGGATGAGTGGGATGATAGTGAGTGGCAGCAATATTTATATGTATAGCAAATTGAAATAAAAATATAAATTAATTTTAGAGGAGATAAGATTATGAGAAGAAAATGGACAAGAAAAATATTAATAGTAGCATTTAGTGTTTTTACTTTATGTATAGGAACGCCAGTACAGAGTTTTATGGGGGTACCAATTGTAACTAATTCTTTAGCTAAGACATTAGAGGAAGGGACTAATATAAGACTACTTGAACCTAATAAGACGTATAAAAAGTATGATTTTACAGGAGATGGAGAGAAGGATTCGTTTAAATACAAAATAAAAGAGAGTGCTGAGGGAGAAAGAGTGGCGTACATATATTTATCAGACGAGCGCATAGGAAAAGTTTCTCTCTTGAGGGGTGGAGATGTATACAGTTGTCAAGTGGATGAGGATACGAATCTTTTAGTTTTTACATGTCGGCAGTATGGTGCTAATCTTGTTGAGGTATATAGATGTGATGGAAAAAAATTAAAAAAATTAGACGTCAATTTTGAAGATTATTCATTGGATTATATTGAGCCATATGCAGTGGAGGATGGAAAAGTTCTTATGCTGACAATGACAGGAAAGCACGATAGGATAATCGGCGCAGGACAGCAGGCATGGTTTTTAATGGAATACGAATATAAGGATGGAGAAATTGTTCTGACATCTAATTACGCTAAGGTTGTTGGAGAGGCGGAGTATAAAGCAAGAGATTCATTTACGACAAGCTCGTCTCCAAAGAAGGATAATAAAAAAGGAGTCTATGTAAAAAAAGGAGATAAAGTTGAGGTATTACAATATTATTTTGATGATGACAATCATAAAGTTCAGGTAAAAGTAAATGGAGAAAAGGGATGGCTTGCGATTGGAAGTGGTTTGGTATTAGTAGATCTAGAATATGATGAAGAAACGGATAGATGATAGAATAGTATACTCACAGAGCATACCGTATTCTATATCAAAAACAGCTTCGTTGTTTTATAAGGTATACTAAAACAATAAGTAGAGGAGAAGCTATGGAAAAATTTTATGATGCATTAAAACAAGTGAAAAAAATGGAAATTTTTTCTGTACCACTTTCTACGAAGGAAGATAAAAATAGATTCTGTTCCGTCTTACAAGACTTGGCACCTGAATACAGATCAGAATGCAAGTGGTTAAAGCGAATTTTGGAAAATGATATTTACATAGAATTTATTGACAAAGAAGAGGTGCTTTTTGGTGAAAAAAGGCAGATTGTAGGAAGAGTAAAAAAGAAGTTGGAAATTGAGGAAGGCTTTAACGAAAAAGCAATTGAAAAAATGATTTCAGCTCTTATAGTAATTGGGGATTGGAAAGAAGTTTATCGTGACAACGTACTTTATGAAGCTCCAGAGCAAGATAATTTTTATGAGATGTATAAGAAAAGCATCTCTGTTCAGCAGTTGCGGCAGGCGGCAGAGCTGGGAAATCCAGAAGCACAGTATGAACTAGGTAGGCTCTACTACGATGGGGTTTTGGAGCAGGATATGGAAGTTGCATTTGAATGGTGGCGATGTGCGATGAAGGGAGACAAAGAAGATATTTTAAAAGATAAGGTGGGTTTAGAGTATATTAGAAAATCGCAGGAACTTGAACAAAAAAAGAAAGAATTTGAAGATTTTAAAGAAAGTCGAAAACAAGGCATAATGCAGTATATGAAGCAATATCAAAATACAAAAGGTAAAGGAATAGAAAAGAAAAAAGTTAGGCAAATTCAAATTGGTGACATAATAAAATTTGGAAAAAATGATAGAGAATGGATTGTATTAGATAAACTGGGAAATAAAGTTCTTATTATTACGAAAGATATTGTAGAAAACAGAGTATATAATGAGACATTGGAGAGCGTCACGTGGGAGAATTGTACCTTGCGAAAATGGTTAAATGGAGAATTTTTGCAACAAAATTTTTCATTAGAAGAGAAAAATAGAATAGAGGTTACATTGGTAAAAAATTTGAATACTTTTAAATGGGAAACAGATGGAGGAAAAGATACACAAGACAAAATTTTTTGCTTGAGTATAGAAGAAGCAAGAAAGTATTTTATGGATAATAAAGTAAGAGATAAAAAGCCTTGGTGGCTGCGTTCGCAGGTAGGGACAATTTCTGTAGCTGGAGTTTTAGGTGGTCGTATTTTTGAGGGAGGTTTTATTGTAACCTCTAAGAAGGCGGTACGTCCCGCTCTATGGCTAAATTTGGAACCTTAAAAATTTGCTTGCATATGAAAGAGATGTCAATAGCAAGTAGACATGTAAGACTAACGTAAACAGTTATATCCCATTGCGTTGACTAACAGGGGCTTTTATGGTAAGATGCAAATATAATAGATGAAGTTTATCATACTGTGGATTGGAGGTGTTAACCAATGGTTAGACAGACTGATATTGCACAAACTATTGATATGGTTGCTGATAAAGCGAAGTATGATGAATGTGCGAAGAAACTTTTGACTTACGAGTCGGTTATTGCATGGATTTTAAAATCGTGTACGAAAGAGTTTTCACAATATAGTGTTAAGTTTATTACAGAGAACTGTCTCAAAGAAAAACCAGAGATTTCTCAGAAAGCGGTGCATCAAGACCAACTGGATAAGAATAAACGACTAGATGGCGATAAAAGAATAGATGGATTTAATACAGAAGCGAGTTCAATTAGAGACCAAACAGTATATTATGACATTCGTTTTAAAGCATGTATTCCAGGAAGTGATAATCCTGTACAGCTTATTGTTAATTTGGAGATTCAGGCGAATGATACTCCTGGTTATCCGTTGGTGATGAGGGGATTTTATTACTGTGCGAGAATGATTTCTGAGCAGTATGATACCGTATTTACGAATGAACATTATGATAAGTTACAAAAAGTTTATTCTATATGGATTTGTCCTGACCCTGCAAAGAAACGAAAAAACGGAATTTTTAAATATCATACAGTCGAAGAGACAGTATATGGAACTTCTTACATCAATCCAAAAAGTTACGACTTGATGGAAGTAGTGATTCTTAATCTTGGAGATGCAAATAGAGAAAGTGAGTTAGAAATTTTAGATTTGTTAAATGTGCTATTTTCGGCGTCTACATCACCAGAAGAAAAAAAGAAAAGACTAAGTGATGATTTTAATATAGCAATGACCGCAGAATTTGAAAGCGAGGTGCGAGATATGTGTAATTTAAGTAATTCTCTTGTAGATCAGGCTATACAACAGGGAATCGAGCAGGGAATCGAGAAGGGAATCGAGCAGGGAATCCAGCAGGGAATCCAGCAGGGAATCGAGAAGGGAATCGAGCAAGGAATCCAGCAAGGCGAAATGAAGGGAAAAAAAGAAACTGCGCTTAATTTACATAATATGGGAATGAATGTGGAATTTATTGCAAAGGCTGTAAATGTAAGTGTTGATCTTATTAAGCAATGGTTTGGACTGATTCCAGTATAACTTAAGACAAATTTTTAGCCCATTAGGCAGCAATTCAACTGGCTAATTTATTAGCTACACGGAAAGCAACCTAATGGGTTTCTTTTGTAAATGTTTCGAGGTTTCTAGAGAAAAAGTTGTGTATGGATACAAAGAGGCGGCGACTTCGTTTTCAACGAGTTCTATTCTAGAGCCCCAGAATAAAAAAGGAGTTTATGTAGAGAAAGGCGATAAAATTGAGTTATTGTAGAGTTGTTTTAAGTAAAATAGCCATTATTAGCATTGCAATGATTATAATAATATGTTAAAATGAAATAGTAAAATAGTGACATAAAGGGGATATCGATATGAAAAAGATGAAAAAAATAGTAACTATTATTATGTGTATGATATTATTTAGTGGTCTGTTTATTGTGAGTGAAGAACAAGCGAATGCGTATGGATGTTTTCATCAAGAGTTGATAGTTTGCCATTGCAATTCTTATGTATCTCTTAGAAAATCCCCAAGTACGAAATCAGCTGTCTTAAAGAAAGTATATTATGGTTCAGTAGTTGAAAAAAGAGCTTCTGCGAAAAATGAGTTTACTAAAGTTACTTATGGTGGTAAGACAGGATATATCTTAACAAAGTATTTAGCTACATCTCTAAAAACATACAAAGTAGTTAAGTGTAAAAGCTATATCACACTAAGAAAATCGCCGAGAACAAGTGCAGCAGCTTTAAAGAGAATCCCATTAGGAGCTAAGGTACGTTTTGAGGGAAAAGCTTCCAATGGATTTTATAAAGTAAATTATAAAGGTCAATTGGGTTATGTATTAAGCAGCTACTTAAAATACCAAAATACTTGGTATAGCACATGGGTTTAAAAGAAGAGAATAAAAGCGATGAATTAATAAATGGTTAGTATAATTTCATACCACTATTTTATAATAAAACTAAGGGGTGGACGATAAAACGGAGTTTAGAAAGACTCCGTTTTTTTGTAGCTAAGTAGCGAGTGCTATGTTATACTAAAAAAGTATCATAAAAGTAAAACAGATAGTTCTTAGAATTCAAATATAGAGCAATAGGGGGAAGTATTATGCCTATAGAGATTGTTAGAAATGATATCACAAAAATGAAAGCGGGAAGAGAGCTTTTTGTCAAGAGAATGATTAGATTTTTATATAATTAAATTTAGATTTATAATTTTTTATTTTATCCAATTCGTATGGAACGTTTGAGATATTATCGTTACTTAGAGAAAGGCAACTTTCAAGTTGTCAGTACATCTTATGATGATGGATTTCGAACTTTATTTGTTTGTCTGACTGAGTTGAAAAGATAATAAAGAATCATATAATTGACAAAAAATAAAAAAATATAAAGGGAAACATTGGATATAATTAATGCTGCATCGTAATTTTTTTGTAAGAGAAGGAAAATGGATTTTGGTGGTGAATAGAAAGGATTCATGTTATAATAATAAATAATATATATTTAGGATAATCATTTCGCTAGTATAGAATAAAAGTAGAGGGGAGTGATACGTATGTTAAACAATGTGGCGATAGGAGTACAGGATTTTGAAAAGCTAAGAGAGGGAGAAAATTTCTATATAGATAAGACTCATTTTATTAAAGAATGGTGGGAAAATGCAGATGATGTCACCTTAATTACTCGTCCACGCCGTTTTGGAAAGACATTAAATATGAGTATGATGGAATGTTTTTTTTCCAATGAGTATGTGAATCGAGGAAATCTTTTTGAAGGGTTGGAAATTTGGAAAAATGAGAAGTATAGACAGCTACAAGGCAATTATCCAGTTATCTCTTTAAGTTTCGCTAATATAAAGGGTGTCACTTATGAGGAAACGGTATCTAGTATAAAGCAATTGATTGTAGAGCTTTATGGAAAGCATGAGTATTTGAAAAAAGAGGGTAGTTTGAATGAAAAAGAAGTGGAATTTTATGATAGTGTGAAACTTGGTATGGAGAAAACGATAGTGACAGCGAGTTTAAGAAAATTATCTTCTTATTTAAATGAGTATTATGGAAAAAGGGTATTGATTTTTTTAGACGAGTATGATACTCCGCTTCAAGAAGCATATATAAATGGATACTGGGATGAAATGACCTCTTTTATTCGAATGATGTTCAACTCTACTTTTAAGACAAATCCGTATATGGAAAGAGCAATTATGACAGGAATTACAAGAGTGAGCAAGGAGTCCATTTTTTCCGATTTAAATAATTTGACAATTGTAACAACGACATCAGAAAAGTATGCAAGAAGTTTTGGCTTTACAGAAAAAGAGGTATTTGATGCTTTGGAAAGATTTTCTATGTCCAGTCAAGAAGAGATGGTAAAACGTTGGTATAATGGCTTTAGTTTTGGGGGATATACAGATATTTATAATCCTTGGTCTATTACTAATTTTTTAGATACAAAGAAATTTTCTGCGTACTGGGCGAATACAAGTTCTAATAGCTTAGTGGGACAATTAATCCAACAGGGAAATCCTGATGTTAAAATAATCATGGAGGATCTTCTTGAAGGAAAATCTTTGATTACGGAGATTGATGAACAGATTATTTTTTCTCAGCTTCAAAATAATGAGAGTGCAATTTGGAGTCTTTTATTGGCGAGTGGTTATTTAAAAGTAATTGAGCAGACAATAGATTCAGAAAATGGAACGGAAAAATATGAACTGGCCTTGACGAATATGGAAGTAAAACTCATGTTTGAAAAAATGATTCAGGGATGGTTTGCAAAATATCCTACTTCATATAATAATTTTATTAAGGCTTTGTTTTTAAATGATATAAAATTTATGAATCGTTTTATGAATAAAGTATCAAGAGATACCTTTAGTTTTTTTGATACAGGAAAGAAACCTTCTAAAATGGCTGAGCCAGAGAGATTTTATCATGGCTTTGTATTAGGATTAATTGTGGATTTGTCAGAAAGATATTATATAACTTCAAATCGGGAGAGTGGATTTGGAAGATATGATGTCATATTGGAGCCAATTAAAAATCGAGAAGATTTTGCCTATATATTTGAATTTAAAGTGCATGATCCAGAGGATGAGAGTAAGCTGGAAGATACAGTGAGAGAGGCATTAACTCAGATAGAGGAAAAGAATTATGATGCGATGCTTTTGGCGAAAGGGATTTCTAAGGAGAGAATACGCCATTATGGATTTGCTTTTTCGGGAAAGCAAGTTTTAATTGGAAGTAGATAAATGAATATGACTAATAATAGCTAGCTCCCTCTGTTTTTATATAATAATTAGTATTACGTGTTCTGGAAAAATGAAAATAGCATCTGAAATTCAAAGAGTGAAAAAGAATTTTAGATGCTAGTTATAGATTTAAGGTTTATGTGTAAAATATAAAATTGAAAAATATAAAAATAATTAAAAAATTTTTGTTATTAAGGAAATAGAGGAAGAATATTATGAAGAAAGATTATAATTTTTTTAATATTCCTGTGCTTTGTAAAAAGAGGACTGGAAAACAGTTGAAATACTTTATGGAGAAAAACAACTTAAAACCAGTGGATATTCAAAAATATCTAGGTTTAACATGCATTCAAACAGTATATAGGTGGATGGGGAGAGTAAATATTCCAAGTGTTGACAATTTGTATGCATTAAGTTGGCTTTTTCATGTAAAAATAGATGATATATTAGTGGAAGATAATGCCATGCAGTTTTGACAACGAAAAAAAAGAGATGGTCAGTTGACCTTAGAAAGCATACAATTTTGGAGGCGTGGAATAGCAAGGCGTTTGAACAGTTTCGTGAATATTTTAGAACGGCATGTCCAGGTTGTATAAATCGAGAACAATGCAAAGGGGGATGCCCAATTAGCCCTGAAATTGTTCTATGTAAGAAAAAGTATACTTTGTGAAATAGCGCAAGCTGTTTCTTCGCCTGTAGGGCATAGGATGCGGTGTGTCCCAGAGGGTTATGGTTTCTTGTTATCGAACTTCACTTGAGTTGGCGAAAGAAAAGAACTGTGAGATTGTCGCATTTTCGTTAATTTCTCGCGGCATTTATGGCTATCCAAAGGATCAGGCTCTTCGTGTTGCCGTTGATACAATTAGTGAATTCTTAAAGTTGAGAGAAAACTAAAAAAATACTTTGAATGAAGAGATGAATTAGTTATTGTATAAAAGTGGAATGAGGAGGCAAGAAAATGAAGAAAATATTAGCAGCAATTTTATTAATTTTACTAGTGGCTGGCGTGGCAGGAGGAGTTTATTATAAAAATTCCCCATATAAAGTAATATATGATTTTAAGAAAGCAGTCGATGCAGGAAATTACGAGGAGGCTTTGGAGTATGTAGAACCAGAGTTGAGAAGTTATATTGAGACAGCGGCTGCATTAGGTGGAACGGCACTTGGCTTTATTGCTAAGTTTAATTCAGATATTCCAGCCGATGTGGTATCTAAGTTATCTGAGGGAGCTTCTAGTATTCAGTGGAAAGTGAAAGATATCGGAAAAGAATCTTCGAGGGAGCATTATGTGTCGTTGGAGGGAAATTGCAGTGGAGATGAAAATATAAATCTTGATTTGATAATAAAAAAGATAAGTGGAAAATGGTATATAGCGGGCGTTGAGAATGTAAAGTTAGTTACTGTTAGTGAATAAAAGGTTTGGGAGTATGAACTGACTCCAAAAAGTTAGACCAAAAATCTAACGATTGGAGGTCAGTTCATATTTTATTTCAAGTCTTTTACAGTATCTAAAAGATTTTAAAATTATGGAGAGTACAAAAATGATAAAAATTTTAATGATATATCTTATTGTAGCCAATATAGTGGGAATTGGAATTATGGGTTATGATAAGAGAAAGGCAGTAAAAGGTAAGTGGCGTATTTCAGAGAAGATGTTATTTTGCGTGAGTTTAGTTGGCGGAAGTATTGGGACTTTGGTAGGAATGTATTTGTTTCATCATAAAACAAAACATTGGTATTTTGTCATTGGAATGCCAATGATTTTAATAGTTCAGGTTATGATAGGAATTGTTTTGTTAGCAATATGATAAAGAACTATTCTTTATCTTGGCAAGCTATTTTCCAGGCAGAGTGCTCCAAAGCCAATGCTTGGATTTGGATAAACTGTCTCAAATGGCAAATGTCTCGCTCCAGCGACTAAATATGCTTTTACCTTTTGAGAATAAAGGTAAGGGTCATTTTTTTTAATAATGCCGTATTCCATGAGAAGAGCGGCGGATCCAGTGACAAAAGGTGTCGCCATCGAGGTTCCACTTTTTATGGCTGTTCCGCCACCAGGAGCTGAGGAGGAAATATTTACTCCAGGAGCGACTAGGTCAGGTTTAATATCACCGATTCTTGTATAGCCTTGCCCAGAGAAAGGAGCAAGACGGTCTGTCAGAGAATCGTATGCTCCGACAGAGATAAGATTTGAGGCGGTGGAGGGAATGGTGAGGCTTGTAAGTGGATTTGGGTTTAAAAACTGTGTTGTCTGGTTAGTGGAGCCTGTATCGGGAAGCCAGAGATTGAAGGTTCCCGTGACGATTTTTCTTGGAGTGAGTGTGAGCTTCCATATGCCAGAATCTATATAATCATAGATTGGCAGGAAGGAAAAGTAGATTTCTTGAAATGGACTATAGGGTGCAGGCTCTCCAAAGAGAACATGGACAGCCGTATCTTGCATACGAAAGCTTGAAATTCCAAGTTCACGCTGAAGAGGACCGATTATCTGATTGGAGGGAGAGGTTAATATAATATCAAAAATATCGGTATAATTTTTCCAAAGCTGGAGACTTAAGTTTGTCTCGTACGGCGCAACAATGAATTCAATAGTTTGATGCGAGTTGGAAGTTAATATACCAGAAGTATGTCGGCCAGCTATTCCCTCATTTCCTGTTCCACACACGATTGTCGTTTTGCCGAGATTGGATAAATCATTTAGAAATGTTTCAAGGAGACTAGTTCCATCATGAGAACCATAATTATTTCCAAAAGAAATATTAATAGCAACGGGAAGATTATGTTCGATGCCGTAGCGCACAGCAAAATCCGCTCCAAGCATAAGTTGAGTAGTGCGGGGAAAGCCTTGCTCGGATGTATTTCCGAGCTTTACAATGAGTAAATCTGCTTTTGGAGCAACTCCAGATGTAATACCACTTCCAGCGGCGATACCCGCCACATGTGTGCCATGTCCTGATAAGTCGGTACTTGGGACGATTGCTCGGCGTGCAGCTAAAGTGGATGTGGCTAATGCTCGATTGATATCCTCCCTTGAGTAGAAGGTGCCGATTGGGTAGATGGAGGAAAAATCTGAGGTAGAATTTAGTATAGTATTGATATTATTTAAAGTAGAAATTGATGAGAGAGTAGATTGAGCGGATTCATTTGTAAAATTTGATGTAGTGTTTGCAGCATTTTGAGGAAAAGACTCTAAAATTTGATTAGAATTTTCAGAAAGTGCAGGAGGGGAGATAGTTTGATCCCATAAGGCGGCGATTCGAGTTGTGCCGTCTGTGTTTTGAAAATCTGGATGAGTATAATCGATGCCGGAATCTAGAATAGCAATTAGCGTTCCCTCTCCACTAAGAGAAGTGGGAGGACGTTGTAGAGGAGGGATACAGGAGGCTCGAAGCCCATTTTCCACCGATAGAAAAAGATTTTTGGGCTTCTCAATATACTCAATTTGTGGAAAGTTGGAAAATGCATTTAGGAATTCTTCTCTAATATAGACAATGGCGTACTGATTAAGCAAAGGAATAAAGGTGAAAGGGATAGTTTCTTGGAGCGAAGATAGATCCCCAGAATATTTTACAATAAGCTCCCACTCGGAGGTAGAGGGCGTATAGCCGACTTCCAGTTGGGAGCTTTTTTCACGTTCTGATTCGGGGAGCGAGAGGGAGAGATTTAGGAGATTTTCAAGCTTTTGATTTTCGATACAGAGCCACATCCTTAAAATAAGATTAGTATAGCATATGTAGAGACATGGAGAAAAATGAGTTAAAAGTATAATATAATTGATATACGATTTTTATACAATAATATATTAGAAAAAATTCGTAGAGTATTTCACTCTACGAAAGGCGAAAGACGTTATTCATATAGAATAATAGTACAAAATTTTAAGATAACTGTCAATATGTTATTTGTTTATTCTGTAAATTTCAAAGAAATAAAACTCTAAATCGTATATAAATTTTTCTATTTCACGTCAAATTTATAGTCAAAGGAGGAGAAATTATGCCAAGAAAGGGAGAAAATATCTATAAACGAAAAGATGGAAGATGGGAGGGAAGATATATAAAATCTCGCACTATAGAAGGAAAGGCAATATATGGATTTGTATATGCTAAATCTTATCAAGAAGTGAGGGAAAAATTGATTGTAGAAAAACAAAACAGTAAGAAGAACTCATTTCTGGTCACTCAAAAAAAATGTGAAAATGAGATGCTTTTTTCTGAGTTGGCGTTTATATGGCTTCAAAAAAATGAATATCGATTTAAGGAATCTACAATAGTAAAATATGAAAATTTGTTGAAATTATATATACTTCCAGCTATGGGAAATCAAAAGCTAAACCAAATCACGGATGTATTTTTAGAAAAATTTTGTGAGCAATTGCTTTTTTGTGGAGGAGAAAAGAAGCAGGGATTATCTGCGAAAACGGTGTCGGATGTTTTATCTTTACTGCGAAATATTTTAAGTGATTCTATGAAATCCCCTAATATTTATTTTAAAAATATAAATTTTAGAAGGACAAAATCAATTTTTAAAGAATTTCGAGTTTTAAGTCAAAGTGAGCAAAGAAAGCTTTGCAAATATTTGTATGAAAATCTAAATGAGCGGAATATGGGAATTTTATTATGTCTTTTTTCAGGAATACGCATCGGGGAAATATGTGCTCTAAAATGGAGAGATATTTCTCTGGAAGATAATATTGTTTCTATCGATAAAACGATGCAGAGGCTTCAAAGAAAAAATAGGGAGAAGAAGACAGAGATTATTATTTCCTCCCCGAAAAGTGAATGTTCAATTCGACAAATTCCTCTTTCTGTTGAATTGATTCAAGTGTTGAAAAATATGGAAAAAGATGACGATTGCTATGTGCTAACTGGTGAGAGAAAGAAATATATGGAGCCTAGAACAATGCAAAATTATTTTAAGATAGTATTGAAAAACTGTAATATAAAAGATGCAAATTTCCACAGCCTTAGACATACTTTTGCCACCCGATGTATTGAAGTTGGGTTTGATGTAAAAAGTTTAAGCGAGATATTAGGTCATGCTAATGTAAATATTACAATGAATCGATATGTCCATCCCTCCATGAAATTAAAAAAAGAAAATATGGAAAAACTTACTCCTCTATTTGCCGTCAATGAATAGAGTCAAAGTCGTTTATTCTTGTTGAATTTACAAGAATAAACGGCTTTTTTTCGTAGAGTGAAATACTCTACGAAAAGCTATATGAATATTCATTATTTTATTTTATCTCAAAAGAAAGAAAAAAATGCGAAAAAAGGAGGAAAAAATTTTGAATCGTAATAATCGAGCTTCAAATAATACAGTAGTACTAGTTGTTATTTTTGTCACAACAATTGTTCTTGTGTTTTTGGTTGCTGTGCTTATGTTTTTGATGCTAGATCGAAAAAAGACTTCAGAGAGTCATAAAGAAACTGTAGTCAGCGCAAGTTCATCGACAACAAGCGGGGAAGTGACAAGTGGGGGAACAACTCAAGTGACAGGGGACAATCTGGTTACAGCGACACCGGAGGTAACAGAGAACTCTTCAGTCACAGCATCTCCAAAAGTGACAGAGACGTCTGCTATTCCACAACCAACAGATGAAACGGTAAAGTATACAATGTATGTGGTCAATTGTAATGAATGGATTTCTCTTCGTAAGTCGCCTAGCACGAGTGCAACAAGATTAAAAGAAATTCCATTAGGGGCATCTTGTAGTTTTATCGAGGAGGCAGGCAATGGATTTTATAAGATTATTTATAATGGAACAACAGGATATGCTTTAGCACAATACTTAACAACAGATAAAGCAGCTATTGCGACGAGCTCTGCGCCGAGTACTCAGAGTGAGAGTTCTCAGGGGACTTTGTGGGTAGTAAACTGCGATGAGTGGATTTCACTCCGCTCTTCTGCGAGCACAAGTGCGACAAGACTTGCCAAAATACCACTTGGAGCGTCATGTGAGTATTTAGGCTCAGCAAGCAATGGATTTTATAGAGTTCGATATAACGGGACAACAGGATATGCGTTATCACAGTATTTAAGTACACAAAGTTCATACAGCTCTAATTCTGGCGTTGCGGCATCGGCAGCGAAGAGATGGGTAGTAAACTGCGATGAATGGATTTCGCTTCGCTCTTCTGCAAGTACAAGTGCATCGAGACTTGCCAAGATACCACTTGGACAGTCATGTGAATATTTAGGTTCGGCGGGCAATGGGTTTTCTAAAATAAGATATAATGGGACGGTGGGATACGCCTTAGATGAGTATCTCGCTTCATCTCCATGCCCTTATTAAAAACAGAAACGAGGGAAATACGATGGGGAAAAATATAGTGTTAAAGATTTTGGCCTTTATTTTAGTCTTGGCTACCTTCTGTATGGGAGTTTTTGTGATAAGAACATATTATGGAAATATGCGTTTGGCGAGGGTACAGGAGGAGCAGAGAAAACAAAGAGAGGAAGAAAAAAGGGAAGCTATCAGTCAAAAAAATGAGAAAAAGAACAAAACTGAAACAACAATACAAAAAGAGAAAGAAGAAACTTTGAAAGAAGTCTATCGTAAAGAAGACTTATATTTTATGCAAAAAAGATATGCTAAGTATACATATAAAAAAATGTCCAAAGATATAGAAATTTTATCTAAGTTATACAAAGATAAAATTTCCGTTTCCGTTCTTTCTATAACTGCAGATTCCAGAAATATATATGATATTTCTGTCGGAAACCCAGATTCGGATAATCAATATATTGTGACAGGAAGTATTCATGCGAGAGAATATATCACGACAAAGCTTGTGATGATGTTGATGGTAGATTTACTTGATTCGATGGAGAATGATTCTGATTTCTTGATTCATTTCGTGCCAATGATAAATCCAGATGGAGTATCGATTAGTCAGTTAGGAAAAAAAGGAATTCAGAGTGATTATATATTAAGTCAAGTAGAGCAGATTGCCGAGAACGATGGAAGTTCTATTGAGGATAGAGAGTATTTAAGGCAGTGGAAATCAAATGTCAACGGTGTCGACTTAAATCGAAATTTTGATGCAAAATGGGATGAGTTTGAGGGAAATCCATATCCATCCAGTGAGCGATATAAGGGAAGTTTTCCGGGAAGTGAGAGTGAGGCGGCAGCGCTTATTTCCTTAACTCAGAATTATCCAATTAAGAAGACGATCAGTTATCACACAAAGGGGAATGTAATTTACTGGTATTTTGCACAGACGGGAGAATTATTGGAAGAGACAGAAGATTTTGCGACCAGGATATCGAACGCCACGGGATATGAAATGGATGCAGATTTTGAAAGCCTTGACCCAGCTGGATACAAGGACTGGGCAATATGCCAGATGGGAATTCCAAGCATTACAATTGAAGTCGGAACAGGAGACAATCCTGTCTCGGAACACCAGATTGATGAGCTATATGATAGAAACAAAGAGGTATTGAATATTTTGCTGGAAAATTAAAAATTTGATTAATGTCTTGACATAGAAAAATTAGAAAGGAAGTTTATCCAATCATAAATTCACTAAGATGTTAGCTCTATTCATTCCTTGTCTTTTGATATAGGAAAATTAAAATTAATAAGGCAAAGCAGATATATTATAGGAGGAAAAGATGGAAGAATTACATTTGCTATGTCTGGGATGTATGAAGAAAAAAACAAGAGAGGGAGTCTGCCCATACTGCGGATTTGATGAAAAAGAATATGAAATTCGTATGTATCAACTTCCCTTAGGAACAATTTTAAATGGAAAATATCTCATAGGAAAAGTTTTGGGAGAAGGCGGATTTGGAATTACTTATATAGGATGGGATTTAAATTTGCAAATACCTCTGGCGATTAAGGAATATTTTCCGAATACCTTTGCTGTTCGGGATAATCAGAGAGGAAACCGAGTAATACCTTTCACTGGGGCAAAACAAAAATATTATGCTAAGGGAAAAGAAAGTTATATAGAAGAGGCGAGAATTTTGGCAAAGTTTTGCGGAGAAGATGGAATTGTGGAAGTGCGAGATTATTTTGAAGAAAATGGAACGGCGTATATCGTAATGGAATATTTAGATGGAAAAAATTTAATTCAAATATTAAAAAACATCGAAAAAAACAATAGTCATATGCATCCGGAAGTTGTTTTCAATCTAATGAAACCAGTAATAAAAACATTAAATCTAGTACATAAGCAAGATTTGATTCACCGAGATATTAGCCCTGACAATATGATTATGTTGCCTAATGAAAAAATAAAACTAATTGATTTTGGAGCATCTAGAGATTTTTCCAAGTCGGATGATGGAATGTCCGTCATACTAAAAGAAGGATATGCCCCTGAAGAACAGCATCGCAGGGATGGGAAACAGGGACCGTGGACAGATGTCTACGCTTTATGTGGTACGATGTACCGAGCTATAACAGGAAGAAAACCAGAAGATGTGATGTCGAGAGTTATGGGGGCTCCCTTAAAAAAGCCCTCTGAGCTTGGAATTAGAGATATCAATCTGAATCAAGAGGCAGTTTTAATGAGAGGACTTGAAGTCAGAAGAGAAAGTAGAATTCAGAATATGGAAGAGCTTTATAGGGCTCTTTATGAAAATAAATCATTTACTTGGTCGCCTCTAGGAGATGGTAGGGGCATGGATGAGACTATTTTTTTGAATGAAGAGGAAAAAGGTGAAAACATTTCGGCAAATAGAGGAGGAAAAAATCCAGTGAATTCATCTGGAGGAGGCCAAATAATGGAAGTTTATCCAGAGGATATTTCAGAAGATGATTCAGGAAACTTTATTATACCAATTTTAATCGCTTGGGCAATTGTTGTTGTGATTTTAGTTGGCGGTGTTATTGCAATGTTCATAACAGTGTACTAAAAATAGTAAATTAATGATATAAAATAAGAGGTATATGAAAGGAGAAAAATTATGAAAAAAAGAAAAAGATTATTGTTCATAGCGTTATTATTTGTTTTCCTTGGAATTAATGGGTATCAGGAAAAAGTCCAGGCGGTATCAACGGAGATTTTGTATGTAGTGGATTGCGAGGAATGGATTTCTCTTCGCTCCTCAGCAAGTACATCAGCGAGTAAGTTAAAAGAGATACCATTAGGAGCATCTTGTGAATATTTAGGAACAGCGAGCAATGGATTTTATAAAGTGCGTTATAATGGAACAGTGGGCTATGCTCTATCTCAGTATTTGAGTAAAGAGAAGGATCAGATTGTTTCAGTGGAAGAAGGGGCAGAGCTTTTATTTGTAGTGGGTTGTGATGAATGGATTTCCCTTCGTGCTTCAGCAAGTACATCAGCAAAGAAACTAAAAGAGATACCGCTAGGAGCATCGTGTGAGTATTTAGCTTCAGCGAACAATGGGTTTTATAAAATAAATTATAATGGAACGACTGGTTATGCCCTATCTCAGTATTTAGATACATTGCAGTCAGATGATGGTTTAAAGGAAAAACTTATTTGTGTGACAGATATACAAGGAAGATATATATATTATTATAATTGTATACTTGACCCTAATGTTCCAGAAATACAGGGAAAGGAAAAAAAGATAAAACTTTCAGATAAAATAAAATATTATTGTAAAACAGATAATTCTTTTGATAATGGATATTTTGAATCAGAAAAAGTTTCAAAGAAAAAATTTATAAAACGATTGAATAGATTAGAATGTTATTCTGAAGGAATTTATGTAGTTGCAACATTTGAGGATAATGAATGTATACGAGTGTTTGAGCCATATTGGACATAACTGGGATCTAGCAAGAATCATTTAATAATTTCCGTAAAAATTTATAAAAGTATAGAAAAAGCTTGGTCATAGATGATCAGGCTTTTTAATAATTGTATTAGGACGTATATATATGTTGACAAATAAAATTAGAACGATTATAATAAAATTAGAATTATTCTAAAAATAAAAGAGGAGGGATTGGTTATGACGAAATATGAAAAAGAAATATATAATATAATCAATACTTCCGCTGAGCATCTAACTGTGGAGCAAGTATTTGAAAATTTGAGGAAGAAATATCCAAAAGTGGTTCTCGCAACAGTATATAATAATATCAATAAACTATGGGAAAATGAACTGATTCGTAAAGTATCGATTGAGGGAATGCCAGATCGCTACGACCGGATAAAAAAACACGATCATCTTGTATGCAAGGAATGTGGAAAGCTTGTGGATATTTCACTTGAAGATTTGACGGCATCCTTATACAAACAGTTGGGAGAAGAATTTCTATTCTACGACTTAAAGGTTTTTAATCTTTGTTCTGAGTGTAGAAAAAATAATAATAAATAAAGGAGGGAATCGATATGGTGAAAGGCAAAACAGCTATTGTCACTGGCGGAACGAGGGGGATTGGATTTTCCATTGTCAAGAAGTATTTGGAGAACGGAGCAAATGTGGCTATCGCTGGATCCAGACAGGAAACTGTAGAAAAAGCATTGGCTCAGCTTCCAGAATATGAGGGACGTATTATAGGAATCTGGCCAGACCTTTGTGACTCTAAAGCCGTGGCAGAAGCCTTTTTAGCAGTAAAGGAAAAGTTTGGAGCGGTGGATATTTTAGCTAATAATGCGGGAATATCTTCTAGAACGAGCATTTACGATTATACAGTAGATGAATTTTCCAAAATTTTGGATATAAATTTAAAGGCGGTATTTATCTGCTCACAGGCAGCAGCAAGAATTATGAAAGAGCAAGGGGGAGGTGTTATTATTAACACTAGTTCCATGGTGAGTAAGTACGGTCAACCTTCTGGATGTGGTTATCCTGCCACAAAATTTGCCGTAAATGGATTGACAGTATCTCTTGCCAGAGAGCTTGCGAAGGATAAAATTCGTGTCAATGCGGTTGCCCCTGGTGTAACGAAGACGGATATGGTGGCAGCATTGCCAAAGGAAATGGTCGATAGAATTTCTGCTGGAATTCCGCTTGGTCGTCCTGGAGAGCCAGAGGATATTGCCAATGCATATTTATATTTAGCAAGTGATTTAGGCAGCTATGTGACTGGAGCTATTCTTCGTGTAGATGGTGCAGCTATAAGTTAAAAAGGAGGATGAATTTGAATTATGGATAATAAGACAATGTACAAACTAACCTACGGCCTATTTGTTTTGACATCTTGTTATGATGGCAAGGACAGTGGCTGTATTATTAATACGGCAAGTCAGGTGACTTCTGAACCTAACAGAATTAGTATTGCGGTCAATAAGGCAAACTTCACTCATGACTTAGTGAAGCAAAGTGGAAAGTTTAATATTTCTATTTTGAGTGAGGAGGCCAGCTTTGATACGTTCAAACATTTTGGATTTCAGTCAGGACGAACAGTAGACAAATTTAATGGTTATGAAGATTGTAAGCGCAGTGCAAATAATCTCTACTATGTAACAGCTGGTACGAACGGTTATATTAGTGCGACAGTGGAGCAGGAGATTGATCTTGGAACACATACGATGTTTATCGCTTCTGTGGATGATATGGAAGTATTATCATCTGTACCTTCCGCAACTTATAGTTATTATCAGTCTTCTATCAAACCTCAGCCTGAGAAGCCAAATACTGGTGGAAAAACGGTATGGCGCTGCACTATTTGTGGATATATCTATGAGGGAGAGGAGCTTCCTTCTGATTTTGTCTGTCCACTATGTAAGCATCCAGCCTCCGATTTTGAGAAAGTGACTGCTTAAATAAAATATAAAAATGTCAACTTATTTTATTAATAAGTTGACATTTTTTTTACTCCTTGTTATACTTTAAAATGTGAACTAAAAATAATAATGAGTTGACATAAATATTATTTTTTAATTATGCGATTTATCATGATAAATTAAGAAAGTAGGAAAGAATATGAGCATGATAATAGAAAGTTTAAAAGCAAAAATTTATTTAGGACAATTATTGGAGAAAGATGAGGTAATGCAGCTTATAGATAGTCCGTTAGGGGAGTTGACAAAGGCAGCAGATGAGATTCGATCCTATTTTTGTGGAAATCAGTTTGATATGTGCACGATTATTAACGGAAAATGTGGTAAATGTTCAGAGGACTGTAAGTACTGTGCTCAGAGTGCCTATTATACAACGTCCTGTGTGGAGACGTATCCTTTATTAGATACAGAAGAAATTGTTATGGAGGCGAGAAAAAATAAAGAACAGGGTGTGTTGAGATATTCGATTGTTACAAGTGGAAGAAGGCTTTCAAATAAAGAGGTAGATAAGGTATGTCAAAGTATTAAAGTAGTTCGTAAGGAGGTGGGAATAGAAGTCTGTGTCTCTTTTGGGTTGTTGGATGAGGAACAGTTTAGAAAAATTAAGGCAGCAGGGGCATCTAGAGTACATTGTAATTTGGAGACTTCTAGAAGATATTTCCCACAAGTCTGCTCCACTCATACTTATGATGAAAAGATTAAGACGCTAAAGGCGGCAAAGAGGGCGGGACTTACTGTCTGTTCCGGTGGAATTATGGGACTTGGTGAGACGATGGAAGACCGTATTGATATGGTATTTACGGCGAGAGAACTTGGGGTAAAATCCATTCCTGTAAATTTATTAAATCCAATTCCTGGCACTCCTTATGAAAAGAACCGTATATTGACAAATGATGAGTTATGTCGGATTGTCGCAATATTTCGCTTTATTATTCCAGATGGAAATATTCGTCTGGCAGGTGGAAGAGGTTTAGTTGGGGACAAAGGAGAGAAATGTTTTAAGAGTGGGGCAAATGCCACCATTAGCGGAGATATGCTTACGACAGCGGGAATTAATGTGGAGACAGATATGAAACTGCTCGGGAAACTTGGATATGAGGTGAAATTGTAAATAAGTAAAAATGTTTTTATCACACGGATAACAGAAGTTTGCCTATGACAGAGGTGTATTTTACAGACCATTTTTGAAATATATATGCAATAGAAAGATGCTATTTGAGAAAAACTGTATCTTATCAATAATGTTTTACTATTTGATAAGGTATAGAAATCTTAGATAGCATCTTTTTTCGTACCGTGTTATAATAAAAATATTTATATGAATAAATTAGATTGAACTAAGTCGAAGAAATCTATCATTTTAAATGATTGGAATATAAAATAATGAATGGAAATTTTTTTCATTAAGTTATAGAGTGTATATTCCGTTATAAAATTTAATAGTGAAATGGATTTGAGATATTCAATTAGTTAATAAAAACGAGAGGAGAATAATGAAAGATATTAATTTATTATGTTTAGGATGTATGAAGGAAAAGCCATCAAAAGGCAGCTGTCCATACTGTGGGTTTGATTTAGAGAAATATGAGTCTATGGGACATCAACTTTCTCCTCAGACCATTTTAAACGGAAAATATATTTTGGGAAAAACACTCGGAGAAGGTGGATTTGGAATTACCTATATTGGTTTGGAATTGAATTTACAGATTACGGTGGCAATCAAAGAATATTTTCCATCTGGTCTTGTCTCTAGAAATGTGACTGGAAGTGACACTGTCTCTGTCTTTTCCAAGGGAAGAGAGTATTATGAAAAAGGAAGAGAAAAGTTTTTATTAGAGGCACAGACACTTGCAAGATTTCATGATATGCAAGGAATTGTCTCAGTCAAAGATTTTTTTCAGGAAAATGGAACAGCCTATATAGTTATGGAATATATAGAGGGAGAAGATTTTGGACATTTTCTTAGGAGAAATGGGGGGAAACTTCAGGTGGATTCGGTTTTTACTATGATGAAACCAGTTATTGTATCTTTGGCTGAGGTTCATGCGCAGGGATTGATTCATCGAGATATTAGCCCAGATAATATTATGATTACGAAAAATTCACAAGTAAAATTATTGGATTTTGGGGCGGCGCGGGATGTGACGGATGAAAATAAGAGTCTGTCAATTATGCTAAAACCAGGATATGCACCAGTGGAGCAGTATCAGACAAAGGGAAGACAGGGACCTTGGACAGATATTTATGCTCTCTGTGCTACTATGTACCGAGCAATCACTGGAAGAAAGCCAGAAGAATCGATGAGTCGTGTCATGGAGGATACGCTAAAGACGCCGACAGAGCTTGGAATTTCTATGGATCCAATCAAGGAGTATGTCCTTTTGAAGGGATTAGAAATAAATGCAGAAGAGCGCTGGCAAAATATGAGAGCATTATATCGTGCTTTATATGAGCAGCAAGGAATAGATGAGCGACAAAAAATAGAAAAAGAGAGAACAAATCGTCAGATACATAGACAGAATGGAAATTTAGTGCGAAAAAGCAATCCGTTAAATAGGGATAATGAAGAGAGTCAAAAAATGAATACGAGACAACGTAATGAAAAAATAACACTCTTATTTATTATCTTTGGAGCACTCTGTATATTTATTTTTGCATTTATGATGCTAATATTAGAAATAAGTGGATCGAAGAGGGGAGAACAAAATATAGAAACACAGACTGCGGCAGTTTCTTTGGAAGAGGGGATAGAAAATATAGATTCAACGCAAGAAAATGAAAAAGAATTAGAAAATTCAGGTGTTCAAGAAAATCAAGTAAGCTTAGAGCAGAATTCTCAGTCTCAGGCAAATGTAGAGGGAACAAGCAAAGGGCTAATATCGGAAGAGCTAGAAGATACGCAGGAAGAAGCCAAAAGCAATCTTATTGGAAGTTCTCTTGGAGTAAGTCAGGAAATTCCAACAGAAATTCGTGAAGAAATGATGGGAATTACTGTGCCAGAAAACACGTCATTATTTGATTTTTCGAACTATTCATATTTAACGATACCGTATCATAATTTTGACGGTGCAGATAGTATTGGGCATATGATTGTAAATGCTGATTTGGCAGATGAGATTTTGGCGATTTTTCAGGAGCTTTATGAGATTGATTATCCAATTGGAAAGATGGAATTGCTCGATAATTATAAAGATTCGATTGAGCCAATTACAAAGCCAGTCGATAATGTCTTCGATGAAAAGTTATCAAGAATGAATAAAGTTGCCCTGTCAGATAATAATACATTTGATTATGCATTTTTTTTGACAGGAAATAATACATTGGGATATCATGCCAAGGGAAATGCGATTGACCTAAATCCAACAATAAATCCCGCAAAAGAAAAAAAGATTATACCTTCAAACGGAGAACAGTATTTTGACCGTGATACGACGTATGAAGATGAGATTGTTGAGAAGGCGATGATACGGAAAGGAGACTCGGTTTACAATATTTTCAAGAAATATGGCTGGAAATGGGGCGGTGAATGGGAAAGTACTCCATATTACCATCATTTTTATAAAAATTAAGTTTTGTTCACAGTTTGTGCAAGATTTCGTGTTATACTCCATTGCATATAATAGGTTATAAATTAAAACTTGGATGTTCATAGGCGAAAATCATTTTATGAGGTGGAATAAGTCAGAATATTAAGAAAATTTAATGTATTTATGAAGAAGGAAGGATGGCATGAATAAGTTAAGAGACAAATTAAGACGTTTTATGTATGGACGTTATGGAATGGATGATTTATCTAAGGTGATGGTTTACGCTTCCTTAGTTTTATGGATAGCGACAATTATTTTTAGAAGCTCTATCACAGATATGATGGCACTTATACTTCTTTTTGTGGCATATTTTCGTATGTTTTCTAGGAATATTTCGAAGAGATACGCAGAGCTTCAAAGATTTGAGGCGTGGAAACAAAAGGTGAAGCGAACCCCTCAGACTGTGGCAGTGAGAAAGACACATCATATTTATAAATGTCCGCAGTGCAAACAAAAGGTGAGAGTACCAAGAGGAAAAGGAAGAATCGAGATTTCTTGTCCAAAGTGTAGGGCAAAATTTATTAAGAGAAGCTAGTATGATATCTCGTTTATAGCTAGTGTGGAAAAGGTTGCTGGTAGATAAGAGAATTTCTCGGATTTACTAGCAATTCTTTTTTATTAGGTACAGGTTTTGAAACAGCGTAAGCTGTTTTTCATTCCGTAGAGATTTAGAATGTAATAGTTCCAGAGAATATGATATACTAGAAATTAGAAAAATTTTGAGAAATGGAGAAAAGTTTTGTTTGGATATATTATACTAAATAAACCGGAAATAAAATTTAAGGAATTTGATGTCTATCGAAGCTATTACTGTGGTTTATGTAAGGAGCTAAAAAAGAGTAGTGGAAATTTTTCAAGACTTTTATTGTCCTATGATATGACATTTATTTATATTTTGCTGACAGCTCTCTATGAACCTGAGACGGTAACAGCCAGAGAGAGATGTGGACTAAATCCTGCTAAAAGGCAGCTTACTCGAAAAAATGAAATTGGACAGTATATTGCGGATATGTCAACGATTATGACTTATTATAAATGTCGTGATGACTGGCAAGATGAGAGAAAATTTCGTTCAAAAGCTTTATTAGAGCTTATAAGAGAAAAAAGTAAAAATTTAAAAAAGAAATACCCAAAAAAGCTGAGAAATATATCTTATTGGATGAGAAAAATTAATGAGGGTGAGAGACAAAATAATCAAAATATCGATGAGATGGCGGGATATTTTGGAAATATTATGGCAGAGCTTTTTATCTATAAAGAAGATGAGTGGCAGCAGAGCTTGAGAATGATGGGATTTTTTCTTGGAAAATTTATTTATTTGATGGATGCCTATGATGATTTTTTCGATGATTTAGAGAAAGGAAATTATAATCCGTTTTTGAAGATGAGCAGGGAAGAAAAGTTTGATGAAAAAGTCGGCAAAATTCTTCTTATGATGATGGCAGAGTGTACGAGAGTATTTGAGCAGCTGCCAATTTTGGAAAATATAGAACTTTTAAGAAATATACTTTATGCAGGAGTATGGGTAAAGTATGAGGAAGTGAAAAATAGAAATACAGGAGAAGAAAGGGAAAATAAAACCAAATGAAAAATGGGAAATAATAAATAGTAGAAAGGGAGAATGAGGAAGAGAGATGGATCCATATAAAATACTTGGTGTGTCAGAGAATGCATCGGATGAAGAAGTGAAGAAAGCATATCGAAGGTTGAGCAAAAAATATCATCCAGATGCCAATATTAATAATCCAAATAAGGATGAGGCTGAGAGAAAATTTAAAGAGGTGCAGTCGGCGTATGAGACGATCATGAAAATTCGAAGTGGGGGCGGTCAGGGCACAGGATATGGCGAACAAAATGCTGGATATGGTGGAGCCTATTCAAAGTCACAGAGAGAGTATGAGGATGAGCAGGAGGGCAATTATTATAAAGCTGCAACAAACTATATTAGTAGTGGTTATTATAGCGAAGCTTTAAATGTCTTGAATCAGATTGTGAATCGAACGGCTCTTTGGTATTATTTAAGTGCCAGAGCCAATATGGGAGTTGGCAATAATGTAATAGCAAACGAGCATGCTGAGCATGCTGTTGCATTAGAGCCAGACAATATGCTCTATCGTCAATTTCAAAATCAGCTTCAAAATGGTATGACATGGTATACGCAAAAAGGCAATCCATATGGAGGTATGACACCGTATGGAAGTGGCAGTTGTGTTCAATGTTGTATGATGCAGCTTTGCTGTAATCTTATGTGCCCAGGAAGTATGTGTTGCTATATTTAAGTAGCTAATACAAATAGAAATTAGTTTATTGAAAGTAAAATTAGAATCAATTAGAAATCATTAGCCTTCCCAATGAAGAATTAGTTTATTGTAGAATTAATTAGAATCAACAAGGAAAGATTAGAACGTTGTACGAAAGTTATAATTGACTCCCCGTACCCCTTTCATGGTACAATAAATATAAGAAAGAAGAACAGGAATAAGCAAAGTGAAATAGCAGATAATATGATATAGAAAGGCTTAATTTAAATATTGAATAAAAGTAGTTGAGTTATTGTTTAATAAAGTCTTTTGAAACAGTAATTAGAAGTTATGAGTGAAAAGAAAAGGTATTTTGGGAAGGAGATGTTATTATGATAGCATTATCACAGGCAAACGTGGGAACAATCGATACAGTCAAGTGGAATTTTAGTGATTATTGTAATGAAAATTTAACAGGAATGGTTGCGCTAAGACCAGGTACATTAATCGAAGTTGTCAGTTCTTATTTTGGCAATATTATTATTAATGTAAATGGTAAATTTTTGGCACTTGATAAGGACACGGCAGATAAAGTGAAAATCTGATAGACCGTTAGGGTGATCAATGAATATAAGATAGGGACAGTAGAGGATGCCGTTAATGGTATCCTTTTTTACTATGTCTTGGTAAAATTCGGGACAATATTTTGTCGTTTTCTATAAATATAATAAAAATCAATATAAGATTTCATAATTTATCTATTTTTGGTAAAGCAAAATTTACCGTTGTATTTAAATTTATTTTATGCTATAGTAATTAACTAGGGATTGCTAATAGAAAGGAAGAAAAGTCGTGAATCAGACAGTAAAAGAAAAATTTGCTAAGATTGCTCCGATGATTTCCCATACTCCATTATTAGAGATAAAGTTGACTTACAAGGGGGAGCCAAGAGTAATTTATGCTAAGGCAGAGTATTATAACTTATCAGGAAGTATTAAAGATAGAGTAGCATATCATATTTTGAAAAAAGCTTATGAAGATGGAATGATTAAAGAGACAGATAAAATTGTGGAGGCAACAAGCGGCAATACAGGTATTGCTTTTTCCGCACTTGGTTCTTATTTAGGACATGAAGTTATTATTTATATTCCAGATTGGATGAGCATGGAAAGAATTAATATTATGAAAAGCTATGGCGCTAAAGTTAGACTTGTCTCAAGAGAAGAGGGCGGATTTTTAGGCTCTATCGCTCTCACAGAGGAGTTGGCAAAGAAAGGAGATGTTTTTCTTCCAAGACAATTTTCTAATGAGGACAATACAATGGCTCATTATATAACAACAGGAGATGAGATTGTGAAACAACTTGCCGTACTTGGTAAGAAGGCAGATGGCGTTGTTGCTGGTGTGGGAACTGGTGGAACGATTATGGGAATTGGAAGAAGATTAAGAGATAGCAATCCAAGATGTCAAGTTTATCCACTTGAGCCACTTAACTCGCCGACAATTTCAACAGGCTATAAAGTAGGAAAACATCGAATTGAGGGAATTTCAGATGAGTTTGTTCCATCTATTTTGCATATGGAGGAAATGTCAGATGTTGTCTCCGTTGATGATGGAGATGCTATCATTATGGCACAGATGATTTCTAGAAAACTTGGTGTCGGCGTTGGGATTTCTTCTGGGGCAAATCTAGTGGGAAGTATTATGGCTCAAAATAAGCTTGGAAAAGATAGTACAATAGTAACTGTATTTGCCGATGATAATAAAAAATATTTATCGACAGATTATACGAAGACTCAGCCGATAAAAGAGGGATATATTACAAAAGATGTAGAGCTTATTGATATGGCAGCCTATAGATGATAAAAATTTTAATTAAGCGGCGAGAGTGATTTTTTGGAGCCGCAAAGAAAAACAAATAAAATTTCATCTATAATGATGGCTATTAAATAAATAGATTAATGAAAAGACCTCTTAGAAAAAAGATTTCTTTTACGGACTTGGATAGATTTTGGTCATTTGCTGAGAGAACCAAGCTCTAAAAAGAATTGGAAAAAGGCAGAGAACACTTTGTTTTATATATGAGAGAAGAGGAGAATTTATGAGATTTCAGAAAATCCAATTAAGTGACAAAGAAACTTTTGATTATTATTTTAGTAAAGTAAATTCAAGAATCTGCGATAAATCCTTTGCAGCGTCTTATGTATGGAAGGATTATTATAATGAGGAATTTGCTATTGTGGAGGATATGTTAGTAATTAAGGCGGAGCATGATTTTGTAAGTTTTAGTTATCCAATCGGACATGGCGATGCAAAGAAGGCTTTAGATGAGATTCGTGCATATTGTAAGGAGAATGATATTCCATTTTGCCTCCATAATATTACAAAGGAGAATGAAGTCTGTCTAGAAGAGTTTTATTCAGGCGAGATAGAAGTTCTCTATAGCAGAGATGACGAGGATTATATTTACGAATCAAAAGATTTGATTACTTTAAAAGGGAAAAAATTCCATGGAAAGAGAAATCATATTAATAAATTTAAAGAAAATCACGAGTGGAGTTATGAGTCCATCTCAGATGAGAATAGACAGGAATGTCTAGAGATGCTAAAGATTTGGAAAGAGGCAAACTGTAAGAATGAGGAAGTAATAGAAGATGATGAAAAGAATGCAGAAGCATGTGCAGCAAAAACAGCTCTTATGCATATGGAGCAGCTAGGTCTTGTCGGCGGAGCAATCCGTGCGGAAGGTAAGATTATTGCTTTTGCGATGGGTGAGCCTATTAATGAGGATACATTTGTTGTCCATTTTGAAAAGGCATTTGGTATGATTCAGGGAGCTTATCCTATGATTAACCAGCAGTTTGCAGAGCATGAGGCAAGTGAATATCGTTATATTAACCGCGAGGAGGACTGCGGCGAGGAGGGACTTCGCAAGGCGAAACTTTCTTATCGACCAGTGATGATGGCAGAGAGAGGTATGGCATTTTTAAAGGCAGAAGCTAACTTATTGCCCATTGCGAGTTAAAAAATAGGGAGAAAACTGGAGTGATATATGATATCGCTTCAGTTTTTTTACAATATATAGGAAAAAGTAAAATATTACCTATAATGGGGAAATTATGTTTTAAAATAAAGAAAATGATTGACAGGATAAGACAAAAAAGGTAATATATCAGACAGAAGACAATTTTCGAGAGAAAGCCTATGTCAAGCGGTGAGATAAAACAAATTCGTTTGTTTTGGCTTAACATTTAATAGCTCTTCATACTTATGCGTCGTACCAAAAGTTAAAATTCATTGAAACAAGAGAATGTTATTTGACAGAAAGGAGGACGGCACTTCGCTCATCATTTAAAAGTAGTGAGTTTTGTGCCTGAAAAAATTTTATGAAACATTTAATCGATCCTATGGATTTATCTGTAGAAGAAATTGACCAGATGCTTGACTTAGCCGATGACATTATTTTGAATAAAGACAAATATAGAGAGGTATGCAAGTACAAAAAACTCGCTACCTTATTTTTTGAACCAAGTACAAGAACTCGTTTGAGTTTTGAAGCTGCTATGATGGAGCTTGGAGGTAATGTGCTTGGTTTTTCTTCAGCAGATTCTTCTTCCTCTGCGAAAGGTGAGAGTGTTGCTGATACAGTGAAAGTTGTTGAATGTTATGCCGATATTATTGCTATGAGACATCCAAAGGAGGGGGCTCCTTTTGTGGCAGCAAACACAGTAAATATTCCTGTTATCAATGCAGGTGATGGTGGTCATAACCATCCAACACAGACTTTGACAGATTTACTTACTATCCGCAGAAAAAAAGGTAGACTTAGCAATTTAAAAGTAGGATTTTGCGGGGACTTAAAGTTTGGACGTACGGTTCACTCTCTCATTAAGGCACTTTCCAGGTATGAAGGAATTGACTATATTTTGATTTCACCAGAAGAACTTCAAATCCCAGAATATTTGAAAAAAGATGTATTTGAGAAAAAGAATCTTCCATATAAAGAAGTGACTTCTATGGAGGAGGTTATGCCAGAACTTGATATTTTATATATGACAAGAGTACAAAAAGAGAGATTTTTCAATGAAGCAGATTATATTCGATTAAAAGATACGTATATTTTGGATTTAGAAAAATTAGAGACTGCTAAGAAAGATTTGGCGATTCTCCATCCACTTCCAAGAGTAAATGAAATTTCTGTAAAGGTGGACAAAGATCCAAGAGCTTGTTATTTTGAGCAGGTACTCAATGGAAAATATATTAGAATGGCGTTAATTATGACAATGTTAGGGGTGAAGCCAGGACAATAACCTATGACTAAAGTTACAGGATTGAAAGAATTCAAGATTCGTCTAGTTCACTCCTCTAAGGATAGGGATTAAACCGTTCTGATGGGTAGGAACCATGTTGTTATCAAGAAACCACAGCATAACTTGGTCGAAGGCTACTTTATTCTGACATACAGGAGGTCATAAAGACATGGTATATGTACTGAATCTATAAAGAAATCCTTTGATGCCTTGTACCGAAGCAAAAGCAAGAAAATGATTAAAAAATAAACAAGCAAAAGTAAAAAGAACCGAACCCTTTACGATTCAACTTTGTTTTGAATGTAAAATATCACACAAGAAATTATACTTGGAATAGATGCGGGAAGCAAAATGATTGGATTATCTGCAACAACAAAAGAAAAAGCATGATATGCATCCAGTGTAGAACTTCGGAATGATATTGTAACTTTACTATCCACTCGAAGAGAAAATAGACGTACTCGAAGCAATCGGCTACGTTATCGAAAAGCTCGATTTGAAAATCAAACCTATACAAAGAAAAAAGGATGGCTCGCTCCTTCTGTTAAAAATAAAGTCGATACACATCTTCGAGTCAATGCAGATGGTTCAGTTTCTTGTAAATATTTACAACTGATAGAAAATAGAAAAAGTATGTCAATAGAAAGGAGAGAGGCTCTCTTCTCATGATTCAAGTCACGAGTGTCTGAGCCTGATTATAATGAAGATAGATAGTATTAAAAATGGAATTGTATTAGATCATATCACCGCTGGGGAGAGCATGAGACTTTATAATGATTTAGGTCTTGATGACCTGAAGTGCTCTGTTGCAATTATTAAAAATGTTTCAAGCAAGAAGATGGGTAAGAAAGATATTATTAAGATTGCAGACCAATTTGACTTAAATGTGGATGTACTTGGATATATTGACCCAGATGTAACTGTCTGTGTCATTCAAGATGGCAAGATTGTGGAGAAGAGAAAGGTGGAGCTTCCAGAGAAGCTTGTCAATATAGCAAAGTGTAAGAATCCAAGATGTATTACATCGGTGGAGCCAGAGATTGACCAGATTTTTAGACTTGTGGATAGAGAGAAGAGGATTTATCGCTGTCAGTATTGCGAGATGAAGAAATCTAGTAAGAATTGATTGTTTTGTATGATGAGGAATATATTAAGGAGAGTCACAGTAAAAAGTATTTTGCTGTGGCTCTTTTTAGTTTGCGCGCCATGGATGTGTTCTAACGGGTGAAAGTCCCGAACACGCCCGGATAGTGGGAAGTGTATAGATGAACAGCAAGGGTGTTTATTGTGAGGTAGAATCGGAAGGAAGCTGTAAGCAAACCTCTGGTCCGACGGACAGAAATCACATAGAAGGCTAGGCTACGAGAGATAAGTTGGTTAAAAGCAACGAAGTCTAATAACTATCATATTTGTAGTAGCAGAGTAAATGTGGCGGATACATATTCCCTAACGTTTCTCCAGTACACAGCCATCCGTCAGAAGAACGTTTTTCTGACGAATGGCGTCTCCTCCCAAAAAACATTTTACTTTGTCTATTTCAAAAAGTATAAAAATTGATTTCCGTCAGAAAAAAGATAGATATCTTGCAAAAAAAATCATTATAGTGTAGAATAAGTTTTAAAATAATGATGTAAGGAGAAGTGATGATATATGGTAGATAAAAAAACTCCCCACCAAACGATGGGAAAGAAAGAGATTAGCAAACCGGACGACTTTACAAAACCAGAAGAGCTCTATGGCAGACTCATACAGACGATTAAGCAGTATCATCCTTCTACGGATCTTAGTTTGATTGAGAAAGCTTACAATATGGCAAATAATGCCCATCTTGGACAGCTTAGAAAATCAGGAGAGCCTTATATTATCCATCCTCTTTGTGTAGCTTTAATTCTTGCAGAATTAGAACTTGATAAAGAAACGATTATCGCTGGTCTATTGCATGATATTGTAGAAGATACCGAGATTACTTTGGAAGACGTGACGAGAGAATTTAGCGCTGAGGTTGCATTATTGGTAGATGGTGTGACCAAATTAGGACAATTATCTTATTCTAAGGATAAGGTAGAGATTCAGGCTGAAAATCTTCGAAAAATGTTTTTGGCGATGGCAAAGGATATTCGAGTGATTCTAATTAAGCTTGCAGATAGACTTCATAATATGAGAACGATGCAATATATGAAGCCAGAAAAACAAAAAGAAAAATCGAGAGAGACGATGGATATTTATGCGCCAATTGCACATAGGCTGGGTATCTCGAAGATTAAGATAGAATTGGATGACTTATCTCTTCGCTATTTACGTCCGGAAGTATACGAAGAATTGGAGACAGCTTTGCAATCCCAGAAGGAAGAAAGAGAAGTATTTATTTCTAGTATTGTGGCGGAGGTTAGAAAACATATCGAGGATGCTGGAATTAAGGCGGAGATTGAGGGACGTGTAAAGCATTTCTTTAGTATTTATAAGAAGATGGTAAATCAGGATAAGACATTGGAGCAGATTTACGATTTATTTGCGGTTCGTATTAAAGTGGATACCGTTATGGATTGTTATGCAGCACTTGGTGTGATTCATGAGATGTATACACCAATTCCAGGACGTTTTAAGGACTATATTGCTATGCCAAAGCAAAATATGTATCAGTCTCTTCATACGACTTTAATTGGTCCAAATGGACAGCCGTTTGAGATTCAGATTCGCACCTTTGAGATGCATCGAACTGCTGAGTATGGTATCGCAGCTCACTGGAAATATAAAGAGGGAAAGACGAGTTCTAATAATAAAGAGGAAGAGAAGTTAAGCTGGCTTCGTCAGATTTTAGAGTGGCAGCAGGATATGTCAGATAACCGTGAATTTTTGACTCTCTTAAAGACAGATTTAGATTTATTTGCAGAACAAGTATATTGCTTTACTCCTGTGGGGGATGTCAAGACTCTGCCTACAGGCTCTACGCCAGTTGATTTTGCTTATAGCATTCACAGTGCTGTCGGCAATAAGATGGTGGGAGCTCGAGTCAATGGACGACAAGTTCCGATTGATTATCACTTGAAAAACGGTGACCGAGTAGAGATTGTCACTTCCCAAAATTCTAAGGGACCAAGTAGAGACTGGCTTACTTTTGTGAGAAGCTCTAGTGCCAAGACCAAAATTAATCAATGGTTTAAGGCAGAATATAAGGAAGAAAATATACAAAAAGGAAAAGAGCTTTTAGATAAATATTGTTCTTCGAAGGGACTTGTGCTTAGCAAATATTTAAAGCCTGCCTATATGAAGAAAGTAGAGAATCGTTATTCTTGCAGAGACTGGGATACAGTACTTGCATCTGTGGGGCATGGAGGATTAAAGGAAAGTCAGGTCGTTAATCGTCTCGTTGAAGAGTATCAAAAGGAAAATCCTGCTGAAATACAAAAAATAAAAGAAAAGCTTGCGCAGGCACAAGAGCAGAAACAGCAGATTGGCAAAGAAGTTATGAAAAAGACTCTCTCCTCTGGTGGAAGAAGCGATATTATAATTAAGGGTATGCCTGATATGCCATGTCGATGTTCTAGATGCTGTAGTCCAGTGCCAGGAGATGAGATTATCGGATTTATTACAAGGGGCAGAGGTGTTTCGATTCATCGAACAGATTGCGATAATATTGTCAAGATGCCAGAAGGAGAGAGAGCGAGATTGATTGAGGCAGAGTGGTCACATCCTGATGAGCCTAAGAAACAAGAGATGTATGAAGCCGAGATTATTATTTATACAGAGGACAGAATGGGATTTTTAGTTGATGTTGGTCAGGTTTTTATTAATGCACAGATTAATATTAACTCCATTTTGACAAGAAAAAGCAAGCAAGAGGGAAAAGCGACAGTTGTTCTCACCTTCTTTATTACGGGAACAGAGCAGCTGAATCATATTATTTCAAAGATTCGACAGATTGACAGCGTAATTGATATAGAGAGATCATAAGATAGGAGAGAAAAATGGAAAATAAATTAATTGTTATGTCGGCAGAGCTTGGCGATATTGGAACAAACTGCTATATTATTGCCAATCAGGAGACAAAAAAGGCGGCAGTCGTAGATCCAGCTGGTGACGTAGATATTATTTTAAAAATTTTAGATGAAAAAGGATTAAAGCTTGATATGATTTTGTTGACACATGGTCATGCAGATCATATTGGAGCTTTAGATGACTTAAGAAGAGAGATTAGCATGGATTTGCCAGTGCTCGCCTCTCAGATTGAGCAGGAAGTTTTGATGGTTCCAGATTATAATTTAACACCAATGTTTGGAAAATCCTATACAACACATGCCAATGTATTATTTAAACAACCAAAGCAAGAGTACGAGGTACTTGGGCATCGAATGATTTTTTATTTAACGCCAGGGCATACAAAAGGAAGTTGTTGCTATTATTTTCCAACTTATGGATGGCTTTTTACGGGAGACACTCTTTTTGCGGGCAGTATAGGAAGAACCGACTTTCCAACTGGAAGTATGAGAGAGATTTTAAAATCTGTCAACGATATTTTAATGAGCTTCCCAGACGCTACGATTGTCTTGCCAGGACATGGACCTTCCTCCACAATTGGGGAAGAGAGAAAAACAAATCCATACGTAAAGAGATAGCGAGAATAAAATATGATATATATAAAACAAAATACGATGGAATACGACTATGACGTAAGAGCGATTATACTTGCCTTTTTTGAGAGGGAAAAGATTATTGATATTGTCAATCAAAAAGTGGAGGATGTGGATTCCTCCCTTGTTTGCTTTACAATGGAGCTGGATTTTGGAAAAGAGAAGGCAGTTGGTCATATTTTTGAGCAGGAAGAAAAAAAAGCAAGCTTGGAACTTATAATGGAAGACTGGGAGTATAGCGTAAAACGTAAGAAAATAGATGCATTTTTGTATGATTTATTGAGTGAGTATACGAAGAGAAAACTTCCGTGGGGAATGCTCACTGGGATTCGACCAACGAAAATTATTTATCATATGTTGGAAGAGGGGAAAACGGACGAGGAAATGATTCATTATTTCCAGTCTACTTATCGTACAACAGAGCAAAAGGCGAGACTTTGCACAGATGTGGCCAAGAAGGAATATGAAATTTTGAATAAAATTTCATATGAGGATGAGTACAGTATGTATATCGGTATTCCATTTTGTCCATCGACATGCCTTTATTGTTCCTTTACTTCTTTTCCAATTGGAGTTTATAAAAAGAAGGTTGAATCATATCTTCTCGCACTTTGCAAGGAGATGGATTATGTGGCGAAGACTTACGCCAATAAGAGACTTACAACACTCTATATCGGCGGTGGAACTCCGACAGCTTTATCGGCAGAGGAATTGGAGTTTTTACTCACAAAGATAGAGGAGAAATTTGATTTATCCTATTTAAAGGAATATACAGTAGAGGCGGGAAGGCCAGATAGTATTACGAGAGCAAAATTAGATGTACTGCATGCGCATCCAGTCACAAGAATCAGTATTAATCCACAGACAATGAATGATGAGACATTAAAAATAATTGGCAGAAATCATACTGTGAGCCAGACAATTTCAACCTATAAGATGGCAAGAGAGGTCGGCTTTGATAATATAAATATGGATATTATTACGGGGCTTCCAGGAGAGGGAATTTGGGAACTCTCTAATACGTTATCGCATATAAAAGAATTAAGACCAGATAGCTTAACGGTACATTCTTTGGCGATTAAGCGAGCTGCAAGGTTAAATCAAAATATGGAGCGATATGCGGCTTTAGTAAAGGGAAGTACAAATGAGATGCTTCTTCTAGTGGAAGATACGGCGAGAGAAATGGGATTATTTCCATATTATATGTATCGTCAAAAAAATATCCCAGGAAATTTAGAAAATGTAGGCTATTCCGTGCCTGGAAAAGAAAGTCTATATAATATTTTAATGATGGAAGAAAAGCAGGATATTATTGCACTTGGAGCAGGAGCATCTACAAAGTATGTATATCCAGCGGAAAATAGAATTGAGAGAGTAGAAAATGTAAAAGACATAGATCATTATATAGAGCGGATTGAGGAGATGATCGTACGGAAACGAAAGAAAGAAAAGAACAGTTAATGCGAGAATCCATCGCTTCGCTTGGAGCGAAGGTGACAATAAAATTGGAGGAGCAAACGGATATTTTTGGTGTTCAAAGTACAAAAGACTGTCTTGAAATGTACGATGCCCATAGTGTGGAGACACCGATAGAGGCAGATTTAAAGGAAGCTATTACACATGGAATTATTGTGAGTGATTTGGCATATTTGCTTGCCAGAGAATTAAATGTTAGAGATAGAGAATGTCATGATATTGCAGTGGCTGGATTGCTTCATGATATTGGGAAACTAAAGCTTGTTAATTATGTATACCAAAAAAGAGGTGACGAAAAGCTTCGCATTGATGAAGTGAGATATCGAAGATTACATTCTAGTCTTGGATATGCGATTTTGAAGGAGCAAGGGTATGGTGAGCATATTTGTCAGTATGTGCTTTATCATCATGAAAATTTTGATGGTTCAGGTTATCCAAATAATCTAAAGGGGGACCAGATTCCACTTGGAGCGAAGATTCTTCGCGTCTGTGATGCCTTTGGAGCTCTTATATCAAATCGCCCATATCGCACAGCTTTTAATACAGAAACAGCGATTCAAATTATGATTGAGGAGGTAAAGGATTTTGATATGTCAGTTTTTCTTGCCTTCTTGCGAATTGTTCACTCAGACGACTTTGTAAAAGTACTTGACAATCTTGGAATTAGTGAATAAACTTTAGTATGAAAAATATAAGAGGGTCAAATACCCTGCTGCTTGCGGCGGGGTATTTGACTGCGAATAAAATAAAAATGGAGGAAATGATATGATTACCCAGGCACCAAGAGGTACACAGGACTGGTACGGTGATATGATGGAAAAAAGAACCTATATCGAAAAAACTGCCAGAGAACTCTGTGCAACTTATAATATAAAAGAAGTAATTACACCTGTTTTTGAGCACAGCATTTTATTCCAGAGAAGTGTTGGAGAGACGACAGATGTAGTACAAAAGGAAATGTATACATTTTTAGATAAAGGTGGAAGAAGTATTTCTCTAAAGCCGGAGGGAACAGCAGGAGCAATCCGCGCTTATCTTGAAAATGGTATGCATGCCCTTCCACAGCCAATCAAGTTATTTTATGTGACACCAGCATTTCGCTATGAGAAACCAGATAGCGGACGTCTTAGACAGCATCATCAGTTTGGTATTGAGTTTGTAGGAGCAGCTGGACCGCTTGCGGAGGTGGAGCTTATTTCCCTTATTTCTACATTTATTAAGAAAATTGGCTTAAAAGACGCAAAGCTTCATATTAATAGCATTGGCTGTCCAAATTGTAAATCCATTTATAATAAAGCGTTAAAAGAATATTTATATGCTCATCAGGATGGACTTTGTCCAACTTGTAAGGAGCGTATGGAGAAAAACCCACTTCGCGTTATTGACTGTAAGGAAGAAAGCTGTAAGAAAATTGTCGAGCATGCGCCAAGAACAATCGAATATTTGGACGAAGAGTGCAAAAATCATTTTGATGAGCTTTGTTCTTTGCTCACTGCTCTTCACATTCCATTTGAGGTAGATACAGGAATTGTCCGTGGACTGGATTACTATACAAAGACAGTATTTGAATTTGTAAATTCTGATGGATTCACACTCTGCGGTGGTGGACGTTACGATAATTTAGTACATGAGATTGACGAGAAAATTTCTATGCCATCTGTCGGATTTGGTATGGGTATTGAGAGATTGATTTATTTTTTAGAAAAAGAGCAGGTAGAGCTTCCAGTTAAGTCAGGTGTAGATGTTTATGTCGGAATTTTGGGAAAAGAGGCGAAAGTTCCAGCTTTTTCCTTTGTACAGGCACTTCGTGCAAAGGGATATTGTGTGGAGACTGATTACTTAGATCGAAGCGTAAAGGCTCAAATGAAATACGCAAATAAAATGAATGCTCGCTATACAGTTATTATGGGTGAAAATGAATGTAAGGAGCGAAAGGCAAGTCTCAAAAATATGGAGACAGGAGAGACAGTTGAGATTTCTCTTGATGATATTGATAGTTTAAATTTATAGAAAAACAATAAAATGCTATGCGAAATTCACAAAGTGATTTTTAGGATAGCGATAAGCAATGGATACTTTTATGATGAAAAGTTAATGAATGATGAAAGACCGCAAAGCTATTATATTCTCTGCGACAAAAGAGGATAAAGGATGGTATGTTGAAAGAGTATCTTTTGATAGTATCATCTATAAGAAGATGTGAAGTGGTTTTACGAGAAAAAAGGAGGAAGAAAAATGGCAGAATCCATGCAAGGGTTAAAGAGAACCCATAGATGTACGGAAGTTTTGAGTGCAGAGCTTGGACAAGAAGTTGTCCTTATGGGTTGGGTACAAAAAAGAAGAAATTTAGGAAGTCTTATTTTTGTAGATTTAAGAGATAGAACAGGTCTTTTACAGCTTGTATTTGACCAAGATATTGTAGGAGAAGAAGTTTTTGAAAAAGCTGGAAAGCTTCGTAATGAGTTTGTTATCGCAGCAGTTGGTACTGTAGAGAAGAGAAGTGGAGCAGTAAATAAAGACTTGGCGACAGGTGAACTTGAGATTAAAGTGACAGAACTTCGCGTTTTATCTGAGGCTATGACACCTCCTTTCCCTATCGATGCCAGTACAAATGTAAAGGATGAGCTTCGTCTTAAATATCGCTATTTAGACCTTAGAAGACCAAATATTCAGAAAAACTTAATTTTAAGAAGCAAAGTTGCAACAACAGTTCGAAACTTCTTAGCAGAGGAAGGCTTTTTAGAAATTGAAACTCCAATGCTTATGAAGAGTACTCCTGAGGGAGCGAGAGATTATCTTGTGCCAAGCCGTGTGCATCCAGGTAGCTTTTACGCACTTCCACAGTCTCCTCAGATATTTAAGCAACTTCTCATGTGTTCTGGATATGATAGATATTTTCAGATTGTAAAATGTTTCCGTGATGAGGACTTAAGAGCAGATAGACAGCCTGAGTTTACTCAGATTGATATGGAACTTTCTTTCGTAGATGTGGATGACGTAATTGATGTAAATGAGAGATTACTTGCCTGTATGTTTAAGGATGCAATCGGAGTTGATGTGCAGCTTCCAATTAAGAGAATGACATATCAAGAGGCGATGGATCGTTTTGGAAGTGATAAGCCAGACCTTCGCTTTGGAATGGAGCTTATAAATGTGACAGATGTTGTGAAGGATTGTGAATTTGTCGTATTTAAGTCTGCAATTGAAAACGGCGGTTCTGTTCGTGGTATTAATGCAAAGGGACAGGGAGATATGGCTCGTAAAAAAATTGATGCCCTTGTAAAATTTGCAAAAGACTTCGGTGCAAAGGGACTTGCCTATATTCAGTGCAAGTCTGATGGAAGTGTGAAATCCTCCTTTAGCAAATTTATGAAAGATGAGGAGATGGATGCTTTAATCAAGGCGATGGACGGACAGGCAGGAGATTTACTTCTCTTTGCGGCAGATAAGGATAAGGTTGTATATGATGTTCTTGGAAACTTGAGATTAGAAATTGCCAAAAACTTAGACTTGCTTAAGAAAGATGAGTATAATTTTGTGTGGATCACAGAGTTCCCACTTCTTGAGTGGAATGAGGAGGAAAACCGTTTCACTGCGATGCATCATCCATTTACAATGCCAATGGAGGAAGATTTGCAGTACTTAGAGTCTGATCCAGGACGCGTGAGAGCAAAAGCGTACGACATCGTATTAAACGGAACAGAGATCGGTGGCGGTAGTGTCAGAATCTTCCAGCCAGATGTGCAGGAGAAAATGTTTGATGCACTTGGATTTACAAAAGAGCAGGCTCATGCTCAGTTTGGATTCCTCATGGATGCATTCCGCTACGGTGTCCCACCACATGCAGGTCTCGCTTACGGATTTGACCGTCTTGTTATGCTTATGGCAAAAGAGGATTCTATCCGTGATGTAATCGCTTTCCCTAAAGTAAAAGATGCTTCCTGCTTAATGTCTGAAGCTCCAAGTGAGGTAGATGAAAAACAACTTAAGGAGCTTGGAATCGAGCTTGCGAAGAAGGTAGAAGAGGAAAAAGATGCAGAGTAGATAGCTGCATAAAAAAGAAATAGAATAATATAATAAAAAACTAACTTTAGATTGTGATGATTTAGAGTTAGTTTTTTTAAATTGAAAATGTATGGAGTTGTAGGTTTGTTTTGCTGTCTGAAAACTCTCAAGCGGAGTTTTCAGATAGTTTGGGGTTCAAGGAGGTTCTTGGTAGCTGCTGATTGCGTATGTGCTAAATTCAGTGAAAAGGATATGCAATAGTTTTTATATTAATTAGAGTTGTCTAAGTAATTGTTGCATCTGTCTCACTCCACGCTCCTGGGAGCTAATAATGGATAGCAGAATGGGACAGAGCTCTGGACAGATATCATATTTTAAAGCATTTTTTGACATATAGATAGCACCCATATGATGAGGAATCATCTCTCGAATGAAATCTGCATTGATTTGATTTTCATTTGGGGCATTTCCCATATCAGTGAACATAGTATTCATAATCTGCCAGACTTTTCGTTGATAGAGTTCCACGTCTTGCTGAGAATTTAATAATTTATTGCAGTCACATTCTGCCTGTTTCATATCCTCGATGCTTTTTGTCTGTTCTGTTATGATTTGCTCGGCGATATTTCTAAGGGGAGTGCAAGTAGTATAAGAGAGGAGATTTTTAGACATTTCGATAGCGGCTGCGTGGTGAGGAATCATTTGGACGATAAAATTATGGGAAATACTACTGCTGAGGGGAGCATTATCCATGCCCTCGACTAACTGGTCTAAGATATGGTAAAAATTGGTCAGGTAATCTTTTGCGTGGTTGCTTAGTTTGTATTGGTCGCAGGAGAGAGAGTCATGTCTAGAAAAACATCTATTTTTCATGTGAAAAATCCTTTGAAAGTTATTCTCTTTAGTATATGCAGGGGGATTTCTGACAGTGAGGGAATTATTTAAGACAGTGAGAAGAGACGCCGAGAGAGTAGAGCATATACCTGCTTGCTCTCGGCTGTGTATTGGCTAAATGTCAATCAAAACCATATATACTGAAATAGAAATATGCAGCAAAGTAAAAATGAGTGGTAGTTTATGTAGAGAAAAGATATAAAAAATTGAATAGAGAAGTAGTCAGGTGAATGACTAATAAGAGGTAATTATCTTCAAATTAAGATGGAGATAATGGCCTCTTTTTGTTTTGGAAAAATTTGAGTGAAATAATGGAAGTTTCATATATATGAGAGCATTAACATAAACTTATTATAAAAATCTCTATCAAGGGAAGAGATAGACAAGTTAATAGAGGTTTTTTAAAGAATGTATGCATTATATTCCAGTATGTTGGGGATATCCTTTCATAATGCTTATTTTTACAAATTTAGATTTTCATTTTTAGTCATGAAGATGTATCGTATTTACGAAGCAAATGAGAAAGTTCGAAAATATATGAAATCGATTGGTAAAAAAGAGAGGAGATAAAATGAAGCGTATTATTAATAAAAAAAGAATTGAGATGTTTAGGAGAGAATTATATAGGGAAGAAAAGAAGGAAAGTACGATAGAGAAATATATGCGGGATATAAAAAAGTTAGAGGAATATTTGGGAGGGCGACCTGTGACAAAGGAAAATATGATTCAGTTTAAAGAACAGCTGCAAATCTGTGGAGAGTATGAAATTAGTAGTATTAATACGTATTTGGCAGCAGCAAACCATTTTTGTGATAGTATGGGGTGGAAAGATGCAAAGGTGAAATTACTAAAAAGGCAAAAAGAGTTTTATGAGTCAGAAAATACGTATTTAACAAAAGAGGAATATAAGAAGCTAATATTGACTGCGAATGAAAAGGGGCAGAAGCGATTATCCTTAATTATGCAGACAATCGCAAGTACAGGAATTCGAATTAGTGAGTTATGTTTTATTACAGTAGAATCTCTAAAAAAAGGAAAGGTTAGCGTCTATAATAAGGGAAAAAGAAGGACAATCTTTTATCCAGAGAAGTTACAAAAGATGTTAAGACAGTATGGAAGGGAGCAGAAGATTTCATGTGGATACATTTTTCGAACGAAGGCGGGAAGACCAATGGATCGGAGTAATATTTGGAGAGAAATGAAGACACTCTGTAAAAAAGCAAGGGTAGAAGCAGGAAAAGTGTTTCCTCATAATTTAAGACATCTCTTTGCGAGAGAGTTCTATCAAATAAAAAAAGATATCGCAAAGCTTGCAGATGTGCTTGGGCATCATAATATAGAGACGACGAGGATTTATATTAAGTCGACTGGAATAGAACATCGGCGAGTACTGAATACAATGCGTATGGTGATAGGAGTGAGAAGTATTTGTTAGATAAAATTTTTCTCTAAAATAAAATAAGACTTTGAATTAGCTCCTGGCTAAAATTCAAAATCCTTTCGTATATGATAATGATATGATGAAAAATATGTGAGATAGATTTTTCGGTATATAAATACTGAGATAAAAATTATGACTTTATAATCATATGATACAAATATATTTATACGACATAATAAGAATTATGTGGTACAACTCTTACGTTTTCCTATTCTAGCATCATTAAAGTGAAAATGCAAGTTAATTTCTAAAAAATAATAAAAAAATGTATAAAAAAGAAAATGTATTTTAATGGTACATATTTAAAAATCAATCATTTTGATTTTGGCAGACCTCATAAGGTCTTATTTTTTTGCGCAAAAATGCGGTTTTGAGTCATCCTACCACATAATTCTTATTATGTGGTCATCACATATGTTTGCTATTGTTCGATACG
>CAYTNV010000016.1:0-75010 GCA_964439395.1 uncultured Blautia sp. | reverse complement strand
CAGGCATTAGCTTCCATGTACCAGATCAGAAATTAACCGCTATTGTGGGCGATTCTGGTTCTGGAAAATCCACGATTCTGAACCTGATTGCGAAATATTATGAAGCACAGTCTGGGAATATTGTGATTGGAGGTCAGCCTATCCAGAAGATTGCCGAAGAACAGATATTAGGTCAAATTTCGATGGTGGACCAGGATGTTTTTTTATTTAACGATACCATTCGGGATAATATTCGTTATGCCCGCCCGGATGCCACGGATGAAGAAATTGAAGCGGCCTGCTGTGAGGCAAACTGTGATAACTTTATCCGCAGCATGGAAAAGGGTTATGATACGCCTACTGGTGAGAATGGTAATCTGCTTTCGGGCGGTGAACGCCAGAGGCTTTCTATCGCCCGCGCCATTTTGAAAAATAGCCCGATCCTGTTGCTTGACGAGGCAACGGCATCCCTTGACATTGAAAACGAATTGGCGGTAAAGCAGGCAATCACTAATCTTTTGAAGAACCAGAAAACGGTTGTTATGATTGCCCATACACTTTCTATTGTTAAGAACGCCGATCAGATTCTTGTGGTGGCAGATGGAAAGATTGCTGAAGCTGGCACACATGAGGAACTTCTGGCGAAGAATAGAAAGTACGCTGCTATGTGGAATGCAGAGCAGAAAATGTCGGCATAAATGCAAGGGGAAATTAACTATGAAAATTCATGTGTCGGGAGAGGACTACTTAGAAGCTATCCTCATGCTCCAGAAGAACAAAGGCATGGTACGCTCTGTTGATCTCGCCCGACACATGGGGTTTTCCAAGCCGAGCATATGCCATGCAGTTAAAGTCCTAAAGCAAGGTGGCTTTCTGACAGTGGACGGTGATGGCTATCTCCATCTGACTGATGAAGGGTGGGAAGCAGCAGAGAGCATCTATGAGAAGCACCAGTTCTTTACGGACAGTCTGATTGAAATGGGTGAAGTGGTATAAGTTTCATTTTTATAAGTATCCAACGTAGATTGAATTGAATCACTATCTTTTTTGATAAACCGATATTAAATTTTAATATACTACGTACCATTTCCTTTTTGATTATATTAATCTCATCATATTTAAAATTCTCTTGTTCTTTTTCTAAATATGCTAATAATAATAAATCTAATTGCTTTTTATTACCATTAATCTATTTTTTTATTATGTTTTTTGCGTTTGCATTTTTTACAAAATACTTATAAAATCACTATACCTAGTTTTTAAACCTAAATTTAAATCAAAGCCATTTCCAATGAAAAATGTAATGTTCTATAGTATGGCCAAGGAGACACTTGGGGATGCGATGATTAAAAATGAAGATGATTTCCAGACGATAAAGTTATTTCTATGGAAAGGTAACATCAATTAGTAATAAAGACAACAGGAAGTAGAGAAAGCTAGAAAACTTGCATAATCTGGATATCTAATGGAAAAAAACGCTACCATAATGCATTATACATATAAAACAATCTAAAATTATTTGAATCCCAATTATTTTGTAGTAAGTGGTTGCTATAATGTACGAATTCCAGGCAAATTAGTACTATATGAAAAAGAAGTAATAGAACTTCATAGCAAAGAAAATTGTTATGCCAATTAATCTATAAAAAATACAAAATGTTGTGATAATTACATCAAACTTAGTATGAACAAATGTAAAAAAATATCTTATGCTAAGCGAATTATATTCTCCAAGAAAGCAGAAAATTGGGCAAATGGATGGAATCTGCTCAAAAATATGAAATACCTGAATTGAATTATAAATATTCCTTGAAAGAATATCAAAACATAAACTTTTTGGATGTGCCAAGAATAAAAGATGAGAGAGTTATGAATGATAACAGGAGGTCGATATAAGCATAGCAAGATGGATACGATGCGCTATTTGTGGAAACAAAACATGGGATACGATGAGAAAAAATACGATATTGAAAAAATTTTCATTGTTTTAATTGAAGTGTAAACATGAGAAGTTGATAAATGTCAGAGATTTACAGATAACAGTTATTGCAGAGTTAGTGAATCTGTGAGAAATTGAATATTATATGATAGTAGCAATATTCTTTTCATGAAGAGAGAGGAGAAATTCCTGTAAGAAGGAAATAAAATTATTTGCTTGAATAACAATACGTATGCTATGATTGAATTAATTAAATTTAAAATACGAGTAAGGAAAATGGAGTTTTTCTTGCTGCAGTCTAGTATATAAGTATACACCCTAAGTGTCAGGATATCCATTAGCACAATAACTAAATATCGGCTATATTTATTTGCGCAGCATGATGACAATTAGATGTTAATGATATTTGAAGTATAAAAATATAGCGGTAAAAACAAATGTATATTTTGAGAGTGTGAGATTTTTTCTGTGAATGAAGCTATAAGAAATTTTTATAATAAACTGAAAATGAATTATATTAACAAATAGAATATTGAAAGGAAAAGAGCTGATTTTTTGAAAATACTAGAACATTTTTTATGTGGAAAGAAAAAGAATTTTAATACCTGTGAGGACGGTCTAATCATCGGCAAACATCTAATTGCAGTAATAGATGGTGTCACGTCAAAAGGAACTCGTCTATGGGATGGAAAAACAAGCGGCTGTTATGCAAAGGATGTCTTGTCAGATTATTTACAACAGGACATAGAAAGACAGAATGCCATTCAATTACTTACAAATCTTGACCGTATTTTGAGTGAAAAGATTCAACATAATGCAAAGTTTATTCCGTGCGAAGAATACCCTAGAGCAGCCATAATCGTCTACAATGATTTCTATAAAGAAATTTGGTCATATGGCGACTGTCAGTGTAGAATTAACGAAAAAGTTTATACGCATTCAAAGAAAATAGATGAATTGAATGCGTATTTGCGAGCCTTTTATTTGGAATATGAGATTTCTCAGGGAGCAGACATAAAAGAATTAGGGCAAAACGACGTAGGACGAAGAGGAATTGAACAAAACCTGATGATGCAATTTGCATTTGAAAATAAAAATGGATATTTTGGCTATCCTGTTTTAAATGGAATGGGAATTGAGGAAACTATGATAAAATGTTATCCAGTTACTAAGGGAGATATAGTTGTATTGGCTAGTGATGGTTATCCAGTTTTAAGAGAAAATTTAAGTGAATGTGAGAGAGAACTGGATTATATTAAGAAAAATGATCCAATATGTTTTCGATTATATCGTTCTACAAAGGGAATAAAGAAGGGAAATATAAGTTTTGATGATAGAGTTTTTTGTAGATTTATTGTATAGTAAAATAGGGTTAGATTTTATTTCGGTCGTATAAAATGTAGAGTATGCTATATTTGCAATTAGAATTGATAAAATATGGCATTAGTATGTAACAAGATTACAAAAAGATATATGAAGATAGGTGAGAAATTGGATAATCAGATTTTAAATAAAATATGTGTTATGAATCGTGATAATGGAAAGAAGTTTGTTTGTTGGGATAGATTGGATGCAATAGCAGAAATTTTATGGGATAGTAAGTACAGGAGAATAAATCCACAGGGATTGTTTCATTTGTATGCCAAGAAGCCAATCGACAAAATAAGAGATCGTCTCATAGTAATATCAACGCATATTGATGTTCAGAAAAAGATATCGAAATGCTTTTCGATAGTACAAGATGACAAAATGTTGGGAACTTATGACAATGCCATAACAAATGCTGCAGTGCTTAGCTTAATGATAGAGAATTGTCTTCCAGATAATGTAATGATTGCATTTACAGGAGATGAGGAGAGGGGTAGCTTTGGAGCGCGACAACTGGCAAAATATTTTAAAAAACTGGAGAAAAAACCACTTATTATAGTACTTGATGTAACAGATATGGGTTGGAGAGAAAAAGATTATTTTACAATTGAAAATAATTTTTGGTCGAAAGAGATTGGAAAAGTAGTAATTTCCAGTGCATCTAAGGTGAGTGAACAATGGCATTTCGTTCCATCGGATATCGATAATATACCAAATTATATTAATGATAAGAATTGCATTTATGATGAAGCACAGGAAGATGAGTCGTGGGAATATGATGAGTGGAATCTAGAATGTTTTAGCTTATGCCTTCCTGTTGCGGGCGATATGCATTCTAATAACGGTGTTTTGGTATTATGTGAAAGTTATGAAAATTATAGGATTGCGATGGAAGCAATTGTTATGAGTTTGAGTAAGTATATATCTGTAAGATAGCTTAAAAACATAAAAGAAAGCCTATTTTTTTGAGTGATAAAGAGAGAAGATAATTGGTGAAAAAAGAAATAAAATATATAAGAACATAAACATAGTCTATGTATTTTGAGAAAGTCGGAGGTACATAGGCTAATTATTTATTGTATAGAAAGTTATAGTATGAATATATTATTGTGTATGTTTTAGTCAGTATGCTAAAAGATACTTAAAATTTAATAAAAAATTACATAAAATCTGTAACGAAACACTAAAAATTAGTATTAACAATATAGAATAGACGAAAAGGGGGTGAAAGAATGCAGTCGATGGATGAGATTTATCAAAAATACGCAAAAATGGTTTATAAATATTTAATGTCATTAGTACATAATAGTGATTTGGCCGAAGAATTAACGCAAGAGACATTTTATCAGGCAATTAGAAGTATTGGACGTTTTGATGGGAGTTGTCAGATATCTACTTGGCTATGCGCGATAGCAAAAAATCAATTTTTATCGTATCAAAGAAAACATCCTCCATTTGAAAGCTTAGAAGTTTGTAATCAGGCATTTGACTCAGCTGAAAAGGAAGTGTTTGATTCGATAAATCGAGTGGAGATACTAAAAAGGCTGCATATATGTCCAGAGCCGTTTCGTGAAATTCTATATTTAAGGATTTTTGGGAGCCTGTCATTTCGTGAAATTGGTGAAATTATGGGAAGGACAGAAAACTGGGCAAGAGTTACCTTTTATCGTGGAAAAGAAAAGTTAAGAAAGGAGATTATGAAAAATGAAAAAGATTTTATCTTGTGAAATAGTTCAAGATTTGTTTCCTTCTTATATCGATGGTTTAACAAGCGATGTGACAAATAATTTTATAGAGGAACATATAGGTGAATGTGATAGTTGTAAAAATATATTAAAAGATATGAGAGAGCCTATTGTAAAACCAGTTGATATTCTAGAAAAAAAGGAAATTGATTTTTTAAAAAAAACTAGGAAAACAACATATACAATGATAGTTGGCATTGTATTGGCAGCAGTTTTGCTTATTACGGTAGTTTTAACTGTAAAAATATATTTTATCGGGGATTATATTTTGGGAGATTCTGTTACCTGTGAAGTTCAAGTCAATGGAAAAAATTTGACTTTGAATGGAGTTACAGTGGATAATAATCTTGGAATTTCTTTTATTAAATATGAAGAACAAGATGGTTCGGTTATTATTTCTTTTAGAGCTGTAAAGGAAAGCAGATTCCATAAAGGTGAGTTTCAGTCGGAATACGAAGCGAAGAAAGAGATTACTCGGGTTTGTCTAGATGATCGTATCGTTTGGGAACACGGTGAGAATGTATCAGCAATTGCTTCTGCTATTTTTCAAACTAGGCATGACTATATAGGAGATATGTCAAAAAATGGTCAAACTGCAAAAGTGCTTAATATGGACAATTATCTTGGAAATTTTAAAAGTGAACTTCAGACGACCGAGGAACCATATAGTTGGAAGATAATTTTAGAAGATGAGATGAGTGCTTCAAAACAGGAGAAAAAAGAGAAGGCTATGAAGTTTTATGCGTATATTTTTCTTGCGGTTATTGATAATCTTGGAGAAGTATTATATGAGTATCAGATGGAAGGAAAAATGTATACTGTGATAGTGACAGAAGATGATGCTTCTAATTTTGTAGAGCAAGACATTAAACTTTATGGGCAGGATATTCTCTTGTTACAGGATTTAATTCAGAAAATAGAGCTTTATTCTTATATTTAGTTTATACAAATAAGAAATAGAGCAAAAGATTAGAATGTGATGCGTATGAAAAAAATAATCTTTTGGATAGATTTTTAAAAGTAAAAACAGTTTTTGGGATTTTCGGTAGGCATTGAGAAGATGGATATTATGTTTTGAATAAAATACATTGAAAAAAATGCGATTATGTTGACAGAGAAAAAATATATGCTATAATCCTATTAAACAGATGGGAATAGTAAAAAAAACAAAGGATTCATGATGAATAAAGATTATAAGTTTTTTGAATATATATATTTGTAATGATATGTAGATATTGATAAATTAGGAGTGCGAAATTTTAATAAAGATTTTTATTTTTGAGGGTTTTACAGTAGTAGGATGGCAGTGAATATAATGATTGAGTCTTTTTTAGCGGAAAAAACTTTCATTACGTTTCCATAATTATAGTATTTTCTGGATGACTATGTTTCTTTAGGAAGCATAACTTGTTTGAGCAAAAAATTAGTATACCAACGAGGAAATACATTGCAGTAATAAATAGAGGGAGAAAATATAAAATGAGAACATATATAACTAGAGAAGAAGCATTTGAGCTTTTAAAAAAATATAATCAGGAGAAATTTCATATTCAGCATGCGCTGACTGTGGAGGGGGTTATGAGATGGTTTGCAAATGAGTTAGGATATGAGGAGGATACAGAATACTGGGGTATTGTAGGGCTGCTTCATGATATTGATTTTGAACAATATCCAGAAGAGCATTGTATAAAAGCTCCAGAACTTCTAAGAAATGCAGGAGTTGGCGAAGATATTATACATGCTGTATGTAGCCATGGATATGAATTGACGGTAGATATAAAGCCTGAGCACGAAATGGAAAAGGTATTGTATGCGGTAGATGAATTGACTGGGTTAATTGGTGCGGTTGCCCTTATGCGTCCATCAAAAAGTGTTCAGGATATGGAAGTAAAGTCTGTCAAAAAGAAATATAAAAGTAGTAATTTTGCGGCGGGATGTTCAAGAGAAGTCATACAGCGGGGAAGTGATATGCTAGGATGGAATCTGAATGACTTGATACAAAAGACCATCTATGCAATGCGTTCTTGTGAAGCACAAATACAGGCTGCTTTGGAAAAATAGGAGAAAATTATGGATATAAATGAAAAATATAAAAAACTTCAGGAAAACTTACGGGAGTTGGGCAGCGTGGCAATTGCTTTTTCAAGTGGTGTAGATTCTACTTTTTTGCTTAAAACGGCATATGATGTTTTAGGAGAGAGGGCAATAGCAGTGACAGCCAGTTCCTGTTCTTTTCCTGAAAGAGAGTTGAATGAGGCAAAACGATTTTGTCAGGAAAATGGGATTACCCATGTCATATGTGAATCAGAGGAATTGAATATCGAGGGATTTCGGAAAAATCCAGTGAATCGATGTTATCTTTGTAAACGTGAATTATTTGAAAAAATTTGGGATATTGCAAAAAAATATGGACTAGAATTTGTTGCGGAAGGATCTAATATGGATGATAATGGAGATTATCGCCCGGGATTGATTGCAGTAAAGGAATGGAATGTAAAGAGTCCTTTGAGAGAAGTTGGTTTGGATAAAAAAGAAATCCGCGAGTTATCAAAGCAAATAGGACTTTCAACATGGAATAAGCAATCTTTTGCTTGCCTTTCTTCGAGATTTGTATACGGAGAAGTGATTAATGAAAAAAAATTAAGTATGGTAGATCGGGCAGAACAATTGCTCTTAGATATGGGCTTTCATCAGGTCAGAGTTAGAATACATGGAATGATGGCAAGAATCGAAGTAGAACCCGAAGAATTCAATAAAATTGTAGAAGTAGAAATAAGAGAACAGATTATAGAAAAATTTAAGGAATATGGTTTTACTTATATTACGTTGGATTTGGTGGGATATCGTATTGGAAGTATGAATGAAACTTTAATAGAGAAAGATAAAGTAAAATGCTGAATTAATTTTCAAGAATAGAACGGTTATCTGTCAGGGAAGCTTTTAACAGTTAGGAAGTACTGGGTGATGAGAAGATTTCAGTATTTGGCATAGATGGTGTTTCCAATGCATCTAGGGAATTTTTTCTTATCTGTTTAGGAAAGTTATATGGTATAATATTTAAAGCAGCTATAATCATTTAATAATTAAAGATACTAAGACTTTGCTTAAAGAAAGGAGCTTATAATGAATCTTACTATAATTCATCATATTGCAATTATTGTTTCGGATTATCAAACTTCAAAAGATTTCTATGTAAATAAGTTAGGATTCCAGGTTATTCGGGAAAATTATCGACCAACTCGGAATGATTGGAAGTTAGACCTTCGGGTTAATGAGACAACAGAGTTGGAAATTTTTGGCGTTTCTAATCCGCCAAAGCGAGTGTCTAGACCAGAAGCCGCTGGTCTACGTCATTTGGCCTTTTATACGGATAATATTGAGAAAACTGTGACCCAATTAGAAGAGAAAGGAATCTTTGTTGAACCTATAAGAGTTGATGAGTTTTCTGGTCGCAAATTCACTTTTTTTGCTGATCCTGATGGGTTGCCATTAGAGTTACATGAGTAGATAAAGTAATATAAAACAAACTAAAAAATAAGACGAACCAAATTATTATTAAGTTATTACTAATACGCGGTGTTAGAGAATGTATAAGATTCATTCTTTGACATCGCGTTTCGTGTACAAGGTTTTCGTGGCGGTTAGTGTTCAAAGATTGAAAAACTGTCATATCTATAGTACAATAAAAACTAATGAGGAGGTATTAGGGAAAGAAGGATGTCGTGTATTGCGAGCTTATTTTGGAACGGAAGCATTGTATCTTCTCTCACAGAAAAAAACGGACCTTGACAGGAAAAATAATGTATAAATAAAAGGAAAGTGGGATATAGAATGATGAAAATAAGAAATATGACGAGGGCAGATAGTGAAGAGGTTCTTGAGATGATGCGAATATTTTATGCTTCACCAGCTGTGCTTAGCAACGGTTCAGAAGAAATTTTTAGAAGTGATATAGAGAACTGTGTTGGGAATTCTCCGTATCTGGAAGGATATATTTTTACAGAAGATAATGAAATATTAGGATATGCAATGCTTGCAAAAAGTTTTTCTACAGAGTTTGGAAAAACTTGTATATGGATTGAGGATTTATATATAAAATCAAAATATCGAGGTTCTGGTATTGGCACAAGATTTTTTGCATATGTAGATCAGAAATATCCTGATTCTATAATAAGACTTGAGGTAGAAGAGGAAAATCAAAATGCGATTTCTGTTTACAAAAAATGTGGATATGAGATTCTTCCGTATATGGAGATGAAAAAAATTTTGAAAGCTTAAAAACTTAGAACAGTGTACGTATATAATAAAACTAGATAATCATTTGTCGTTTTATTATTTATTTATATGACTAATACAAAATGGAGAGAGTGATACTTGGTAGGGAAAGCAGATTGCGGGGTCTTATGAGAGATGTCAAAACCAATAGCACCACAGAAAAATATGGAGAATATGTCGCAAATGAGATCATTATTAACAAGGCAAAAATGAAGAAACGGATGGATTGTTTTTGCCGATTATTTATGTTACATTTGAGTAAATCAATAGCTATAAGATAAGTATATTGTTTTTGAAATTTATTGATAACTTAAGTATACATAAAGGAGGAAGGAAAATGGGATGCCTAGGAAATTTATTATGGCTGATTTGTGGTGGCTTTGTTAGTGCGTTAAGCTGGGCAATAGCGGGATGCCTATGGTGTGTTACAATTATCGGAATTCCTGTTGGAATGCAATGTTTTAAATTTGCATCACTTAGCCTTTGTCCATTTGGAAAACAGGTAAGATATGGGGGAGGAACAGGGTCGTTTATTTTGAATATTATTTGGTTGATTATATCTGGACTCCCTTTGGCATTGGAACATGCAATAATGGGATGTTTGCTCTGTATTACAATTATCGGAATTCCATTTGGAATGCAGTATTTTAAGCTGGCTAAGTTAGCGCTCATGCCGTTTGGAAGCGATGTTTACTAAAATATATTTTACCATATGCAAAGGAAAGAGGAAATGAATATAAGAAGAGGATATTTTTAGAGATGAAAAAGGTTTCCTCTTCTTATTTTTTAATTTGTTAACGGGAGGAAGATTGCAAAATATAAGATTTCAACAAGATAGAAGATAGTCTGTTAATTATTATTAATATGTTTTATGAAAAAATTATTTTGTAATAGTCCTGTTTCATGTCTATACTAAATTTATGGTAGGAAAAAGAACTCCCTGTCTTTAGGTATGGGAGCATCAAGAAAAGGAGAAATGATATGACATTTGAATTTGTAATCTTAAATTTTATTCAGCAGCATTTAAGGTCTGAGTTGATGGATAAGATTATGGTAACTATCACACATTTAGGTGATGCAGGAATTATGTGGATTATATTAACGGTTGTTTTATTATTAATCCCAAAGACAAGAAAAGTAGGATTTGTATTAGTTCTAGCACTTGTCTTTGATTTAATTCTTTGCAATTTCATCATAAAACCCTTTGTTGCGAGAACAAGACCGTACGATATTAATACAGCGATTGAATTATTAATTGGCAGACAGGTAGATTATTCTTTTCCATCTGGGCATACAGCGGCAGGGATTACTTGTACCACAGTACTTTATCTTACAAGACAAAAATGGCTTTGGAAGTTGACACTCCTTTTATCACTTTTGATTGGATTTTCTAGGATGTATTTGTATGTACATTTTCCGACCGATATTATCGGTGGCATTATCATTGGAGTCGTATGTGGGACTTTCGGCTATATAACTGCGAGGCAGATAGCTAAGAGAAGAAACATATATGATTGATAATTTTGACTGACGTATGATTCTAATTCCAATCATATGAGATATTATGCAGTACGGTACTAGTCTGATAGAAAATAAGTGGGAGAGATTGCTTTAGATTTCATTGGACAAATGATTTGTATTAATTAGTATTCTTTGTTGAGGAAAATAATTGGAAAATTGTCTGTTTTTATGTTATAAAAAATATATACAAGAATAGAAAAACTGGAGGAAAGAGAGATGGGATATTTTTATTTTACAAGACATGGACAGACTGTTTGGAATGTAGAAAATAAAATTTGTGGAGAGACAGATATTGAGCTTACCGAGCTTGGTCACGAGCAGGCAAGACAGCTTGGGCAAAAAATTTTAGAACAAGAAATTAAAATTGATGAGATTTTATATTCTCCGCTTGTTCGTGCAGCGGAGACAGCGAGGCATATATCAGAGATTACTGGTATTCCAATGAGAGAAGAAATCCGTCTAAAAGAGCAAAATTTTGGAAAATATGAGTCTACTCCTAGAGATGGAGAGCAGTTTAGAAAAGATAAGGAAAGCTTTGCGTACCGCTACGAAGGTGGGGAGTCCATGCTTCATTTATGTCAGAGAATTTATAATCTTTTAGATGATATTAAGAAGGAGTCAGATGAAAAAATATATTTGCTTGTGGCTCATAACGGAATTTCAAGAGCAGTGGAATCGTATTTTCATGATATGAGTAATGAGGAATTTGCTAAATTTGGTATAAAAAATTGTGCATGGAAGAAGTATGAATTTTAACTTGACAAATGAAACTTAATATGATAGCATGAAGCAAATGTTAATTATGAACAAAGGCGTTCTGCAAAAAAGCAGAACGCCTTTTTATATTTCGTAATTTACATTGCAATTTAAAACGGTAGGAGGAATAGCCATGAAGCGATCAGAACTACTACAGCATACGGACAAGATAAATGAGTTATTGGCACGTTATGGTGTGAAATTTGGAATTTATAAAAATAATGTATTTAAAGAACAGTTATTTCCATTTGATTCAATACCAAGAATCATAAAACATGAAGAATTTAATTATTTAGAGAAAGGGCTCAAACAACGTGTTGTAGCCCTTAATTTATTTTTAAAGGATATCTATAGCAAAAAGCAGATTATAAAAGATGGAGTTATACCAGAAGATTTTATATTTGCGTCCAGTGGATATATGGCAGAATGCGAGGGAGTAAGTCCAATAAAGAATATTTATTCTCATATTTCTGGAATAGACCTTGTAAAAGGAAAGGATGATGAATGGTATATTTTAGAGGATAATTTAAGAGTGCCATCTGGTGCATCTTATCCGATGATTGTAAGGGAATTTTGTAGGCGGAGCTCGCCAGAGACTTTTCAAAATACAAGGCTTGAGGATAATAGAAATTATGCCCAGCTTTTAAGACGTACGATGGACAATGTCAACGTCGGAGGGCATACAGTAATTTTGACTCCTGGAAGATATAATGCAGCATATTTTGAGCATTCCTATCTTGCTGAGAGAACAGGAGCACATCTTGTAAATGGATCAGAGCTTATGGTGGAGGATGATAAATTATTTTACATAACAGCAGCTGGCAAGAAGGAGCGAGTTGGCGCAGTATATAGACGTATTTCGGACGAGTATCTTGATCCTATGAACTTCAATCCAGAGTCCTTAATCGGAATTCCACATATATATGACGTATTTCGAAAGGGAAATGTTGCTCTGCTAAATGTACCTGGAAATGGGGTGGCAGATGATAAGGGAATTTATTATTTTGTTCCAAAAATGATTCAGTACTATCTAAATGAAGAGCCTATTCTTAAAAATGCTCCAACTTATCTTCCATTTTATGAAAATGATATGAGATATGTCTTGGAAAAATTTGATAAGCTTGTACTAAAAGATGTGGCGGAGGCTGGTGGATATGGAGTTGTATTTGGCGATTCCATGACAAAAGAGCAAAAAGAAAACTTTATAGAACTATTAAAGAGAGAGCCAAGGAGATTTATTGCACAGGAAGTAATTGATTTTCAGGATTTGAATATTGTAGAAAATGGAGAGGTAGTGCCTAGAAAGGCCGATCTTAGAGCATTTGTTTTGATGGCAGATGAACCATTAGTATGGAAAAGTGGTTTGACCAGATTTTCTAGAAATCCAGATTCCTTTATTGTGAATTCATCTCAGGGAGGAGGTTTTAAAGACACATGGGTATTATCTCAGTAGAACAGGCAAACCGTTTATATTGGTTAGGAAGATATACAGAGAGGGTATATACAACACTTCGTATATATTCTCAGAGTTTTGATAATATGATCGATGAGATTACAGACAGTTATGAAGAGTTTTGTAATTCAATTGATATTCCAAATATATATAAATCAAAAGATGATTTTAGGAGGAGATATCCTTTTGATACAGAAAATCCAGACTCTATTATTAGCAATTTAAATAGAGCGTATGATAATGCTATCGTTCTTAGAGAAAGCATTGGATCAGAGGCTTTGTCATATATACAGCTTGCTATTTACGATATGAATAAGGCGGCAATTAGTAATGCACCACTTATTGAGATGCAGCAGATTATAGACCATATATTGGCTTTTTGGGGAATTGCGGATGATAGAATTGACTCAGAGGAAGTTAGAAATATTATTAAGGCTGGAAAACGAATCGAGCGAATTGATTTATATGCGCGACTTGGTGCTTCACAAACTGAGTTAATTCGAGAGGTATGTCGTATGATTCCGCGTGTTCAAAAAAGTGGACTTTCGTATGATGAAAGTAAACTTGAATTAGTAAAAGAACTTGTAGAAAGCTCCGAATTAGATTATTATAGAATTGTGTCGATTGTTGAGACAATTCTATAATAATAAGACTGGTTAGGAGTGATTAAGTGGAATATTTACATTTTGAATATAATATGGAAATAAATTATACTGTTCCAGTTAATAGGTGTTATTTTACGATAAAATGTATACCGAAAAATGATGAGAGACAGCACTTATTAGGAATGGAGATTTCTATATTGCCAAAAGTAAAGTATTCTTTTGGAGAGGATTCTTATAAAAATAGGCAGATATATGGATGCGTGGAAAAGTCGCATAATAAGTTTGTATTTCATATCACAGGTGATGTTGAGATGACTCAGACTAATTATGAGGAGCACGCAATTCCTGAGAGGATAGGAATGTATCGTTTTCCTTTCGGAAAATGTCAGCCAGGTTCTAAACTTTTGGAATATTATAAAACACTTGATTTTTCTAAATGTAAAAATAATTATGAGAAATGTATTCATTTGATGCGTAAGTTGCATCAGGATTTTCAATATGTTCCAGACATAACAGAAGTATATACAGCGGCAGAAGAAGCATGGAAAATAGGAAAAGGGGTATGTCAAGATTATGCGCATATTTATATTACGCTGCTTAGGCTAGCTGGTATTCCTGCCCGTTATGTATGTGGATTAATTATAGGGGAGGGAGCCAGCCATGCCTGGGTAGAGGCAGTTTGTGATAATAAGTGGGTTGGCTTTGATCCTACGAATGACTGTGTTGTTTTAGACAGTCATATAAAATTAGGTGATGGCAGAGATGCAGCAGAATGTGCAATTAACCGCGGAATTATGTGGGGTGGCGGTGAGCAGTCACAAAAAGTATCTGTATCTGTTGAGAGAAAAATACTATAATGAAGCAGAAATTGCTAATACTTAAAAAAGGTCATCACAGTAAAGAGCAAAGGATTGAGATTTTATGGTAAAAACAGTAGCATCTGTGGGACTTCCTATAGATGAAACATTGGAAATTAAGAAAAATCGTCTCATGCCAGAAAAAAACATAGACAAAATGAAGCGTATTAGTATTGTCACTGGCATACATGGAGATGAGCTGGAAGGACAATATGTTTGTTTTGAATTACAGCGTCGTATTGAAGAAGAAAAGGAAAATTTGACAGGGATTGTGGATATTTATCCAGCAATGAACCCGTTGGGAATTGATTCGATTACGAGAGGAATTCCAGCATTTGATTTGGATATGAATCGTTTATTTCCAGGAGATATAGATGGAAATATGACAGAATATTTGGCCGCTGGAATGATAAAAGATGTTGCAGGTTCAGATTTGGTCATTGATATTCATGCAAGTAATATTTATCTGACAGAAATTCCTCAGATAAGAATTAATGAATTGCATGAAGAAACTCTTGTTCCTTTAGCAGAGGAGACAAATATTGATTTTATATGGGTACATGGAGCAAGTACAGTACTTGAGTCGACATTTGCCTATAGTTTAAATAGCACAGGAACGCCTACACTTGTTGTAGAGATGGGTGTGGGAATGCGAATTACAAAGGATTACGGAGACCAGATGGTGGATGGAATTTTGAATGTGATGTATAAGCTGGGGATTTGGAATGGAAAGGTAAAAGAACCACGTAAACCGATTATTTCGAGAAGTCCTGATGATGTAAGCTATCTAAATGCTAATGTGGGTGGATTATTTATACCTTCAGTAAAGCATTGGGAAGAACTAAAACAGGGCGAAGTAATTGGACGAATTGTTGATCCTTTATGCGGAAAAGTATTAGATGAGGTAAAAGCTCCAGTGGACGGCATTCTTTTTACAATCCGTGATTACCCGATTGTAGATGAAGGATCTCTTATGGGACGCCTATTAAGGAGGGAGGTGTACCATCATGAATAAGAAGATTATTTATGAAATTAAAGGGATGTACCGAGATGATTTTCGAATTACTGGATATGAATTTGGTGAGGGAGAGAAAGCGGTTTGTATTGTAGGAAGTTCTAGAGGAAATGAAGTACAGCAGATTTATTGTTGTTCTCAGTTAGTAAAAAAATTCAAGCAACTTGAGGAAGAGGGAAGGATTAAGGAGGGAAATAAAATTCTTATCATTCCATCTATAAACCCTTATTCGATGAATATACAAAAGAGATTTTGGTCTACAGATAATACAGATATTAATAGAATGTTTCCTGGTTATAATCTAGGTGAGACAACCCAAAGAATTGCAGATGGTGTATTTAAAGAAATAATGGATTTTAAATACGGAATTCAATTTACTTCTTTTTATATGCCAGGAGATTTTATGCCTCATATTCGTATGATGGATGAGGGATATAGTAATGTGGATATTGCCAAAAAATTTGGGCTTCCATATGTAGTAATAAGAAAAGTAAGACCGTATGACACTACTACATTAAATTATAATTGGCAAGTATGGGATACGCAGGCATTTTCTTTATATACGACTACAACTTCCAGAATAGATAGAAATGCAGCTGGACAGGCGGTTTTGTCTGTTATGAGTTTTTTATCTAATCAGAAAATTATTAAATATGGTGGGCCAGAAATTGCAGACTCCAAAGTTGTAAGAGATACTGATATGATTTCAATTCAAACTGCAAAGTCTGGTATATTTGAGTCGTTGGCTAAGGCTGGAGAGAAGGTTTTTGTTGGACAGCCGCTTGCAAATGTTATAAATCCGTATGATGGAGAAATTATGGAGACGCTTTTTGCTCCAGTAGATTCTTATGTATTTTTTATGCATAATGAGCCATTGACATATGCTAATACAGCCGTTATTAAGTTGGTTAGAAGATGATTTATGAAACGGGTGAAATAAAATTTTATAAGGAATACGGAAAGGAAATGCCAAGAAGCAGAGAAAGTCTGTTTTTTGGCATTTCTTTTCGTTTGATGATGTTTAGCTAATACATCGTCGAGAGTTTTTCTAGGCTCTCAGTGTTTATTTCTACAATTTCTATGATTCCTCTTAGGCTTGCTTGCGAAAGTACAAAAGCTGTGATAGGATAAAACAAAAGAGAATTTAGCTGAATTAATTAGATAGAAGAGAGGATTGAGAGTATCCGTTTGGTATAATTAGATGGACTGGGGGAATAAAAAATGTTTTTTGGAATCGAAGATCATACGTTTTCGTTGATTAGAGAAAAATCTGTGCAGCAGTGGCTTTTGGAGATGAGCGAACATGAGGATATTGTGGTAAGAAGCGGTGTGAGAGCTACGACAGATTATATAGCTTCTCTAAAGAAAAAGATAGAGCAGTTGGAAGAGAAAAATCAATTGAAGGATGAGTATCTAAAAAAGTTGAAGGAGAAAAGAAAATAAAAATGAAGAGTGAATTGATAAAGCAAATAGAATATTATGAGCCGTTTAATGAACAAGAGGAGAGAGATAGGGAAATGATTTTAGCCTGTCTAAAAAATAATGAAAAAGTTTTTTTTCGGGAGAGTCAAATGGCGCATATGACGGCCTCAGCTTGGGTGACGAATAAAAATCGAGATAAAATTCTTATGGTTTATCATAATTTGTATGATTCTTGGTCGTGGCTTGGAGGTCATGCGGATGGAGAGGAAGATTTATTAGGAGTAGCCATGAGAGAAGTCAAAGAGGAGAGTGGACTTAAAAATTTAGCTCCGATATCAGAAGAAATTTATTCTCTCGAGGTACTTACTGTGGATGGACATAGAAAGAAGGAAAAGTATGTTTCTTCCCACTTGCATCTTAATATTACTTATCTTTTAGAGGCAGATGATAAGGAGATTTTATCAATTAAGCCAGATGAGAATAGTGGGGTAGCTTGGTTTGAATTAGAGAAGGCAGTGGAGTATTCCTCTGAGAAATGGTTTCGAGAGCATATTTATAGTAAATTAAATAAAAAATTAAAAAAATTTCCAAAACATAAAACTAACGAGATGATTTCGATAGTTTCCAAAGAAGATATCAAGGAAAAACAAATTTTAAAAACGGAGGGAATATGTGGATGTAAAGCTTCGACTCAAAAAATAGGAGAAGAGCATGAGGATAGAGTTTTAGTTCAAGACATAGAAGAGAATAAAGAATTCTATAAAGATTATATTCAATTTGGAAGCGACAGATTGATGATAAGAGATATAAAATCATATGGTATTTCTACGGAGCAAAATGAATGTTATGTTAAAATATACGAGCAAATTTTAGATAATCATAAATTGAAAAAGATTTTTTCCTCTGCATATATGTGGAACGGTAAAAAACAAAAAATTGATACATCCGCCGAGGAGTACTATGATAGAGCAAAAAAAATCGCTAGAGTTTATGGATATTCCGTTCCGACAAAAACAATTTTGAATAAAGATGGCAAAATTATGATGTACTGTAGAAAAGCTGGAAAGTTAAGCCTAGAGGAAGATTTTGTTTTTTGTCCAGTTGAATATTTATATATCGAAACGGATAATGGAGAAAAGAAGCAATTTTTTGAGAATAAGGTAAACTTTAATATTTATGATAAATTGAAGGAATTAGATTTTATTTTCTCAAAATAAGAGGAGAGTGGGTAAGAAAACTTAAAAATTAGTAGTATAATTATATACAAAAAATATTTTATTAGAGAGATTGGAGGGAAATTTTATGAAGTCAAAAGTAATTATGGTAGTTTGTTCAAGCTATGATGAGGAGAGGGTTTACCGTGCGATGAAACAGGGAATCAATGAGCTTGGAGGAATTGAAAAATTTATAAAAAAAGAGGAAAAAATATTAGTAAAGCCGAATTTTTTACTTTCTGCCACACCAGATGATGCTGTGACGACACATCCATCTGTGATTCGAGGAATACTTCGTATTCTCTTGGAGAATGGATATAAAAATACAATCTACGGTGATTCCGCTGGACATGGAAGCTGTGCCAGTATTGCTAAAAAATTAGGTTTAAAGGAAGAAGAATACGGTGCAAAACTAACGGATATGTCTCATGAAGTAAAGGTATTTTATGAGGAGGGAAAGACAGAAAAAGAGTTTTATTTTTGTCAGGAAGTGACAAAGGTAGATGCTCTTATTAATGTCTGTAAAATGAAAACACATGCTCTTGAGAAAGTGACAGGAGCGGTGAAAAACTTGTATGGATTAATTTGTGGCTATCGAAAAGCAGCAGGGCATGTGGCACATCCAAATGCCAGTGTATTTGCCCGTATGCTCTGTGATATTCACAGTTATACAAAGCCAAGACTTCATATTATGGATGGAATTACGGCGATGGAAGGAAATGGACCAGGAAATGGAACACCGACACCGATGAATGTTCTTCTTTTTTCGGAAGATCCCGTGGCTCTAGATACGGTATTTTGTCATCTAGTTTATCTGGATCCAGAGATGGTGCCGACAAATGCTCAGGGAGAAGTGCTGGGAATTGGAACGTATCATTTGGAAAATATTGAGGTTACTGTCATCGAGGGGAATAAAAAAAGAGTCAATGCACCGATGGAGGCAATAAAAAGGCGTTACGGTAATCGACAGTTTGATGTAAATAGGGAAGGAAAAAATAAATCTCTTCTTAGTAAATTTTCCTCTATTATGACGGCAATTGCACATCGACCTGTTATTGATAAGAAAAAATGTATAAAATGTGGTGTATGTGTAAATCACTGTCCAGTTCCAGGAAAAGCCATTGATTTTAAAAATGGAAAGAAGCAGCCTCCAGTTTATGATTATAAAAAATGTATTCGCTGCTATTGTTGTCAGGAAATGTGTCCAAAGGGAGCAATTCACTCTAAATAATAGAAAAACCGCTCACATAAATAAAATTGAAGTGAGCGGTTTTTTCATTTTTAAAATTTCTCCTGCCGATATTTTCTTGGGGAACAGCCCTTATATTTTCTAAAAATTTTAGAATAGTAATTGGAATCTACAAATCCAACTTTAGATGCCACCTCAGTGATAGAGAGACTTTTATCAAAAAGATATTCTAAACTTTTTTCCACACGGTATTCTTGTAGAAAGGAGAATAAAGAAATATGCATATATCTTTTAAATATTCTACTGCATTCACTCGTACAAAGAAGGAGATGGTCTGCGATATCTTGCAGGTTTATTTTTTTAGCATAGTTTTGTTCAATGAAGGAGAGAATTTCTTTGATTCTTTTATATTCGACCTTTTCATGGGAGGAAACGGTAAGCCGATGTTCTTTTTCGATATTTTGAAAAAAATTTTTCCAAATATTTTGAAGAAGGATGCTTACTTCTATCTCATAAGTAGTTCCTCTTTCTTTATCTAACTGTAAAAGTTGTCTCATCTGGTTAAAGATTTCTGTATGCCAGGGCATAGAATAATCAAGGTGGATACCAGAGAGAGCGAAATTTTGGGTGATAGGTTCAACATATTTTTGACAGATGAGGCTGCTTTGGAAGCCGTAAATAATTTTCGGGTCAAAAGTAATTGCAGCGTAGTGACAGTCCATTGCATTGTACATAAAGCCAGCATGGAGAGTATTCATATTTCCAAACATAATATCATTTTTCTTTAGATGAAAGCTATTATTATTAATTTTATAAATCATTTCTCCTTCCAAAATAAGTGTAAGCTCTATCTCGGGATGCCAATGCCATAAAAAAGAACCAGACTCATATTTGGATAGTTTTTCATAGCTGACTAGGACAGGAAAAGAAAAATTTCCATGCTCTTTTAATTCTTTTTGAAATTGATTGGTGATAATCTGCACCATATTCCTCCTTCCCCTAAAAAATCCAGTTATTTTTGTTTATTATACCATTTTTTCAGTGAAGAGCGCAAGATATTCCTTTTTTATATCAAAATTATTAAGGAATTATACCAGAAGAGAAGATATAATAAAGTCATAAAGTCAACGAGACGAAAAGATGAGAAAATTATTTAGAAAAGGAGAAGGAATATGGCAACATTAAATCAATTATACGGTGATAATGCACAAGTGGAAAAAGGACGTTATGATGCCCTAGTAAAAATGTTTCAGGAGAAATTTGGTGCTACAGAAGGAATTGAATTTTTCTCTGCACCAGGACGTACAGAAATTATCGGAAACCACACAGACCATAATGGTGGTATGATTTTGGCAGGAAGTATTGACTTAGATACAATCGGTGCTGCTATGCCAAATGGAACAAGTCAGATTCATATTTTTAGCCAGGGTTATAAAAATGAGATTACTGTAGATTTAGCCGCTCTTGATAAAGTAGAGAAAAAAGCAGGAAGCAATGCTCTACTCGCAGGTATGATGGAAGCAACAGAGAAATTTGGATTTAAGACAGGCGGATTTAATGCTTGTATTTCCACAAAGGTAATTAGCGCAGCAGGTGTAAGCTCATCCGCATCTTTTGAGATGCTTATCTGTTCTATTGTAAATTATTTCTTCAATGATGGAAAAATAGATTATCCAAAGTATGCCCGAATCGGTCAGTATGCAGAAAATGTATATTGGTTAAAGGCTTCTGGACTTATGGATCAGATGGCATGTGCAGTTGGCGGACCAATCTTACTTGACTTTGCAGATGAGAATAAGATTCAGTATGATAAAGTTGAATTCTCCTTTGATAAGATGGGATACCGATTAGTTATTGTAAATACAGGAAAAGGACATGCAGATCTGAGTGAGGAGTATTCCTCTGTGCCATCTGAGATGAAAGAAGTTGCAAAACTTCTTGGAGTTTCTCGTCTCTGTGAGACAAATATGGATGCATTATTAGAGAAATTGCCAGAAGTGAAAAATGATAGAGCTGCTCTTCGTGCACTTCATTTCTTTACAGAAAATCAGAGAGTACAAGATGGAATTAAGGCTGTGCAAGATGGAGATAATGAGAAATTACTTAAGATTATCGAGGCTTCTGGAGATTCCTCTTGGAAATGGTTACAAAACTGTTATTCTTTACAGGATGTGACAGAGCAAAAGATTTGTCTTACATTGGCACTTACAAGATTGTTCTTAGATAAACTTGGAAAGGGTGTTTGTCGTGTGCATGGCGGTGGATTCGCTGGTGTTATTATGGCAGTTGTACCTGTTGAGGCGGCAGATGAGTATGTAGAGTATATTGGAAAATATGTTGGAGCTGACAATGTATATTCGATGAATATTAGAGCAGTTGGAGCCGTTCACGTAGAAATCTAGTTTATTCAGATATAGTGGGATGATAGATGGATAGGAGTTCATCTTCATATATTGTTTTAGGGAAATAAAAATAAAATGAAAGAGAAGACGAGAAATTATCTTCTCTTTCATTTTTTATTTTATAGGGAACGAAAAATAAAAACAGGTTCCCTCTCCAAATTTACTAGTCACTTGGATATTTCCACCATGTGCTTTTATGATCCACTCTACCATAGAAAGACCAAGACCTGCGCTTTCACCTTTTGTTCTTGAGGTATCAGCTTGGTAAAATCGTTTCCAAATATGGGGAAGATCTTCTTCTTTTATGCCGATTCCATCATCTCGAATTTCTCCTTTGACTTCCTCTCCCCATTTTTGCAGACTAATCCATATATGACCGTTATCTTTGCCATAGGAGATGGAGTTGTTTAGAAGATTCATAAAAAAACGAATCATTAAAGTTTCATCTCCCATTATAAAAATGTTTGGGGCAATATTCGTTTCTACAGTAATTTTGTTTGTAACTGCAATTTCTTCTGCCTCCTCAGCTGCAATTTCTGCTAATTCACTCAGATTGATGCTTTCACTCTCAATTTTTGCCCTGCTCTGGTCTGTACGGGATAAAGTGAGAAGTTGTGATACAATTTGTGCGAGATAGTTTATTTTACGATAGAGAATGGTAAGATTTTCTCTCAGCTTGGAGTCAAGGTTTTGTTCTTCTAGCATATCTTCGCATAAAAGGAGCATAGAAGAGAGAGGAGTGCGAAGCTCGTGGGCTACGTCAGAGGTAAACTGCTGTTCTCTGAGAAATCCTTTTTCTATTTGTTCGAGCAGCTCATCGAAGGTTGCAGCGAGCTGGTAAATTTCATCTTGACCTTGTCCGAGAGAAACTCTTTGGGAAAGGTCCTTATTTTTTTGAATAGACTGCACTGTGTTAATAATTTTATTTACTGGATATAAAGTTTTTCCTGTCATATAGTAGCCGAGAATTGCGGTAAGTATAACTAGGAGAGGAAGTAAAATCATGGCTAGTCGTACTGTCATGACAAAGTTAAACTCAGCAGCAGTGATGGAGGTGACTCCGCGAATATCGATTGTACCGTAGCCTGGAATAGTATAAATAAGATCAAGTAAATAATATTGGGCGTTCTCTCCCTGAATTTTGCGTATTTTTCGATCTTCAAATGGAGCAGAATTATCAAATCCATAAGGGATTTTTCCTGATAATAAAGTACCATCAGTAGCGTAAATTGATAAATAGACCCCGTGTTCCAGCTCCCAAAAATCGGAGTCAATTTTTAAAGCACCATCCTTATATGAGATATCCTCTCTCGCACCAGATACTTTTTCTTCTAACTGTGTCTGAACATTGGATAAGATTTCTTGGTTACTAAAAGAAAATAAGAGGAGTAAAATACCACAGACTACGATAGTCATAAGTATAGTATAGAGAATCGTTAATTTGATTTTTAGTGATAAATGTTTCATAGATTATTTATTTTACTCCCTTCTAGCTAATCGTGTAATACATATCCAGCTCCTCGCACAGTATGGATTAATTTTTTGTCAAATCCAGCGTCAATTTTTTTTCTCAGATAGCGAATATACACGTCAATGACATTTGAGCCACCTGTGAAATCGTAATTCCATATATGCTGTTCTAGTTTTTCTCTTGAGAGCACGATTCCCGCATTTTGTACCATATAGCGAAGGAGAGAAAATTCTCTATTAGAAAGAGAGATTTCTTTTCCGCCTCTTATCACTTGATATGTGTCCGTATGTATTTCAAGATCACTAACCGTGTATATAGTAGTTTTGATTGTCGTTGGCTTTCTAAGCATTACTCGAATTCGAGCAAGTAATTCCTCAAAAGCGAAAGGCTTGACTAAGTAATCGTCAGCCCCTGCATCCAATCCATTTACCCGATCCTCGATACTATCTCTTGCAGTGAGAAGCAGTACGGGAATTTGATTATTTCTTTTTCTTAACCTTTTTAATACTTCAATTCCACTCATCACAGGCATCATAATATCTAAAATGATGGCATCATATTCTGCACATTCTAGGTAGTCCAATACCTCTTGACCATTATAACAGGAATCTACGCTATAATTTTCTTTTTTTAATCTTTTCGCTATGAGGCGATTCATATCTTTTTCGTCTTCAGCAACTAGTATTCTCATATTTTATTCCTCCTAGATAGAAGTGGTTTTAAGAAATTTTATAAATAAGTAATATACAAAGTATTTCATTTAATCAATATAGAGTTTCAAACCCATGACCTTAGTCATGGGTTTGTGACTTTCTATTAGTCATCTTCTCTATCTTCTAGTCATCTTCTCTATCTTCACTCCACTCGAGAATTTTGCCGTTTTCAGCGTTTAACTCAAATTCATATTCTATCTGATTATAATAAACTTCACCTTCATAGATGCTATGTCCGTCATCTACATCTAATTTAATTCGAACGTTTTGTTCTGTGGCACCAGGCACTCGCTTTAAAACAATTTGGATGGCATCTTCTTGGCTGATAGTAGAGACAGAGGTTGAGGTTTCTTGATTATAAAAATCATTTTCTATCTCATAATCTTTGCTGATTATTTTTCCTGTAGTAACATCAATTTCATAATCGTATTCTTCCGCTTGTACATAAAATTCTACTTCGTAGATAGTTTTTCCGTCTTCTATATCTTTTTTTACACGAATATTTGTGATATCTTTTTCTTTAACATTGGCATCTTTTAATGCAATTTGTTTGGCCTCCTCTTCAGTTAATATATCGGAAGAAGTGGAATCGGAAGTTTGAACTGTAGTAGCGTCGGCAGATGTTGCATTTGAAGTATTTTGCACTGTAGTTGTCTCTACCGTTGTTGCCTCTGTAATATTTGTAGAGTTTGTATCTACACCATCAGATTTTGGAGCGACAGCTTCCATTTTATTATCGTTAGATGTCTGCACGGTTTCGTTTATAGTTTCTGACTGAACAGGTTCCTCATTCGTTTGAGATTGGCATCCTATAAGAGTGAGTCCAAGGATGGCAATTGCGATAAGTAATGTATTTTTCTTTTTCATAATAGTTTCTCCTTTCTTTATACCTTTTTATTATAATTTGTTTCTTCTAGTTTATACTATATGGGAAAAAAATTAAAGAAACATTAAAATATAAATTTAATTTATTATTTTTCAGCAGTCTTGAAAGTTTTCCGTATGTTTTATTTGCCATTCTATCTTTTTTGTGGCAGCAGAGGAAAAAGTATATGCTATATCGAAAGAGAATTTTTCGAGTAATATGATTTTATTCAGGGAATACTACGTATACTTTATGAAACAGTGAAGCTGTTTTCGACCGCAGGGCATAGAATGTGGTATGCTCTGTGAATAAAAAATATGAAAAGGAGTTTATTATTATGAAAAAATCTAAAAGTGATTATTCGATTCCTGATGATTACGATTATTTAAATGTTTCTTCTGCTACAGACTGTACTGGACTTATTCCAGCTGGACCGTTTGGGGAAGCGGAACTAGAAAGTTATGAACAACTCTATCCTTTTTTACCCAAAGCGGTATGTGTTCACAAAGAAAAAGAAGAGGAGTAGCAATTCCATAGTAGATGTTGTAGACGTAGGTCATTTATTAATTGGATATTATTATTTGTTAAATGGCATATAATCTAATGTATTCTCGTATTTTTAATTTTACTATATAAAAAAACAATATTTACTGAATTTTATAGTATTTTTAAGATGATTTAATAAAAAACGAAGAAATACTTGCTATGACAGATAATATAATACAAAATGAAAAATATGTAATAGAGAGGGCGTTTTTGTTTTATAGATGAAGTAATGCCCTCTCTTTGAGCCAAAACTTGCTATTTAGGTAATAACGTGATAAAATTTACTAGGAAAGTCCCCTATCAAATGGGCGATAAGAGAAATAAGGATTAGCTTTTTGAGTGGAGGATGGGAAATGAGAGAGAAGAGTATTTGGGAAAAAATGATGAAAAGGACGGCAATTTTTTCTGCTGTGTTTACAATTATTTTTGTGATACTCAATATGGTATATTATAGGGGTATTTTCCTAACTCTATCTATCACATTTGGAACAATTTTCTATCACTTCACAATGCGTTTGGCAGTCGGATTATCTTTTTATAAATTGAGTAAAAAAACGATAAATTATAAATCTAAGTGGTTTTCAAAAAAAGCATTTGAAGTGGAGTTCTACCGTAAAATAAAAATTAAGAAATGGAAAGATAAATTACCTACATACTATCCAGATGATTTTTGCATTGAGCATCATACGATGGAGGCATTAATACAGACAATGTGTACTTCAGAAATCGGGCATGAAACGATGGTAGCTTTAAGCTATTTGCCTCTCTTTTTATCGATTTTGTTTGGAGAATTTTATGTATTTTTCATTACTTCTTTTCTAGCGAGTGGAGTAGACTTTGTTTTTGTGATGGTGCAGCGATATAATCGGTTTCGACTCGAGAAAATATTGGAACGAAGAAAAAAGATGCGAGTTTGCAGATAGGTTAGAATGGGTGATTAGAAATGTATTTTAGGAGAAAAAGATGAAATTTGAAAATAGATATAGGATATCAGATTGTATGCTGTCTGAATATATAAAAAAAGTACAATGTAAGAAGCTGAGAATTTGGGGATTTGTTCTTGGGATAATAGCTGCTATTATGTGTCTTCTCACAATAATTGAGGAAGATTATATTATAACAGGAATAATGGGTGCTTGCTTTTTTATTTTCATCGTAGTCTCTATTTTAACTCCTTATTTTGCAATAAAACAAATAAAAGAGGCAGGTTTAAGATTACATAATGGGAAGCTTTGTGAGACAATCATTCAGTTTGGAGATAAAATTATAATGGAGGAGGGAACAGTTCATATTGCAATTGAGTATAGTCAGATTATAAATGCGGTTTCCTTGCCGAATGTTTATGTGTTGGTGATTGGTCCCAATAATGCAGTATTGGTAGATCCAAATGGATTCACAGTAGGGAATTTCTTAGATTTTCAGAACTTCATGGAGGAGAAAATAAAAAACTAGAAATCTATAATATGTCAATTTAGAAATATGCTTAAGAAAGTCCACTATAATAAAATTTGACAAACAAAAATATAAGTGCTATATTATAGGCAGCAAATTTAAAGGAGAGCAGCTATGAGCTTTTATATAATAAATGAACTTCCATCTAAAAAGAGAATCAGCTCTGTACAATCAGAACCGATGAAACATTGTGCAGAGTATGGCGTGATATAAGTTATGATAATATAACACGTTAGGATTTCATCGGGAAATACGGTATCCAATGAGGGGATAGTTTTATCGTTTCTAGTGATGCTGTTTTTCTCGTGTAAATTTATGGAAAATGGGCTATGGACAATGTTTTGTCTATGGCCTTTTGTTATATATGAGTTAGGAAGACACTTACAGGAAGTTCGTGATTTTAGTTATGCGAAGCTTCATGGAAATATTGTCAGTTCGTGGCAGTTCTTCTTATTATACTAAGGTATAAATGGCAGAAGGCATGATACAAAAAGTATCTACCTTCTGCTATTTTTTTGTCTATTTATAAAACTAAAACGAAATATAAAAGAGAGAGGATATTAATTATGAGTTTATTAAAAATTACTGGATTAACACATTCATTTGGCGATAATTTTTTATTTAGGGATGCTGAACTTATATTAAATAAGGGAGAGCATATCGGTGTCGTCGGTTCAAACGGAGCAGGAAAAAGTACACTTATAAAAATATGCACGGAACAAGTTATTCCAGATGCAGGAATGGTAATAAAGCAGCCAAAAATAAAAATAGGATATCTTGATCAGTATGCCAAAATTGAAAAAGGGATTACAATGCGAGTTTTTTTGCAATCAGCATTTTGTGAATTATATGAAATGGAAAATAAAATGAATCAGCTTTACCTTCAAGCTGCGAGTGGTGATATGGAGAAATTAAGTTTGGCGGCGCAATATCAAGAAAAACTAGAACGACAAGAATTTTATCTGATTGACACTAGAATTGAGCAGGTGGCGACAGGTCTGGGATTAACAGCCATCGGTTTGGAGCGTTCGATTGAACAAATGAGTGGAGGACAGAGAGCGAAACTAATACTGGCAAAGTTATTGCTTGAAAAACCAGATATTTTACTCTTAGACGAGCCGACCAATTTTTTAGACAAAGAGCATATTATATGGCTTGCCGATTATCTTTCGAATTTATCAAATGCTTTTTTAGTAGTTTCTCACGACTATGATTTTTTAGAGAAAATATCCACAAGAATTTGTGATATTGACAATGAAAAGATTATAAAATATTTTGGCAGTTATTCAGAGTTTCTGAAAAAAAAGTCTCTGTTGCGTGAAGACTATATTAGAAAGTATGCAGCACAGCAAAAATCTATTAAAAAGACGGAAGAATTTATCCGCAAAAATATTGCTGGAAGAAAATCAAAAATGGCTCGCGGAAGACAAAAACAGCTTGATCGGATGGATAAAATGGAGGCTTTGGAGCAAAAAGAAATAAAACCTTATTTTCAATTTAATGCTTTGCCACTAACGACAACGGAGCATTTAAAAGTAAAGAATCTATCCGTCGGATATTATTATCCTGTTTTGTCTGGTATTAGTTTTTCTATAAAAGGTGGAGAAAAAGTTGCCATTACAGGGTTTAATGGGATTGGAAAATCTACTTTATTAAAAACTCTTATTGGACAAATTTCAAGCTTGGGTGGCGATTTTCACTTTTCCAAACAAGTGGTAATTGGATATTTTGAGCAAGATTTTACATGGGAGGATGTGGGGAAAACTCCAATTCAGATTGTTTCAGATGTCTATCCATCGCTTCATGCAAAAGACGTGAGAAAGCATCTAGCCAAATGTGGTATTTCAAGCAAACATGCAATGCAGGAAATAGGCACGTTAAGCGGAGGGGAACAGGCAAAAGTAAAATTATGTCTGCTTATGCTAAAACCTTGCAATTTTCTTATTTTGGATGAGCCGACGAACCATCTTGATATTTTAGCGAAAGAAGCTTTAAAGGAGACCTTGTCTATATTTGAAGGTACGGTATTGTTAGTATCCCATGAGGAAGTATTTTATTGCGATTGGACGCAGAGGGTGATACGTCTTGAGCAATCTTGACAAGAGGATAGTTGTAACATAGAATTATAGATAATAAACTACTTAGTGGGATAAATTATATAAGAATTTTAATAGAATAATATAGATACTTTAAAGTAGGAGTAAAATGAATGTTAATTTATGATGGAACGAAAAAAGATTTTTTTCAAAGTGTAGAACAAGATACAATAGCTATAGAAATTGAAAAAAATATTTATGAAAAAATGAATCATCGCACAGCAAGAAACGAATTTCGAGCTTGGGAAAATTCATTGGAATATATGTACAAAGTTTTAAATGATAATAAAATACCGCAGGATGTGGGGATAGCCATAGAATATAATATTCCTCGTACATCTAAGCGAGTAGATTTTTTGATTTCAGGTTATGATAAAGAAAAAAAGGGAAATATTATAGTGATTGAATTAAAACAGTGGGATGAGTTAGCTTCTGTTAAAGGGGAGGATGCTTTAGTAGAAACATATATAGGAAATACTACTAGGCAGGTAGTTCATCCATCATATCAGGCATGGTCATATGCAATGTTAATTACGGATTATAACCAGTCTGTACAGGAGGAAAATATTCGTCTTCGACCTTGTGCCTATTTACATAATTATAGACGGAGGAAAGATGATCCGCTTGATGAGAAACAGTATGAAACTTATCTAGAGGATGCGCCAACATTTACAAGAGGACAAGTTAATAAATTAAGAGCATTTATCAAGAAAAATATTATAAAAGGCGATAATGAGGAACTTCTTTATTTGATTGAACACGGAAAAATTAAGCCTTCAAAAAGTTTGCAAGAATCCATTGCCAAAATGTTGAAGGGAAATAGAGAGTTTGTAATGTTAGATGAACAAAAGGTCGTATATGAAAAAATTTTAAATGCGTCTAGACGTGCAATAAAAGATAATAAGAAAAAAGTTATCATCGTACAAGGTGGTCCGGGAACTGGAAAATCTATAGTAGCAATTCATTTATTAGCACAGCTCACAAAAGAGGGACAATTTTGCCAATATGTATCTAAAAATAGTACGCCTCGAAATGTATACCAGAAAAAACTAAAAGGAGAAATCCGAAAAAGTAGTATTGATATTATGTTTAAGGGGTCTGGCATTTATACAAATGCAGAGAAAGATATTGTTGATACGGCATTAGTTGATGAGGCGCATCGTTTAAATGAAAAATCTGGTATGTTTCAAAATATGGGAGAAAATCAAATAAAAGAGATTATTTATGCAGCTAGATGCAGTGTGTTTTTTATTGATGAAAGTCAGAGAGTTACGATTCATGATATTGGAAGTATTGCCGAAATTGAGAAATGGGCAATGAAATCTGGCGCAGAAATAATTCATATGGAACTCATATCTCAGTTTCGATGTAATGGTTCGGATGGCTATCTTGCGTGGCTTGATAATATATTAGAAATACGTAAAACTGCGAATTGGGATATGCGGGACATCGATTATGATATTCAGATTATGGATTCACCCCATGAAGTCAGGAGTATTATTTTAGAGAAAAATCAAATTAGTAATAATCGGGCGAGAGTTTTGGCTGGATATTGTTGGAACTGGATAAAACAAGGCGTAAATAATTCGGATGTGCATGATATTAAAATTGGAGATTTTGAAATGAGCTGGAATTTAAAAAATACATCAACATTTGCAATTGACGAAAATTCTGTAAATGAAGCTGGATGTATTCATACATCACAAGGATTGGAATTTGACTATGTTGGAGTTATTATTGGAGATGATTTACGTTATGAAAATGGAAAAATTTTAACAGATTTTAATAAAAGAGCAAAAACAGATCAATCTTTAAGAGGAATTAAGAAATTATACAAAGAAAATCCAGAAAAAGCGCAAAAGGTAGCAGACGAGATCATTAAAAATACATATCGCACTCTTATGACACGGGGAATGAAGGGATGCTATGTGTACTGTACGGATAAGAAATTAGCAGAATATTTATGGCAATCTTTAAAGTGAATATATGATTTAGAGGAGATGAATTATGAAGCAAGATACGATAAATCAAGTTTTGAAATTTAGAGATGACAGGAATTGGAAACAATTTCATAATCCGAAAGATTTAGCAATTTCTATTAGCTTGGAAGCAGCAGAATTATTAGAAGTATTTCAGTGGAGTGCAGAAGACATAGCATGTGAGAGTAAAACAGATAAAATTCGAGAAGAATTAGCCGATGTTATAAATTATTGTATTCTCATGGCGGATGTATGTGGGATTGATTTGGATGAAATTGTTCAAGAGAAAATAAAAAAGAATAATGAAAAATATCCAGTTGAAAAAGCATTTGGAAGTAAGAAAAAATATACAGAATTAAAATAATATAGAGCTGATTTTGTATTTTTCTTATATATTTATGATAGAAAATTTAGTTTATGAGGGGTAAAAGATGGTCTATAGAGTGAAAAAATCAGAAACTGTAGCTCCATTATTTAAAGGATGGGAAGAGACATTAATATATTCTTGTTTGCAAGGAGTAATGGGAAAAGTTTATGCGGATTCCATTGAGATGCCAAGCTCTGCGATGGCTATATTGGGAGATTTCTGTTTCTTTGCAGGTAAACCGAATAGAGAACTTGTTTTATATACACCAGAACTTAGCAAAAAGAATTTTATGATTTTCGTTCCACAAGATGAGCAGTGGGCTAAAATGACGGAAGATTATCATGGAAAAAATGCAAGGCGAGTGATTCGATATGCCACAAAAAAAGAAACATTCTTTGATATAGATCATTTAAGTAGAGTAGTGGAGGGATTGCCAGAAAAATATACATTACAAATGATGGACGAACAATTGTTTATGAAATGTAAAGAGACTGAGTGGTGTAGAGACTGGGTATCACAGTATTCTGATTATGAAACGTATAAGAAATATGGAATGGGAGCTATTATATTAGAAAAAAATGAACCAATATCGGGGGCTTCCTCGTATTCTGGGTATCATGGTGGAATAGAAATAGAGATTGACACAAAAGAGGAATATCGCAGAAAGGGGCTTGCATATATTAGTGGCGCAAAGCTTATACTAGAATGCCTAAAGCGAGGATGGTATCCAAGCTGGGATGCGCAAAATAGATGGTCGTTATCTTTGGCAGAAAAGTTAGGATATGAATTTGCCTATGAATATCTGGCATATGAGATATGGTATGATTGTTAATGACATATGATGTTGAAATCAAAAGATACTTTTACTATGAAGCGTTTTTAAATAGATAGCTAGGAACTCGTATATTTACTTGAAACTCATATTTACAATAAAGGTTTCCAATATATATACAACTTACAAATAGTTACTTCTTAATTCAAATAGCTTTTTGCTTCTAACATCTAAATAGATTTCTATATTATAATCATATAAGGAGATGAAAATAAGTGAACAGAGAAAAAGAAAAGATATATATTCGAGTTGCAACGATAGAAGATGCAAAGGAAATATTAGAGATTTACGCGCCATATGTCACAGAAACAGCAATTACTTTTGAGTATGATGTGCCAAGTTTGGAAGAATTTCAAGATAGGATGAAACATACATTGAAAAAATATCCTTATATCGTTGCAAAGAGCAAAGAGGGGATTCTTGGCTATGCTTATAGTGGGGTATTTAAGGGAAGAAAAGCCTATGATTGGGCAGTGGAGACGACTATATATGTGAAAAAAGGCGAAAGAGGAAGAGGAATTGGAAGAATGCTCTATGAAGCGTTAGAGGGTATTTCAAAAGCTCAAAATATTTTAAACTTAAATGCTTGCATTGCGTATCCTGAAGTGGAGGATAAATATTTAACGAGAGATAGCGTAAAATTCCATGAACGTCTAGGATATCGTATGGTTGGTGAGTTTCATCAATGTGGCTATAAGTTTGGTACATGGTATCATATGGTATGGATGGAAAAAATGATCGGAGAACATGAAGAAAATCCTTTGTCAGTGATAGATTTTCCAGATTTGAGTGTTGAAAACTTAGATAGAATTGAAATAAGAAAAGGTCGATAGAGGATGGATGAATGAAGAAATGATTTTTAAGTTATGTTCAGAATATTTCTTAAAAAGACCAGAAGGAGTATTCCGTTGTGGAGTAGGGCAGGGGAACTATATTTATATTGTAAAATATGTTAATAAAAAATATATTGTCCAATGTAGTACAGAATGTAATGCCTATAAAAATACGATTTGTTGGCTTGAGAAGTGAAAGGTTGGGAGATTGAAAACAGAAGTAGATGTGGATTGGAAATAGTACATATCTAGTGTGGGTAGAAATTGAGACAGTGGAGAAATCGTACGATTTTTATTGATTATTTTGAAATCGCATATAATATGGTTACTAAATGGTAAGGGAGAGTTTTAGATGATTATTATAGCAACTGAGTTTAAGACATATTTTGGTAAGTATCTTGATATGTTGATTTCTGAGGATATTTTTATTACTCTTATCTATCGCAGTTGTGCTTTTCTATTTTATCAAGGAAAATAATATAACAATCGATATTATCATCATACATATAAGGAGACAAAACAAGAATGAAGAAACATGAATTGCTAAAGCAATATTTTGGCTATGACGATTTTCGGGAAGGTCAAGAGGAGTTAATTGACAGTATTTTGTCTAGAAAGGATACATTTGGAATTATGCCGACAGGAGCTGGAAAATCCATCTGTTATCAGATTCCCACCCTGATGATGTCAGGAATCACTCTTGTCATATCACCATTGATTTCTCTTATGAAAGATCAAGTAAGGGCGTTAAATCAGGCTGGTGTTCACGCGGCATATTTGAACAGTTCTCTGTCCTATAATCAATATTTATTAGCCTTAAACTATGCTAGTCAGGGAAAATATAAAATTATCTATGTCGCACCAGAACGCTTAGATACAGAAGAGTTTTTGACATTTGCAAAAAATGCGACGATTTCTATGCTCACTGTGGACGAAGTCCACTGTGTTTCTAGATGGGGACAGGATTTTCGCCCCAGCTATTTAAAAATCGTTGATTTTATAGGGCGTTTGCCGAAAAGACCAATTGTGAGTGCGTTTACTGCGACGGCGACGAGGGAAGTAAAAGAAGATGTCATTTGTATTCTTGGCTTACAAAATCCAACCATTGTCTCAACTGGATTTGACCGAAAGAATCTCTATTTTGAAGTGAGAAAACCAAAAGATAAATTTGCAGAATTATGTAAATATTTACAAAAAAGAAGAGATGACTCGGGTATTATTTACAGTAATACGAGAAAAGAGGTGGAAGATATTTGCGAGCAGCTTGAGCAATTAGGATACTCGGTCGTTCGATATCATGCAGGACTTAGCACCGAGGAACGCCGCATGAATCAAGATAAATTTGTTTTTGATGAGAGCAAAATTATGGTGGCAACGAATGCGTTTGGAATGGGAATTGATAAATCAAATGTGAGATTTGTCGTTCACTATAATATGCCCAAAGATATCGAGAGTTATTATCAGGAGGCTGGTCGCGCGGGAAGGGACGGTTTGCTGGCAGAATGTATTTTGATGTATTCTGGGAAGGATGTGGCGGTGAATCAATATATGATTAACCATGACAGAGAGGTGGAGTTAGATTCTGAGACAATGGAATTAATTAAAGAGCGAGACAGAGAGCGTTTGAAAAAGATGACTTTTTATTGTTTTACGGCTGACTGTCTTAGAAATTATTTGCTGCAGTATTTTGGTGAGAGTCATCTTGTATGCTGTGATAATTGTTCTAATTGTCTGACTCAGTTTGTGGAGGAAGATGTGACTAAAATCGCATTGAAAATTTTTGACTGTATCAATGAATTAAACTATCCGATGGGAAAAGCGACTGTCGCTGGTATTGTGCATGGCTCGAATCGAAAGACGATTATCGATCGAAAGCTTGATCAGTTAAATACATTTGGAAGTTTGAAAAAGGTTAGTGAGAAGAAAATTCGACAAATCATTGATTTTTTAATTTTTAATGATTATATTAGTCTGACAAATGATGAATATCAAGTGATGAAGTTAAATTCCAAAGTGATTTCTTTATTGGAAGAAAAGAGAGAAGAGCGTATTATAATGAAGCTTCCGAAGGAGGAGGAAAAAGTAGAGTCTGTCTCCAAAATGAAAAAGGTTTCTCACTCACAGATTGATATGTCAAAAGTGGATTATGAATTATTTGAACTTCTCAGAGAACATCGCCTCTGGTTGGCAAGAAAAGAAAATATGCCTCCATATATTATATGTTCTGACCGAACCTTGACGGATATGTGTCTGAAATATCCGACTAATAAAGAGGAGATGTTAAAAATCAACGGAATTGGAGAGAAAAAATTTGAAAAATACGGCGAAGGTTTTATTAGATTAATTAATAAATTTATACAAGAAAGGGGACTCTCAGATGGATATTTTAAAATGCATAGGAGTTAGAAAGGTATACGGTGATGGAGGAAATCGAGTAGTTGCCTTAAATGGGATTGACCTTTCTGTAGAGAGGGGAGAATTTGTTGCGATTGTAGGTGCCTCAGGTTCTGGAAAATCTACATTATTACATATTCTCGGAACTGTGGACAAGCCATCCGAGGGAAAAGTTATAGTAGATGGAACGGATATTTCTACTCTCAATCAGACAGAGGCAGCAATTTTTCGCCGTCAGAAAGTGGGGTTGATTTACCAATTTTACAATCTGATTCCGACGCTTACTGTTCGAAAAAATATTCTTATGCCTCTTCTTCTCGATAAAAAGAAACCGAATCAGCAGTATTTTGATAAAATTATAGATTCTCTTGGTATTGCGGATAAACTGGAATTTCTCCCAAAGCAGTTATCTGGCGGACAGCAGCAGAGGGTGGCAATTGCACGTTCTTTACTTTACCGTCCAGCCCTGCTTCTTGCGGATGAGCCGACAGGAAATCTTGATCGAAAAAATGGAGAAGAGATTATTGATATGTTAAAATCGTCCAACCGTAATTTTCATCAGACTATTTTACTCATTACCCATGATGAGAAGGTTGCATTGGAAGCAGATCGAATCATAACGATGGAGGACGGATGTATTGTAAATGATGAGAGGCGAGGGTGATTCGTATGTGGAGAGAATATTCATCAACTTATATAAAAAATAATCGAGCTTCCAGTATATCCATTATCACAGCAGCTCTTATTTCAGCTTTGCTTTTGTCTTTTCTATGCAGCTTATTTTATAATTTTTGGACAGGAGAGATAGAAAATATTATTTTGGAGGAGGGAGACTGGCAGGGGCGGATTACTGGCGAGTTGACAAAGGACGACCTTATTACGATACAAAATTTTGAAAATGTGGAGAAAGTGACAGTGAATGAAGCATTGAGTGAGGGGAAGGAAATAGTAGTTGATATTAATTTTTGGAATATGCGAAAGATTTTTTGTGATATGCCATTAGTTTTACAAAAGCTAGGACTTCCAGAAAATGCGGCATCTTATCATACGTTGCTCTTATCTCGCTATCTCATTCATGATCCGAAAGATGAGAAACCGCCGATGCTCATGACTTTTTACTTGGTTATTTTCATTTTTGTTTGTTTATCCCTAATTTTAATTATTCGAAACTCGTTTGCAATGTCTATGAATGCGAGGATTCATCAGTTTGGTATATTTTCCAGCATCGGGGCAACTCCGAGACAAATTAGAATATGCTTAATGCAAGAAGCTATTTTACTTTGTATTTTTCCGATTTTAATTGGAATTTTCATGGGAATTGTTTTAAGCATTGGAGTGATTCATGCAATGAATATATTGGCAGGAAATATAGCTGGAGCTTATGCATCAAAATGGACATATCATCCACTTGTATTTGCAGTTACTATTTCCTCGACAGTTTTGACTGTGCTATTTTCTGCGTGGCTTCCAGCTAGGAAACTAAGTAAAATGACACCGCTAGAGGCAATCTGTAATACAAACGAATTTGTACTAGAAAAGAAAAAGCATTCTCCTATTTTATCTTTGCTGTTTGGAATAGAAGGAGAGCTTGCAGGCAATAATTTAAAGGCACAAAAAAAGGCGATGAGAACCTCTATCTTGTCATTGACATTTTCTTTTTTAGCATTTACGTTGATTTTATGTTTTTTTACACTTTCAGGTATTAGTACAAGGCATACTTATTTTGAAAAGTATCAGAATGTATGGGACATAATGGCAACGATAGAGAATACGAAAATAGAAGATTTTAAATATATAAAAGAGCTTAGAAAGCTTTCTAAGGCACAGAATGTGCTTGTATATCAAAAAGTGAAAGCAATAAGTTGTATTCCGTTTGATGATGTGAGTAAGGAACTGGATGCAGTTGGAGGGCTTGATATTGTCACAGGAGAAGCCGTTTTACAAAAAGGGGATGTTTGGACTGTGAAAACCAATATTATTATAATGAATGATGAGGAATTTTTGGAATATTGTGAGAGACAAGGTTTCGCACCTCGCCTTGACGGAACGATTATTTTAAACCAGATTTGGGATAGTGTAAACAGTAATTTTCGATATAGAAGTTATATTCCATTTCTTACGGGAGAACAGAAAAAAATTATTGTTCAAAATATGGAGCGCCCAGGAAAAAGTGAGGAATTGTCTGTGCTTGGCTATACTAAGGAGGCACCTGCCTTGAGGGAGGAATACGATGATTACTCTCTAGTTCAGTTCATTCCAGTATCGTTATGGAAAAATATATGTGGACAGATAGGAGGAGCAGAGGCGGATATGTATGTGCGCATATTAGCAAAAGAGAGAGAACGGATGGATGTACTTAATATGTTGGAAAATGAAGTTTTAACTTTACTTGTACCAAAATATGAGGTAGAAGTGGAAAACCGTATTCAGGAGAAAAGTTCAAACGATGATATGATTTTTGGTTATATGGTAGTTCTCGGTGGATTATGTGTCATACTTGCATTCATTGGAATTGCAAATATGTTTTCTAATACATTAGGATTTTTGCGTCAGAGAAAAAGAGAGTTTGCTCGCTATATATCGGTTGGAATGACACCGTTTGGATTGCGAAAGATGCTTGGCATAGAGGCATTGGTTGTTGCTGGTCGTCCTCTTTTTATTACATTGCCGCTGACGGTAATTGCTGTAGGATTTATGATAAAGGCAAGTTATTTAAATCCGGTGGAATTTATTAAAGATGCGCCAATGATACCGATTATCGTTTTTTGTTTCGCTATTTTTGCGTTTGTAGCATTGGCATATTATATTGGAGGAAGACGAATTTTTCAGTGTAGTTTAGTGGATGCTTTGCGAGATGATACGATAATGTAATTTATGAGAACTTGCCTGTGGGTTCTGGAGGTAAGAAAAGAACGGTTGCGAGGCAGACTTTTATGGAGAAAGTATAAAGCATATATAGCTTTGACGTGAAAGTTTATATCAAAGCTATATATGCTTATATTCATTTCTTATTCTGTTAAGAAGAATTTTTTCATTCCAAATAGTATTGCACATAGCAGTATGAAAGAGATGATTAGAACAACCAACGCATTTTGCACAAAGCCTGCGATGCAGTATCCAATGAAGGAAACCAAAGCGACGAGCAATACATAAGGAAGCTGCGTGGATACATGATTAATATGGTCGCATTGGGCGCCTGCCGATGCCATAATGGTAGTATCGGAAATCGGGGAACAATGGTCTCCGCAGACTGCACCCGCAAGACAGGCAGCAATCGTAATAATCAATAAATTGCCTGGAAGTTCGATTCCTGCAACAATAGGAAGCAAGATTCCAAAAGTACCCCAAGAAGTACCAGTGGAAAATGCGAGAAAAATTGCTACAAGAAATACGATGGCAGGAAGCATACCAGTCAATCCGCTTGCACTTCCCTGAAAAATACCGCTTACATATTCTGCGGCACCTAGCTTTCCAGTTAGATTGGATAATGTCCATGCAAAGGTTAAAATTAAAATTGGGCTAATCATTGCCTTAAAGCCCTCTGGAAAACCGTCCATGCAACTTTTAAAAGAAAGTATTTTTCGGCTTACATAAAATATGATAGTAATGAAAAGTGCGGCCGTAGAACCCATGGCAAGTCTCAAAGAAGAATTACAGTTAGCAAATGCATTGACAAAATTTTCACCGCTAAAAAAACCTCCTGTATAAATCATGCCGATGATACAGCAGATGATTAGGGAGATGACTGGAAAAGCTAAGTCAATCACTTTACCTTTATCTGTAATTGCCTGGAACGCTCCATCGTCTACAATTTTCTTGCCAGAGGTAAATATATCTCCTTTTTTTGCATTATCCTCGTGCTTTTTCATCAAACCAAAGTCTATATCGAAAAATATAATAATTAAAATACTGGCGATTGTTAATAAAGAATATAAATTATAAGGAATTGCGTTAATAAATAAAGTTAATCCGTCAGTTCCTTTTACTACGCCAGCCACAGCCGCTGCCCAGGAAGAAATCGGAGCAATCATACAGACTGGAGCTGCAGTTGCATCAATCAGATATGCAAGCTTTGCCCGGGATACATTATGTTTGTCGGTAACTGGACGCATAACACTTCCAACTGTCAGGCAGTTAAAATAATCATCCACAAAGATGAGAACTCCCAAAGCGAAGGTTGCCAGCAAAGTCCCTTTTCTTGTCTTAATTTTTTTCTGTGCCCATTTTCCATAGGCAGTTGAGCCTCCTGCCTTGTTCATTAATACCACGATAGTACCTAAGATTACTAAAAATATTAGGATTCCCACGTGAGAGTCGTCAGAAAGGGAAGTAATAAAGCCGTCGTTAAATATGGTTGTGTAGGCCGAAACCACATGAAAGTTTGTACAAAAGAGTGCAGCAGTTACAATACCGATAAATAGTGAGCTGTACACTTCTTTCGTAATCAGAGCCAAAATAATAGCGATTAATGGCGGTACTAAGGACCAGATAGTTGCATACATAATTTTTCATCCTCTTAATAGTATTTCCGCAGATAATAAAAGAATTTTGACAGAAAAATTTTTCGTTTTCTAAAAAATGCTGAAAGAAAGTTTTTTATTATTTACAGATATGTAAAGAGTAATACGGATGTCGGAAAATGTCAAGAAATTTATTGTTTTTTGCCAGTAAAAAGAAATTTTTTATGTATAATTTAGTAATTTATGCCAAAGTATTGGGATGATAAATGGAAAATTATAATTGTATTTGTAGATGAGTATGGGAAAAAAGTCGAAAAATGATAGTAATGGATATTTGATAATTTAGAGTTTAGAATTTATTTAGAAGCTGAGAGAGAGTGATTTAGATATTGTATAGGATAATTTTTTAATTTGTGGTAAAATGACAGTAGAAAATATTAAATTTTTTGATATATGATAGTAAAGAAGAGTTTTATTCAATTGATTTAAAAATGAATAGGATAGAAAGTAGGGCAATATTTACACGATTTCCCAGAGTAATGCTTTTTAATATAGTGTAAGAGACCAGAGTGATTCAAAAATAGCATAATATTAGGAAGAGAGAGGAGGAAGTAAAATTGAAAAATTTATCAGGAGAGATAGGTTTACAATATCATTTACGAATTAAAAAGGGAGATGTGGGACGCTATGTAATTCTTCCGGGAGACCCTAAGCGTTGCAAAAAAATTGCACAGTATTTTGATAATCCACGGATGATTGCCGATAGCAGAGAGTATATTACTTATACTGGTTATCTGGACGGAGAAAAAGTTACTGTGACATCTACTGGAATTGGCGGACCATCTGCTTCTATTGCAATGGAGGAGCTAGCATTATGTGGGGCAGATACGTTTATTCGCGTGGGAACCTGCGGCGGCATAGATTTGACCGTAAAAGGTGGAGATATCGTGATCGCCACGGGCGCGGTTCGCATGGAGGGAACAACGAAAGAATATGCTCCAATTGAGTTTCCAGCAGTGGCAGATTTTGAGGTGACAAATGCGCTTGTGAATGCGGGAAAAAAATTAGGTTATACATATCATATTGGCGTTGTAGAGTGTAAAGATTCTTTCTACGGGCAACATACACCGGAAAAAATGCCGGTGAGCTATGAGCTTTTGAATAAATGGGAGGCATGGAAGCGAATGGGATGTAAAGCATCAGAGATGGAATCAGCGGCTTTGTTTATTGTGGCGAATTATTTGCGTGCGCATTGTGGTTCAGTACTTTTGGCTATTCACAATCAGGAGCGAGAATTGGCAGGATTGGAAAATTTGGTTGTGCATGACACGGAGAAAGCAATCAAGCTTGCGGTGGAAGCATTGAGAATATTGATACGAGAAGATAAGGAGAGAGGATAGATTTAATATTTTTATACATAATTTACCGATTTGTGTTAAAATACTAGATAAGGCAGTGAACTAAGAAATTTCTATTATGTTTTTATTATGGTTTTAACGAGTTGAGTGAGTCTTCTGTGTAGCGTATATAGAGTATGAAATGGCGAGCGAGGAGTTTGCTTATTATAGTCTGCATAAGAGCAAGGGAAAAATAAAGGAGGGACAGCGTTATGGGACATTTGACAACAAGAGATGCTTACAAAAATTTGGAGGAACGTATTAATTGGTTTACACAGGGAGCGCCGCCTTCGGAGACTCTATATAAAATTTTGCAAGTTTTGTACACAGAAAAAGAAGCAAAATGGGTGGCAAAGCTGCCAGTACGTCCGTTTACCTTAAAGCGTGCAGCGCGCGTATGGGGAACAACCGAGGCAAAGGCGGAGAAGCTGCTAGATCATTTATGTGAAAAGGCGTTATTAGTGGACAGTGAATACCACGGTCAGCGACAATTTGTTATGCCGCCTCCAATGGCAGGCTTTATTGAGTTTGCGTTAATGCGAACGAGAGGAGATATTGATCAAAAATATTTAAGTGAATTATACTATCAGTATATGAATGTGGAGGAAGATTTTGTAAAAAACTTATTTTTCGCCACGGAGACAAGACTTGGCCGTGTCTATGTACAAGAGCCGGTTCTGACAAATGATAAGACGAATCATATTCTAGATTATGAGAGAGCGACGCATATTATAGAGGAGGCAAAGTATATCGGACTTGGAACTTGCTATTGTCGACATAAAGCGTATCATGCGGGACATCCATGTGAAATCGATGCACCGTGGGATGTCTGTCTGACATTTGACAATGTGGCTCGCTCACTTGCGGAACACGGAGAGTATGCGAGATTGATTTCCAAGGAGGAGGCGATGGACGCATTAGAACGATCCTATGCAAGTAATTTAGTACAGATAGGAGAAAATGTAAGAGAACATCCAGCTTTTATTTGTAACTGCTGTGGATGCTGCTGCGAGGCGCTGCAGGCGGCGAGACGTTTTTCTCCGATGCAGCCAGTTGCGACGACAAATTATATTCCAGAAATTTCACTCGAGAAATGTATCAAATGTGGAAAATGCGCAAAGGTTTGTCCGATATTGGCGATTGCGATGGAGGAAGATGAAAAAAAGCAAGAGGGAAAAATTTTAAAGAAGCATCCAGTAGTAGATAAAGAAATCTGTCTGGGATGTGGTGTCTGTGCAAGAAATTGTCCGACTGGTGCTATTGAGTTAAAGCGTCGACCAGTACAGGTAATTACGCCAGTAAATAGCACACATCGTTTTGTATTGCAAGCGATTGAAAAGGGAACTTTGCAAAATTTGATATTCGATAATCAAGCGTTTGCAAATCACCGTGCAATGGCAGCTGTGTTTGGAACGATTCTTAAACTTCCGCCTATGAAACAGGCATTGGCGAGCAAACAGTTTAAGTCCGTTTATCTGGATAAGCTATTGTCAATGCAAAAGAAAAAAACAGAATAAATCTTATTTATCCAAAGTGAATTTTTTAAGAAAAATATGTAAAAGACATATAGAAAGAAATTACCAAGTGCGCCTTATATCCCCTATCTTTAGATATGGGGATATAAGGCGCTTAATATATATAGAAGAAAAGCCAATTCTTACAAAATTGTTAGAATTGGCTTTTTTCTTGAAAGAATGTGGAAAGAATGATATGAGATAATATGACCATAAAAGTTTTAGAGAAAATAGAGTTATGATAAAGTGAAAGCACGAAAGAATTTATAGAAAGTTGTGGAGGGATGGATATGACTATTTTACAGACAACAGATTTAAAAAAGATATATGGATCTGGAGAAAATGAAGTTCGCGCATTGGATGGCGTAAATTTGGAGGTGGAAAAAGGAGAGTTTGTCGCAATTGTAGGAACGAGTGGCAGTGGAAAATCGACTCTGCTTCATATGTTAGGAGGTCTAGATCACCCTACAAGTGGTAAGGTTACAGTAGATGGAAAGGATATTTTTTCATTGAAAGATGAAGCTCTCACTATTTTTCGCCGTCGAAAAATTGGATTTGTATTTCAGGCGTACAATTTAGTTCCCGTTCTTAATGTATATGAAAATATTGTTCTTCCAATTGAGTTGGATGGTGAGAAAATTAATAAAGGATTTGTGGAAGAAATTGTGGAGATGTTGGGGTTAGATGAGCGCCTTGATGCCTTGCCTAGTCAGCTTTCTGGAGGTCAGCAGCAGCGTGTGGCGATCGCTCGTGCTCTGGCATCTGCTCCAGCGATTATTTTGGCGGATGAGCCAACTGGAAATTTGGATTCTAAGACAAGTCAAGATGTACTGAGTTTATTAAAAGTCAGTAGTCAAAAGTTTTCCCAGACAATCGTGATGATTACACATAATGAGGAAATTGCACAGCTGGCAGACCGTATTATTCATATCGAAGATGGTCATATTGTCACGAATCATGAGAGGGGGTGACGGAGATGAATGTGCAAAATAAAAAATGTATTCGTCGCCTAAGCTTTAAATCACTATGGGCATCTAGAAAGAGAAATATAATCGCTATCATTGCGATTATACTCACCACTTTACTTTTTACTTCTCTTTTTACAATCGCATTCTCTCTCAATTCCAGTTATGAGACTTATATGTTTCGACAGATAGGAGGATATTGTCATGGCACATTTAAGGAAGTAAGTAAAGAACAAATTGATGCGATTAAAAAACATACGAAAGTAAAAGCGGTGGGAGAAAGAAAGGTTATCGGAACTTGTACTACAGGAGTTTTTGGAAAAATTCCAGCAGAGGTGAGCTATATGGATAGCGAGAATACAAAGTGGAGCTATTGTACACCGACGGTTGGGCGAGAGCCGGAGGCAATTGATGAAATTGCAATGGATACAAGAGCTTTGCAGCTGTTGGGAATTAAGCCTGAGTTAAATACTAAGATAAAACTTACTTTTGATGTGGGGGATAAAAATCAAACAATACCCCCGCGTACAGATACATTTAAATTAGTGGGATACTGGGAATATGATAATATCGCACCTGTTCATTTCCTGAATGTATCAAAAGAATACGCTGAATTAGTAGAGGGGGATGCAGTTAAGGATGGTTATCATTCTTTTCGTATTGACCTTAATATTATGTTAGGTTCCAGCACAAATATTCGCGGTGAAATGGAAAAAATTGCAAAAGATTTGGGGTATCAATGTGAAAATGAGGAAAAGGATAATTATATTCGAATTGGCGTAAACTGGGGATATACAGGAGCTCAGCTTGCCTCAGATTTTGATGCAGGTACAGTTATAGCAATTATTGCTTTTGCAATGCTTATTATATTTACGGGATATTTAATTATTTATAATATTTTTCAAATTTCGGTTACAGGAGATATCCGTTTTTATGGATTATTAAAGACAATTGGTGTTACTCCAAGACAATTAAAGAGAATTATTTATCAGCAGGCGCTATTTCTCTGTGTTGTTGGAATTCCAATTGGTTTACTGGGAGGATATGGAGTGGGAGCGGTATTGACTCCCTATGTTTTAGGACAGACGACAATAAAACTAAATGAGGCAACGATCAGTACCTCACCAATTATTTTTATTGGCTCTACTTTATTTTCTCTCATTACGGTACTGCTTTCTTGTGCACATCCAGGGCGCTTGGCGGCAAAGGTTTCACCAGTAGAGGCGACAAAGTATACAGAAGTTACAGGGACAAGAAAAAAGAGTCGTGCGACTCGCGGGGCAAAGATACATCAGATGGCATTTGCGAATCTTGGGCGTAATAAGAGAAAAACGGTATTAGTAATAGTTTCTTTATCACTCTCAGTTGTACTGCTCACAATTTTATACTCCTTTGTGGGTGGTTTTGATATGGAAAAATATTTAGATAATCAGACTTGTGCGGATTTTATTGTAGGAAAGACAGGATATTTTCGATTTGAGGGGGCAAGTTCATCGGTGCATTTAGATGATTCTATTGTGGAAGAGATTAATAAAAATACAAAGCAAACGGTGAGTGGCCGTGGGTATGCTGCTGAGGGATATACTCCACAATGTTGGATGGATGAAAATATTTATCGAAAGCGATTAAGTAGCTATATCCAGGGAGAGGAACTAGATCAAAACGTGAAAAATACGCCACATAGGGAAAATTTAGTCAGAAGTGATTTATTGCTGGAAGGACTGGATAAGGCGCTATTTGAGAAATTGATTGTAGTGGACGGAGATATCGCACCGTTATTTGAGAAAGATAAGCATAAAATTGCGATTTGTGTGAGAACAGATGATTATGGAAAAGTTGATAATTTAGCAATTTATCCGAAAGTGGGAGATACTCTGCCTGTGACTTATGTAGATGAATCTTCTTATATTGATACTCGAACAGGCAAAAAAATCGACGATACTACACCAGAGGAAGTTATAAATAGTAAAATTGAGAAGAGTCATGATGTCAATTATACGGTCTGTGCACTTGTAGTATTGCCTTATTCTATGAGTTTTCGATTTGGTAGCATAGGATATGAGGCTATTTTGCCTATAGAGAAACTTCGCTCAGATAGCAAGGCTAATATTTTTACAGAGTTCTACCTCTTTGATACTCCAGATGAACAGGCAGAGACGGAGGCGGAAAATTATCTCGCTGAGCTCACAGAGGGGGATTTATCTGAGATTATGTATGAGAGTAAAAAACTAAAGCGAGAGGATTTTCAAAGTTTTCAGCAAATGTTTATATTACTTGGCGGGTTGCTCTGTTTTATCATCGGTTTAGTCGGAGTTTTAAATTTCTTTAATGCGATTATGACAGGAATTCTGTCTCGTCGCCATGAGTTTGCTGTGTTGCAGTCCATCGGTTTGACAAGTAAGCAGCTAAAAACAATGCTCGTATATGAGGGCATCTTCTATACCGCAGGTGCTGTGATTATTTCACTTTTACTTAGTTTTATTGTCGGACCATTAGCTGGAAGTTTGATGGAGAATATGTTTTGGTTTTTCTCCTATCACTTTACACTTATCCCTGTCATTTTAGTCACACCAGTATTTGCAATACTGGGTATTGTAATTCCAGCTATTCTTTACCGTTTTGCGGCAAAACAGAGTGTAGTAGAGAGATTGAGAGAGGTGGCATAGGGGCTGCTTGTTCGTTCTCTTAATGTTGAGAAATATTTTTATTAAGTGAAATAGAAAGACTTTTATTGTGGCAAATCGTCATAATAGAAGTCTTTTTATTTAAGTTAATTATATTAGGTAAATATGGTGATTTATTTAATATAACAAGGTTTAAGAATGCAAAAGGCGAAAACTGTTGACTTTTGTATGAGGGAATCCGATAATTATTAATAGAAAACAGATAGGATATATTGATTTTATATCTATAGTACTGAGCGGAGGAAAAACTATGGAGAAAATATTAAGTCGTGGCGAGGCTTTAGAAAAACTTTTAAAAAGCTATGAGGCATATTTTGATATTGAAACATATGAAAAAGAGAAAGAGGAAGGAATTCCGCTAAAGGCTCACTGTCGGTTATTTGTCCATTCTGAGAAGTATGTGCTTATAAAGAAGGCAAAGCTATGGGATGCAGATAGCAATGAATTTGTCTATATTTTTTCTCTTCCTCATCTCACAAAAGAATGGTATGAAAGATGTAAAAATTATGCATATGAAGAGGGAATGAAGTTGATTAATCCAAAACCTGGTCATATGTACAGCTATATTACTGCTGTTTTTTTATGTGATACCTGCACCGCCGAGGCAAAACAGGCAGTTTGCAGATGTCGAATATATAAAAGCTTTCGTTTTTCATGGTATGGCTGGATGGATTTCCACACGGCTGCTATCGTTTTAGAGCAAAGGGAGGTGCTGACGAATCGAAGCGGGCGTAGTAATGCCAAATTCATGAAAAAACTATGCAACATATGAAGAAAGAGAGGAAAGAAAAATGAATGCAGTAGTGATTTTATTAGTAGGTATTGCTATTCTAGTAGCGGGATATCTCTTCTATGGAAAATGGCTGTCAGAGCAGTGGGGCGTAGATCCAAAGAAAATTACACCGTCGCACGAGCTTGAGGATGGGAAAGATTATGTTCCAGCTAAGGCGCCAGTATTAATGGGACATCATTTCTCATCAATTGCAGGTGCGGGGCCAATTAATGGTCCGATTCAGGCGGCTGTATTTGGATGGGTTCCAGTCATGCTCTGGGTATTGATTGGAGGTATTTTTATCGGTGGAGTACATGATTATGGTGCACTGTTTGCGTCCGTGAGAAATAAGGGACAGTCTATCGGTGAGGTTATTGCGACCAGTATTGGCACGAGAGCTAAAAAGTTATTTCTTATTTTTTCTTATCTAACTTTAGTTTTAGTAGTAGCGGCGTTTGCATCTATTGTTGCCAGTACCTTTCAGGCGGCCTACGATGAGAGCGGAGTTTTAGATAAGGCAGCAAGTGCCGCCAATGCTTCTACGGCTATGATTTCTATACTTTTTATTGTGGTTGCGATTATTTTTGGAATGATGGTATATCGAAGAAATGCCTCGTTGGCCGTATCTACAATTATTGGTGTTGTGGCGATTATCGCCTGTATGGCAATTGGATTAAATTGGCATCCGATTTATTTAAGTGGAAGTACTTGGATGATAATTGTAGGTATTTATATCACTATTGCCTCAGTAACTCCAGTTTGGATTTTACTCCAGCCTCGTGATTATTTGAGCTCCTTTTTACTTTACGGTATGATGATTGTTGCGGTTGTCGGCATTGTGGGAGCACATCCATCACTTTCTATTCCAGCATTTACAGGTTTTGTAGATTCTGCACAGTTTGGATCTGGAGTTTCTCTTGGAAGTATTTTTCCAGCGCTCTTTGTCACAATTGCCTGCGGTGCTATTTCTGGATTTCACTCTTTAGTTGGATCTGGTACTACGGCAAAACAGTTAAATAATGAGGCCGACGCCAAGCCAATTGCCTATGGCGGTATGTTAATTGAATGTGCGTTGGCATTAATTTCTCTCTGTGCGGTAGGATATATTTGGGAGGAATATATTCCAGGTGGAGTGACTACACCGACAGCTGTATTTGCCACTGGTATTTCTCGGATGTGTGCGACAATTCCAATTCTTTCTGGTGCTGAGCATATAATCTACTCTATGTTGATTTTGGCAGTATCAGCATTTTGCCTGACTTCACTTGACACAGCAACTCGTCTGGCGCGCTATATGTTTCAGGAGTTTTGGCTAGAATCAGGGCAAACCTATAAGGATGTGCAGGGATTTAAGAAAACGGTGACGAATCCTTATGTAGCTACTATTATTACGGTAGTACTCGGTATTGCTCTTGGAATGACAGGATATGCAAAAATTTGGGCTTTATTTGGAGCTGCAAACCAGCTTTTAGCTGCTCTTGGTCTGTTGGCTGTTGCAGCTTGGCTTAGCAAGATGGGCAAAAATAATAAAATGTTTTTATTGCCGATGGCGTTTATGCTCATTGTAACAGTAGTATCACTTTGTCAGACAATTCTTACAAATATAAAGGGTGTTATGGCTGGCACAGGTGAGACTGTATGGTGTGTAGTTCGCGCAGGTATCGGAACGCTGCTTGTAATTTTGGCGATTGTCTTGGCAGTAGAGGGAGTACAGACAATTTCAAAGCAGTGGAAGAAATAGAAAAAATAAAAGAAAATTTACATAGAAAAGCAAGAAAAAGCTGCTGTCGCAATCGATTTTTGACAGCGGCTTTTTCTTGCTTTTTAGCTATTATGAATGAAGGAGATGTCTCATACATTGCTCCTCATACATCTTTACACATCTTTAAAGGCAGTGGGTTTTTGTTTATAATAAACGAAAAGATTACTATTTATGAAAAGCTTTTAAAATGATTTTTCTGAGGCATATAAATCACTCATGAAGTCCCAAAATTTATCTCGATTTACCTTAAAAATAATATCACAGCTTTGTAATCCCTTTGGAGCCTTTTTTTCCTCCCAGCTAAGACATTGTGCGTATGCGTATCCTTTCTGTGTACAAATAGCAAGTTTTCTTCGATCTTGTCGCTCAATTAAATCGGGGCAGAGGTAGGACGCCACAACAATGGGATCCCAGCAATAGACAAGAGCTTCTTTTTGTCCATTTTCATAAATTGGAGCTAATTCATCTACAATGAGCTTTGTAATTTTAGTTGTATTTTTTGACTTATATCTGTCGTAGACATCCTTATCTTTTTGACATGTCACAGCAGCGTCATGTGGGACAGTTACTTGACTTTTCCAGTTTGCTCGAAGACAGATATCGGCAGCTTTTGGGTCATACCACCAGTTAATCTCAATTCCAGCCAAATCCTCGGCCTTGACATCAAATACACCTCCCATATAGATGATTCCAGCTGCGTCCTCCACAAAGGTCGGATCCTTTAAAATAGCATTTGCCACGTTAATGCAGCTACCGACAGCCATAATTGTTACCTTTCCAGGGTATTTATGTACCTGCTCAATCATAAAATCGACAGCGGTTTTTTCTTGTGGAAGTGTATTTGCTTTTGGAAGTTTTGTATATGCAAGTTCGTTAGCTTTCTCGTAGGAGTCTACGTATCGATCGAGGTAAGCGTATGCTCCGTAAAAATACATTTTTCCTATTGTATCAAACATTTCCTCAAGATTCCAAAAGCCTTCAAGTGGTACATCGCTTCCCATATATACAGGAATATCGGTTCTGTCGATATGCTCTAGTATGCTTAAAACATCATAAGTGACAGGTGCTACAAGATGATTAGCACCGACTGTTGTCACGCCAAGTAAGTCAATATAGCCAAGTTCATCGGCTTTTAATAATCCAAAAAGAGCGTATGCATCGTCGCAAAGATAAACTAAATCCGTGTCAAAAATAATTTTATTGTCTTCTTTGTTTGTCACAATTCGATAGTTTTCCATCAAATTTTTCATGTTATTTCCTCCTTCTAATATGATAGTTGAAAATAATCTAATCAAGCTTAATCTGTTCTTCTTTTTCTAGATAGACCAAAAATGCCTCACATCCCTCCACGATATCATTATAAGTAATATCGAAATTTCCCGTATACCAAGGGTCTGCGATATCTCTGCTTGAGTTTGCAAATTCTAATAATTTATATACTTTATGCTCAGGGTCTGTTTTTATGATTCTCATAATATTTCGAATATTCCAGTCATCCATTCCGATGAGATAATCATATTGGTCATAATCCTTTTTTTTCATCTGAATGGCATATTTTCCCTTTGTGGAAATTCCAAATTCTGATAATTTTCTCCTTGTACCGTGATGAACAGGATTGCCGATTTCTTCTGTGCTTGTGGCAGCGGAAGCGATATAAAATTGATCACTTAATCCTTGTTTTTTTACCATATTTTTTAACAAAAACTCCGCCATTGGACTTCTGCAAATATTGCCATGGCAGATAAATAATACTTTTATCATGAACAAAAATCCTCCTAAAATATGTTAGTATGCCTTAATTTGTCGAGGTTTGCAGTTAGGATGCTTAGATTTCTAAAATGTTATACAATAAAATAAGCAAGATAAAGCAAAATAGGTCAAATTGAGGACATGAATCGTAGTAAAAATATAAATATATATAATAGAAATCGGAGCTTCTTATTATTATAATTATTTTAACATAAAATGTTCAATTTTGGGAGTGGAAATCTTTTTTCTATCTTATTATGCTTTAAGATATTGTATAATCTCATCTTCTCCCTTTTTTACCTTCCTCCTATGATTCATTGTACCAGAGTCCATCTTCGTCTATTTTTAATGGATATTTTTTTACAATCGGATTATGGCTGCCAACCATACAGTAGTCGCATTTATTACCATTTGTACATGTTTCATGTCGTATTAGTTCACATCCTAGTTCTCTCATCGCAAGATAATCGCAATTACAAAAGAGTGGCATCCATTTCGTGAGTCCATGTTTTTTTGCAAACTCTGCATTAGGGCATTGTGTAAAATGATATCGAATAGCTTGATGTTCTTCATCAAAAGGCTCCGTTATTGTAATAAATCCTGCTGGATATTGCTTCGCCTGCAACTGATCTTTTTGCCCGACTTTAGTGAACACTTTATTAGCAAGCTTCATATGGGATTGTTTATTAAGGTCGAATATCTTGCCCAGCATTTGAAAGGAATCTTCCATAAAAATTTTATAAACTAATGGTTGTAATTCTTCTATCTTTTTATTGGGAACTGCAACCTCACAAAAGGCAAAAATAAATAAACTGCCATATATCGCAGCAGCATGGTTATTTTTTTTTCCGCCTATATCTGGACAATCATTTACATACTCTACATATTTGAGTTGGATTTTTTCCCATAATATCTCAGCTTTAACTTTACCAAACTCATTATATAAATATTTCTTGATTAATTTTTTTCCTTTTTTTGGATAAAGGCAATGCTTTTTTTTGTCAAATTTTAAATCTTTTTCTCTCATAATTTTCACCTTTTCTCTTTTATAAGTCCAACATTTTTTTTATAATCTCGTTCATTTCTAATAATATTGCTTCTTCTCCTTCTAAGGATTCTGTAATCCCAAATACAGCAAATATAATACTAAATGCTCTCAGATGAGGATTTTCAACATGAAACACACCTTCTTTATTCCCACGTTCTATAATTTTTTCAAGATATTTTTGTTGTTCACGATATATAGGAAGTCTAAGCACATCAAAATTTTGAAGAAATTCCTCATTTTCCAAGTCTTTCCCAATATATTTTTTATTTACTTGAATTTGTTTCCTAGTAATTTCTATTAATTTATTCAGAGCCTCGAGTGCAGATATGTTTGTATCATCATATACAGAAATCATATAGTCTCTAGCTGGATTTCCTCTTCCGTATAAGACTTTCTTATATAGTTCTTGTTTGCTCCCAAAATATTTGAGTACTGTTCCACGTACCACTCCACAGGCATTGGCAATTTCATCAATTCCCACTCCGTGATAACCTTTTAGCGCAAAGAGCTCTGTTGCTTTTCTTAAAATTTGTTTTTTTCTGGCTTCTGTATTATTCATTCTAGATGTCATATTCGTTTTCACTCCTTAATGACTTTTTGTCATTATTATATATCAATAAAAAAAATTATGCAACGAGAAAAAATGAAAAGCAGCGTCCGAAAACGCTGCTACTTATTATTTATATTATACATTATGAGGAATATTAGATTATATTTTTTCATTGTCTTGAACTTCCTCATAAATAAAAATTTCTTCTATGCTTTTATCAAAATATCTAGCAATTTTAAATGCCAGTATGATTGAGGGATTGTACCGTCCATTTTCTAAGGAACTTATTGTTTGCCTGGATACTTCTACGCCATTTGCCAATTCTTCCTGGCTAATTCCCCGTTGTTTTCGCAGTTCTTCTAATCGATTTTTCATATGGCCTCCTTTTTTTATTATGGAAAGTTTATTTTCCATAATATAATGATATATATTTCCACAAAAATATCAAGCTAACTTTCCATTTTTGTATGGAAAATAAAACCAAGGCTCTCTCGCATAAAAATGGTGCAATTGGTAAATGATTTAAGAATAGAAACTTAATATTTAAAGTTTCCATGAAGCTAAAAAAGAATAAGCAAGCTTATTTCTAATTTGATATTAGATAGAATTTTATACATGGAACTTTGAGAAGTGGAGGAAATCATTTATGGCACTGAATAAAGTGGAAATATGTGGGGTCAATACATCAAAGCTACCGCTATTAAAAAACGAGGAGAAAGAGGCACTTTTTGAGAGAATTGAGCAGGGAGATTTGGAAGCTAGGGAACTATACATTAAGGGAAACTTGAGATTAGTGTTAAGTGTGATTCAGCGCTTTTCATCGAGCAATGACTCTGCGGATGATTTATTTCAAGTAGGCTGTATTGGTCTGATGAAGGCGATTGATAATTTCGACCGGAGTCTAGATGTGAAATTTTCTACGTATGCAGTTCCGATGATTATCGGTGAGGTGAGAAGATACTTAAGGGATAATAATTCGATTCGTGTTAGCAGGTCTCTAAGAGATATTGCATATAAGGCAATTTCTGCAAAGGAAAATTTGTTAAAGAAAAACAACCAGGAACCGACGATAGAGGAGATTGCGAAAGAGATAGAAATAGACAAAGATGAGATTATGTATGCTCTTGATGCAATCGCAAGTCCGATGTCACTCTATGAGCCAGTGTATCAGGAAGGGGGAGATACGCTTTATATTATGGATCAGGTGAGTGATAAGAAAAATAAAGAGGAAAACTGGGTGGAAGAATTGTCGCTTCGAGAGGCATTAGATAGACTCTCAGAGAGAGAAAATAAGATTATTAAGCTTCGTTTTTTTGAGGGGAAGACACAGACGGAGGTGGCAGATGAAATTAGTATTTCTCAGGCTCAAGTTAGTCGGCTTGAGAAAGCGGCGCTAAAAAATATGAGGGAATTTTTGGTTGATGCATAGGGAATATCGTTTTAAAAATAGAATATAGTACCATTGTTTCTCAAAAAATATATTTTCGTCAAGCTATGGTGATATTTCACAGAAGCATAATATAATGTTATACTAAATGAATTTATAAAATTTTGGGTGAAGCTATTTTTCGCTACGGATGCTTTGAGAATTTGAGCGTATCTGAACGCAGTGAGTTTGCTCAAACTCTTAAAAATAGGCGGAGTAGCGAAAAATAGTGGGAACGCAACGTGTCTCCCCTGAATCTTCTATCCTAATTTCGTTCTTAGCTATATAATAGTTGCTATTCTATCTGTTTCAAAATCTATACATAATAAAAGGGCTATCCCTTAAAATTATAGAAACAATTCTTTTTCATATTTAGGTTTCATCTGTCACTTCAGCGACATTCTTAATAACAGGTCCAACAATATCAGAAATTTCAGAAGCCACAGGAGCGATTAACTCAAGCGCTTCCTCTCTCGTAGCAGCAGAAGCAGTAATTCGAATTAAACATCCGTCTTCCTTTGCATAAGTTGCCACGGTAGGATTTGTATAATCCAAATATTTAGAAATTTTATCTGCCACAGGAGCCTCTCCAATTTCACTGCCAGGAGCCTCTCCAGGTCCCTTTAGTTTGATACCGAGGGAAACAAAAACACGATCAGAAATTTTATTTAAAAATACTTCACAGCATTCTTTGAACATTGGCTTCATCTCGGAAGGTGGTCCAGGGAGTAAAATAGCAGATTTGCCATCTTTTGCGAAAATAAGTCCTGGAGCTGTTCCGTTGTGATTATATAAAACGAGACAGTCCTCAGGTACATATGCTTGCTTTTTCAGACTATCGCTAATTTTCTTAAGTCCAAAAGCAAAGCCCCGTTTTTCAACATTATCATATACTTCTTGATTCCAAATAAGTTTCTTTCCAAAATACTCAGCGACTAATTCTTTTGTCAGGTCATCCTTTGTAGGACCAAGACCTCCGCTTAGAATAACCATATCAGAGCGGGAAAATGCAATCTCAAGCGCCGATTTTAGGCGTTCTTTATTGTCTCCGACTGTTGTCTGATAATAGACATCAATTCCGATATGCGCCAATTTCTTTGATAAAAATTGTGCATTTGTATTTAAAATATCTCCGAGCAATAGCTCAGTTCCGACAGTAATAATCTCTGCTACCATAAAATTCACTCCTATTCTTTTTTATATTTCATTTTTATTAATAGTAGAAACTTGTGTAGATATTCTGTTATTTAAAAACTATTTTATTAAGTTTTTGACGAATATTGTGAAGTTCCATAAAAATATAACTTCTTAAGTTATTAGTATAAATTTTAAAGAAAAATTTGTAAAGGGAAGATTTTGGCGGAGAGAGCGAAATCAAAGTAGGTTTTACTAAGAAAAATTATTTTTTTACTTGTCATTTCCTTTGACTTATGTTTGTGATAAAATGGATAACATAAATTCAAAATAGGTATTTATCTGACAATGAAAAAATAGAATTTTTAGAAGCTAGAAAACTGATTCATTAGAAAGGAGGAATGCATTTTTTTACTATATTACTATAGAAATAGTAAAAAAAGTGTAAGAGTTTATGAAAAAATTAGTTATTGCAGAAAAGCCTTCTGTAGCGCGAGATATTGCGAGAGTTCTCGGCTGTAAAAAGCAGACGAAAAGTTTTATAGAGGGAAATAAGTATATTGTCACATGGGGACTTGGACATCTTGTCACTTTAGCTGACCCAGAGGATTATAATACAGATTATAAAGAATGGCATATCGAGGATTTGCCAATGATGCCGGAGCAGATGAAGCTTGTCGTAATTAAGCAGACGAGAGCGCAATTTAATGCAGTAAAAAACTTAATTCATCGAAATGATGTGAGTGAGATTATTATTGCGACAGATGCTGGGCGAGAAGGAGAGTTGGTTGCCAGATGGATTTTAGAAAAGGCGGGAAATAAAAAGCGGCTAAAGAGACTTTGGATTTCTTCTGTGACAGATAAGGCAATTAAAGAAGGATTTGTGCATTTAAAAGATGCAAAAGAATATGAAGCACTTTATGCCGCAGCGAAAGCGAGGGCAGAAGCTGACTGGCTTGTCGGAATGAATGCTACGAGAGCTCTCACATGTAAATATAACGCACAGCTTTCGTGCGGAAGAGTACAGACACCTACCCTCGCAATGATTGCTAAAAGAGAAGAAGAAATTAGAACTTTTATTCCAAAACCTTATTATGGATTAACGGTGAGAGCAAATGGGACGCTATTTATTTGGCAAGATGCAAAGACAAATAGTAGCTCTAGCTTTGATAAGAAAAAAATAGAGAAGATTGAAAAGAAGGTAAGAGCAGAGATTGGAGAAATTGTCGATGTAAAGAAGGTGGCCAAAAAGACTTATCCAAAAGGACTTTATGATCTTACAACGCTTCAGCGAGATGCCAATCAGTATTTTTCTTTTTCTGCAAAGCAGACATTGAATATTATGCAAAAGCTCTATGAGCAGCATAAGATTTTAACTTATCCAAGAACGGATTCTTGCTATATTAGCACAGATATTGTAGATACATTAAAGGAGCGTGTAAAAGCAGTAAGTGTTGGTCCATATAAACAATATACAGGAGCTATTTTAAAGCAGACAATTAAGGGAAAAGCCTCTTTTGTAGATGATAAAAAAGTATCCGACCATCATGCAATTATTCCAACAGAGCAGACACCAGTTTTATCTGCTTTGTCAAATGAGGAGAGAAAGATTTATGATTTGGTTATTCGAAGATTTCTCGCTGTTTTATATCCACCATATGAGTATGAACAGACGACGGTTACTCTAAAAATTGGAAATGAGATTTTTATCGCAAAAGGAAGAGTAGAGAAAAAGAGAGGATTTTTAGAGCTGATAAAAGAGGAAGAAGAGGAGATGGAGGGAAGTCTTCCAGAATATAAAGAAGGACAAAAGCTTTCTGATTTAACGATTATAAGAACTGAGGGAAAGACAAAGCCTCCAGCTTATTTTACGGAGGCAACCTTACTTTTGGCCATGGAAAATCCCGTAAAGTATTTAGAGCAGAAGGATAAAAATACAGTAAAGACTTTGCAAGAGACAGGTGGTCTTGGGACAGTTGCGACAAGAGCTGATATTATTGAAAAGCTTTTTCACACGTATTTGATGGAAAAACAAGGGGAGTCGATTAAGATTACGGGAAAGGCGAGACAGCTTTTAAAGCTTGTTCCAGAGGATTTAAGGAAGCCGGAGCTTACAGCAAGCTGGGAGGCAAAATTATCTTTAATTGCCAAGGGGAAAATGAGACAAAGAGATTTTTTAACGGAAATCCGTAAATATACAGAGGACATCACGAGGGAGATTAAAACGGCTGACGGTGTTTTTCGGCATGATAATTTGACAAATAAATCTTGCCCAAATTGTGGTAAAAAAATGCTTTCTGTGTCGAATAAAACAGGAAAACTTTTTGTATGTCAAGATAGAGAATGTGGATATAAGGAACGTATCTCAAAGTTTACAAATGCTCGCTGTCCACAATGTCATAAAAAAATGGAGTTGATTGGAATAGGGGAAAAGCAGAGATTTGTCTGCGTATGTGGTCATAAAGAATCCATGCATGCTTTTGAGGAAAGAAGAAATAAAGAGGGAAAAGGAATATCCAAAAAAGATGTAGCTGCTTATATGAGAAAACAAAATCAACAAAAGAAAGAGCCTTTAAATTCGGCATTTGCGGATGCCCTTGCAAACCTAAAATTAGACTAGAGAGAAGATTAAATTATGATGAAAAAAGCAGATAAATATTTGATAATTGGAATTTTAATAGTGGCCGCAATTTCCCTTCTTGGCATAAAACTTTTTATGAATGGTTCCGCTGACAAAGTTCTTATTACAATGGATGGAGAAGTGTATAAGGAGGTGGAACTTCATAAAAATCAAACGATTATTATTGAAGTGCCAGGAGAAGAGAAAACGAATACGTTGGAGATAAAAGATGGATATGCGAAGATGATTGACTCAAGTTGTCCAGACCATCTTTGTGAGCAGCAGCATCGAATCTCAAAAAAGGGAGAGACGATTATTTGTCTTCCGAATAAAGTAGTCGTAGAAGTGAAATCTGAGGAGGAGACAGAAATAGATGGGGTTGCCCAATAGAGATTGTCAATAAAATCACAAAAAAATAAAATTGTATTCTGTATATTGTTTTTTTAAAAAAACAATATACAAATATGCCAAAAAAAGGAAAATAAATTCTAAATAAAAAAATAAGTTTTGTATAAAAAATAGAAAAAAATTAATAAATTTTTCTTTTTTTGGCATATTTATTACGAAAAATTCAAAGTTAGATAAAAAAGTAAAAGAACAGAAAGAAAAATCGACTTATTGTGAAAAAAATAACAATAGTTGATTTTACCCTTGAAAGTGGTATGATATGAGGTGTAGATAATACAATTTTTGGCGACAATTTTGTAGAAATCTGTCATAATTTTACCCAGAAAAATTCTAGATTTTAAGCGCTAATACAGAGGAAGCGTTAAGCTGAAAAGGGCAAAAAGATGACAGAAAAAAAGATGAAAGAAGGTAGGAGAATGGGATTATTAACTTTTAAAGGTGGCCTACATCCTTACGATGGAAAGGAATTATCGAAAGATAAAGCGATTCAGTTATTCGTTCCAACGGGAGACATGGTATATCCTTTAAGCCAGCATATCGGCGCTCCAGCAAAACCGGTAGTAAAAAAGGGCGATCGAGTTTTAGTTGGACAAAAGATTGCAGAAGCCGGCGGATTTGTTTCCGCAAATATTCATAGCTCTGTCTCTGGTAAAGTCAAGATAATTGAACCAAGATTAACTGCAAATGGAGCTATGGTAAATTCGATTGTCGTGATAAATGATGGCGAGTATGAGGAAATGATATACGATACGAAGCCATTAGAGCAGATGACAAAAGATGAAATTAAGCTTACGGTAAAAGAAGCTGGTATTGTGGGACTTGGAGGAGCAGGTTTTCCAACTCATGTAAAATTAAGTCCAAAGGACGACAATGCGATTGAGTATATTATTATCAATGCCGCGGAATGTGAGCCTTATATTACGGCGGATTATCGCTGTATGCTTGAAATGCCGGAAAAATTAATCGGTGGTCTTAATATTATTTTATCTCTTTTCCCTAAGGCAAAGGGAATTATCGGCATCGAGGATAATAAACCAGATGCGATTAAAAAATTAGAGGGTATGGTAAAATCTGAGCCTAAGATTGAAGTTGCTGCCTTGAAGACAAAGTATCCACAGGGAGCGGAGCGTTCTTTAATTTATGCGACAACAGGGCGTTCTATCAATTCCTCTATGCTTCCAGCAGATGCGGGATGTATTGTAGATAATGTTGCAACAGCGATTGCAATTTATGATGCTGTAGTGAAGGGAAAGCCTCTTACAAAAAGAGTTGTCACTGTCACAGGTGATGCTATTACAAGTGCTGCAAACTTTATGGTTCCTTGCGGAACAAACTGTCAAGAGCTTGTGGAAGCTTGTGGTGGATTTAGGAAAAGACCAGAGAAGGTTATTTCTGGTGGTCCTATGATGGGTATGGCAATGTCTAGCTTAGATATTCCAACAGGAAAGACATTTTCTTCTCTTTTAAGTTTTACAAAGGATCAGGTTGCGGCTTGCGAGCCAAGTAACTGTATTAAATGTGGTCGATGTGTATCTGTCTGTCCAGCACATATTCTTCCGGCTAAGCTTTCTGTTTTAGCTGACAATAAAAATTATGAAGAGTTTGAGCGGTTGGATGGGGCAGAGTGCGTAGAATGTGGATGCTGTTCTTATGTTTGCCCTGCAAAGCGTCGCTTGACACAGTCCATGAAGACAGGACGAAGAGAAGTATTAGCAGCTAGAAGAAGACGTAGTAGCAAATAGAGGAAGAGGTGTAAAAATGAATCAAGAATTGTTTAATGTATCAGCCAGTCCTCATGTGAGAGACAAGGCTACAACAAACAGAATTATGCTCGATGTTATTATCGCATTATTGCCAGCCACTATTTTTGGTGTTCTTCATTTTGGACTTCATGCTTTACTTAATATCGTTGTATGTATTGTAACTTGTGTTGTAGCAGAGGCGTTAGTTCAAAAACTTTTGGGCAGAAAGGTGACAGTTACAGATTTTAGTGCTGCACTTACAGGACTTTTACTTGCCCTAAATTTACCAGCCAACGCACCATTTTGGCTTGCTATTTTAGGTGGATTATTTGCCATCGTTATCGCAAAGCAGCTATTTGGTGGGCTAGGACAAAACTTTATGAACCCAGCACTTGCAGGACGCTGTTTCTTATTAATCAGTTTTGCAAAATACATGACAGATTTTTCTTATAAAGGTTTTGTTATCGGAAAAGAGAGCTTTGATTCTGTCACACAGGCTACACCACTTGCCATAGTGAAGGCAGGAAATTTACATGGTGTTCGTCTAAAAGATATGTTTATTGGTACAACAGCTGGTACAATTGGTGAGACATCCGTTATCGCTTTATTAATTGGCGGAGCTTACCTTTTACTTAGAAAAGTAATCTCTTTGAAAATTCCGGCTACTTATATTATCACAACATTATTATTTGTACTTATTTTCGGTGGACATGGATTTGATGTTCGATATTTACTTGAAAATCTCTTTGGAGGCGGATTATTACTTGGTGCCATCTTTATGGCTACAGACTATGTATCTTCTCCTATTACTCCAAAAGGGCAGATTGTATATGGTATTATTCTCGGTATCTTAACAGGTTTATTCCGTGTATTTGGTGGTTCTGCAGAGGGTGTATCTTATGCAATTATATTTAGTAACTTATTAGTTCCATTGATTGAGAAAGTTACAGTTCCTACTTCATTTGGAAAAGTCAAAGGAGGTAAGAAATAATGAGTAAAATTATAAAAGATTGTGCTATCTTGTTTGTCATTACTCTTATAGCAGGTTTTATACTTGGCGGTGTATATGATATTACAAAAGGACCTATTGAAAAGCAGGAAGAGGCAGCAAAACAAGAGGCGTATAAGCAAGTATTTGCGGATGCAGCAGCATTTGAGGCTGTTGAGGGAGTTAATGCGGAGACTGCTCAGCAAGCAGTTGCAGCGAGCGGAGATACAGCTACTACAATTAATGAAGTACTAGCGGCAGTTGATGCGGAGAAAAAAGTCATTGGATATGTATTTTCTGTCACAAATCCAGAGGGATATGGCGGAGATATTCAGCTTAGTGTCGGCATTAAAAACGATGGTACAGTAAATGGCTACGAAGTTTTATCGATCAGCGAGACAGCAGGTCTTGGTATGAAAGCTACAGAAGCTGAATTTAAAGATCAGTTTAAAGGAAAGAAAGCAGAGAAATTAGAAGTTGTAAAGACTGGCGCAAAAGAAGAGCAACAAATAGATGCAATTAGCGGCGCAACAATTACAAGTACAGCAGTGACAAAAGAAATTAATGCCTGCTTAGCATATGTAAACTCAGTGAAAGGAGGGGAATAAGAGATGAAACATACACCAATTGAACGTTTAGTAAATGGTATTATTAAGGAGAATCCAACACTTGTCTTAATGCTTGGTATGTGTCCTACTTTGGCGGTAACTACATCCGCAATTAATGGTGCTGGTATGGGTCTTACTACTACAGTAGTACTTCTGTTCTCAAACTTTATTATTTCCCTAATGAGAAAGATTATTCCAGATAGAGTTAGAATTCCTGCCTATATCGTAATTATTGCTTCCTTAGTAACTGTGGTACAGTTTTTACTTCAGGCTTATTTGCCATCTTTAAACGATTCCCTTGGAATTTATATTCCACTTATCGTTGTTAACTGTATCATCTTAGGTAGAGCAGAGTCCTTCGCCTCTAAAAATGGTCCTATCGTTTCTATGTTTGACGGTATCGGTATGGGACTTGGATTTACAGTAGGTCTTACACTTCTTGGATTTTTCCGTGAGCTACTTGGAGCAGGCTCTGTATTTGGGCATGCAATTCCATTTATTAAGAATCCTATCTCTATTTTAGTATTGGCTCCTGGAGCATTTTTCGTTCTTGCATTCTTAGTTGCGATTCAAAATAAAGTTCGCTCTATGGGATCGAAAGAGAAGAAGAGTGGCTGTACAGGTAGCTGTGAGACATGTGGAAGTGGTTCTTGCGGAGTGAAATTCTTTGATAATACTGTGGATCAGAAAGAAAAGTAGGAGGAATAGAAGATGAAAGAATTATTATTGATTGCTGTTGGCTCAGCACTCGTAAATAACGTAGTACTTAGTCAATTCTTAGGTCTTTGTCCTTTCCTAGGTGTATCGAAAAAGGTGGAGACAGCAGGCGGCATGGGAGCAGCCGTTATCTTCGTTATTACAGTTGCTTCTTTCGTGGCCAGTGTGATTTATAAATTTATTTTAACACCGTTTGAATTAGATTATTTGAGAACAATCGTGTTTATTTTGGTTATCGCAGCTTTAGTACAGTTCGTAGAAATGTTCTTAAAGAAGGCAATGCCCCCTTTATATGAATCTTTGGGCGTGTATTTACCACTTATCACAACAAACTGTGCTGTACTTGGTATCGCTATCACAAATGTGCAAAAAGGTTATGGAATCTTAACAAGTGTTATTAACGGTTTTGGTACGGCAGTTGGTTTTACAATCGCAATTGTAATTTTAGCTGGTATTCGTGAAAAAACGGAGTACAATGATATTCCAGAATCTTTTAAGGGAACACCTATTGTTTTGCTTACAGCTGGACTTATGGCTATCGCTTTCATGGGATTCTCTGGCATGATTAAATAGGAGGAGAGAAAATGAACATAACAGCAATTATTATAGCAGCGGCTGTTGTCGGCGGTACTGGTTTAGTCATTGGCGTTCTCCTTGGAATCGCTTCAGAGGCTTTCCGTGTACCAGTAGATGAAAAAGAGATGGCAGTTAGAGAAAAGCTGCCGGGAAATAACTGTGGTGGTTGTGGATTCGCAGGTTGTGATTCCTTAGCAAAGGCAATTGCAGCTGGAGAGGCTCCAGTAAATGGATGTCCTGTGGCAGGTCCGGCAATCGCAGCGCAGATTGGTGAGATTATGGGTGTATCCGCAGAGGGAGCAGTCAAGAAGGTTGCTTTTGTAAAATGTGCTGGAACATGTGATAAGACTCATCAGAAGTTTAATTATAGTGGAATAATCGACTGTGTAGCAGCAGTTTCTGTCCCAGGTGGCAGTCCAAAATCTTGTTCTCACGGCTGTACAGGTATGGGAAGCTGTGTAAAAGCTTGTGAGTTTGATGCTATCCATGTTGTAAATGGCGTGGCAGTAGTAGATAAGGAAAAATGTGTTGCTTGTGGCAAATGTACAAAAGTTTGTCCAAAACAATTAATTGAGATAGTTCCTTACGATGCAAAGCATTTAGTACAGTGTAGCTCAAAAGACTTTGGTAAGGTTGTCAAGGCGGCTTGCCAGGCTGGATGTATTGGCTGTAAGATGTGTACTCGTGTATGTGAGGATAAAGCTATTACAGTTGAGAACAATATCGCTCATATTAATTATGATAAATGTAGCGGATGCGGCAAATGTGCTGAGAAATGTCCTGCTAAGATTATTTTATAAGCTAATTTTAAGAGATTAGATTCCCCTCTTAGATTTTAAGTGGTTCTTTCTAAACTTTAGATATGAAAGAATTTCTGAAGCTCTAGGAGGGGAGTTTTTTAGTTTTTGCATGGCTTAATTTGATTTTTCTCTTCTATATCTACTAATAAAATATCTTTTCCAATTTTTACAATATCTCTATACTCAATACTATATTCACTTGTTTTTCCCATACAGCCAAATAGTTTTCCTTTTGTTGGGACAAAGAGACGACATATCTGTCCTGTACATTCATCAAATTCCAAATCTGCGACATAACCAAGACGTTTGCCATCTTTACAATTGATGACTTCTTTTTCCTTTAATTCCCAAAATCTCATTGCATAAAAATCCCCTCTCATACAGATTGGTCCGTGAACTATGCGAGGATGTTGCAAAACTTAAAATTCTAATAAGATATATTGTTAAATCATTTTAGGGATGTCAATATATTGTCTGAGAAATGCATTTTGTAACATTCTCTTGCCTATTTGTTTTTTTGGACTTTATAGTAAAATATTCGTAAAAGCAGAGGAAGGTTCGCTTTAAATCTTTACTTTTTTGGGAATATAAGGTATAATACAAATAATCAGAAAGTATAAAAAATAAGAAAAATATAATAATTATTCAGACTATATATCGATGCAAAATTGAGAGATTCTAAAGGAGGGATTTTTATGAAATGTCCATATTGCGGTCACGAAAATTCTAGAGTAGTGGATTCTAGACCAGCTGAGGAAAATAACGCAATTAGAAGAAGAAGACAATGTGACGTATGTAAGAAGAGATTTACCACATATGAGAAGATAGAGACAATCCCTTTATCTGTTATTAAAAAAGATGGCACGAGGGAGCCTTACGATAGAAGTAAGATTGAAAATGGAGTATTGCAGTCATGTCATAAAAGACCCGTTACGACAGAGCAGATTGAAGCTTGTATCGATGCTATTGAGGCTGAGATTTTTAATCAGGATAAAAAGGATGTGCCAAGCAATGTTATCGGTGAGATTGTTATGGATAAGCTAAAAGATTTAGAGCAGGTTGCTTATGTGAGATTTGCCTCTGTCTACCGTGAATTTAAAGATGTAAGTACATTTATGGATGAGTTGAAGAAGATTTTAGATAAGCCAGAAAAAGAAATGTAAAACTTTACTATATAAAATCCACGAAATAAAATTATATATTTTATTTTGTGGATTTTTATGTTATACTTTGTAAGAATATCCAATTTTTGGGAGAGATTGGAGGCTATATGTATAGTAAAGTTGTAAGTGGTATTGTAAAAGGTATCGACGGAGTTTTAATTTATGTGGAAGCAGATATTAGCAATGGTCTGCCAATTTTCGAGATGGTTGGTTATCTCTCCTCAGAGCTAAAGGAGGCAAAAGAGAGAGTGAGAACTGCTCTTAGAAATCAAGGATATAGTATTCCTTCTAAAAAAATCACAATTAATCTATTGCCAGCAGATTTGAGAAAGGAAGGGTCTGCTTTTGATTTACCAGTCGCAATCGCGATATTAATTTCCAGTGGACAAATTCTACAAGAAAAGACAGAAAAAATTTTTTTTGCGGGAGAACTAGGACTTGATGGCAGTTTACATGCAATCAGGGGAGTTTTGCCCTTAGTATGCTGCGCCAAAGAGGCGGGAATGCAAACTTGCATTTTTCCAAGAGATAATTTAACGGAGGGAAGTTTAGTTGATGAGATCACAGTGCTCGGGGCAAGTTCACTAAGGGAAGTGGAACAGTTTTTAAATGGAAAAATTTCTCTTGGCAGTCTGGAAAACGAGAAAAAGGAGGAAGAAAAAGCATGGAGAAAAATTCCTGATTTTTCGGATATTATTGGACAAGAGTACGCAAAAAGAGCAATTCAAGTGGCAGTGTCTGGAAGACATAATATGTTATTGTTTGGACCTCCAGGCTCAGGAAAATCTATGTTGACAAAAAGGATTCCTTATATTGCACCAAAGCTTACCAAAAAAGAAAGTTTGGAGCTTACTAAAATTTACAGTGTGAAGGGATACTTAAAAAAGGAACAGGGATTGATTTTTGAGCGTCCCTTCCGAAATCCACATCATAGTATTACTTTGCCTGCGTTGATAGGAGGAGGAAGACCTATAACACCTGGAGAAATTACTTTATCACATAATGGAATTTTATTTTTGGATGAATTATTAGAGTTTCCTAAAAATGTATTGGAATCACTTAGACAACCGCTCGAGGATAAAAAAGTACTTATCTCAAGGATAGATGAACAGTATGTATTTCCAGCAGATATTATGATGGTGGCGGCGACAAATCTCTGCCCTTGTGGTTATTATCCCGATATGGAGCGATGTCATTGTAAAGAGAAAGATATTGTCAGGTATCAGAGAAAATTAAGTGGTCCATTTTTTGATCGGATTGATATCTCTATAAAAATAAGGCCAGTATCCTATCTGCAATTGCAGTCAGGGAGGCGAGGAATCTCTTCTTTAGAACTTCAAAGTCAGATTGAGAATGCAGTTTCTATTCAAAAAGAGCGATATAAGGAGGAGGAAATTAATTTCAATAGTCAACTTTCAGAGCAACAAATTTCTAAGTATTGTGATATGGAAGAGAATGCGAAAAAAAGTTTATTGGAAGTTATGAGAAGGAAAAAATGGAGTGCGAGAGCATATTTTCGTGTTATAAAGGTGGCTAGGACAATTGCAGATTTAGCGGGTTCAGATAAAATTTTGGATGTCCATATCGCGGAGGCGATTTCTTATCATCTTTAGTTTTTGCAAGAATGAGAATACAAAGAGATGGCTTGGATAAGTATAGATAAGAAGCTTTATATTACTATAGCAGTATTTTACAAAGAAGGGAGAGAGAAAAATAGACGATGATAAACTTTACTGGCTTTGGCTTTGTAGTATAAAAGGTATAAATAGAAAGGTACTCGATATTTTATTGAGAAATTTAGGGCATCCAAGAGAAGTTTATTTTTTGAGGGAGAAAGAGTTAGATAATTTATTGAGAGAACAATTAAGAACGGATCATCTTGAACGGGTACTTTTTCACTTTTCAAGGAGTTTATCTTTGGAGAGTATAAAAAAAGAGTACGAGAAATTGGAAAAAGAAAAAGTTCGATTTATCTCTTGTGATGAGAAGGAATATCCGAAGCGATTAAGAGAAATTTATGATTATCCATATGGAATTTATGTAAAAGGAAATCTTCCAAGTGAGGAGAAAAAGTCGATTGCTATCGTAGGAGCGCGAAAATCTACGACCTATGGTCGAGAAATGGCGAGAGTCTTTGCAAGAGAGTTGGCCAAAGGGGGTGTTGAGATTATAAGTGGTCTGGCAAGAGGAATTGATGCCAATGCACATATTGGATGCATAGAAGGAAAAGGAAAAACGTATGGTATACTAGGATGTGGAATTGATAAGATATATCCGAGAGATAATATTGAATTATTCATAGAAATGGAAAAAACGGGTGGAATTATATCGGAGTATGGTCTTGGAGTGGAACCGCTTTCTCATCAGTTTCCATTTCGAAATAGAATAATAAGTGGAATGGCAGATGGGATTTTAGTGGTTGAGGCGGCGAAAAAAAGTGGTTCTCTTATCACAGCTGAGCTGGGATTAGAGCAGGGCAGGGAAATTTTTGCTCTCCCAGGAAGAAGTATTGACAGACAGAGTGAGGGATGTAATTTATTGATACAAAAAGGTGCAAAAATGGTTTTAAACGTATCCGATATCTTACTTGAGATAGGAATAAATTGTGAAAAAAAAAGAAATATAAATAAAAATTTAATAGATTCACTTGCTAATCGCGAAAAATTAGTGTATTATTGTTTGAGTTTAGAGCCAAAATACATAGATGACATAGCGAGAGAATGCAAAATGACGTTACAAGAAACTATGAGTATTTTGTTTATTCTAGAATTAAATGGTTATATAAAACAAGTAATCCAAAATTACTATATTATAGTAGTATAATACAAAAAGTTTAAGAAAAGAGTGGGAGTGGAAAATATGCCAAAGTATTTGGTCATTGTAGAATCACCTGCAAAAGCAAAGACTATTCATAAGTTTTTAGGAAAAAACTATGAGGTAATAGCTTCGAATGGACATGTGCGTGATTTACCTAAAAGTACATTAGGTATTGATATTGAAAATGATTTCACGCCAAAGTACATCACGATAAGAGGGAAAGGAGATGTACTTGCAAAACTTCGAAAGGAAGTAAAAAAAGCTGATAAAGTTTATCTGGCAACCGACCCTGACCGCGAGGGTGAAGCTATCTCATGGCATTTATATTATGCCTTGAAGCTGGAAAATAAAAATACAAGCCGTATTACATTTAATGAGATTACGAAAAATGCAGTGAAAGCTTCTATTAAAAATCCGAGAGAGATCGATATGGATTTGGTGGATGCACAGCAGGCGAGAAGAGTGCTGGATCGTCTTGTAGGATATCAAATTAGTCCACTTTTATGGGCGAAAATTAAGAGAGGCTTAAGTGCGGGACGAGTGCAGTCTGTGGCACTTCGTCTTATTTGTGATAGAGAAGAGGAAATTAATCGCTTTATTCCGTCTGAGTATTGGACGATGGAGGCAAAGCTTCAGACTGAGAATGGAAGGACGGCAATTACTGCCAAATTCATGAAAGACGCAGATGGAAATAGTGAGCTTAACTCGGCAGAGCAGGTGGAGAAAATTAGTCAGGCAGTTGAAAATGCTGAATTTAAGGTTATCGATGTGAAAAAAGGTGAGAGAAGAAAAAAATCTCCAAAACCGTTTACAACGAGTACTCTACAGCAGGATGCTGCGAGAAAGTTAAATTTTTCTACACAAAAGACAATGCGCTTAGCGCAGCAATTATATGAGGGTGTCGAGATTAAAGGAAAGGGAAGCGTTGGTCTTATTACTTATCTTAGAACAGATTCCGTCCGTATTTCGGAAGAAGCAGATAAAAATGCAAGAGAGTATATTAAAAACGTATACGGAGAACAATATATTAGTAAAAATATAGAAAAGAAAAAAGAGACAGGAAAGAAAATTCAGGATGCTCATGAGGCGATTCGTCCGACTTATATGGATTATTCTCCATCTAAAATTAAGGATGACCTTCCAAGAGATTTATTTCGTCTCTATCAGCTTATATGGAACCGATTTTTGGCAAGTCGCATGGAGGAGGCAGTCTATGAGACGAGAACAATCAAGATTGATGCTAACGGATATCGCTTTCAAGCTTCTGCCTCTCATATCGCATTTGATGGATTTTTATCTGTATATAATATTGAGAATGAAAAGAGTGGTGGTCTTGGAAAATTAAAAGATATCGAGTTAGATACTGTCTTAAAATTAGTGAATTTAGAAAAAAAGCAACATTTTACACAGCCGCCAGCTCATTATACGGAAGCATTGCTTGTTCGTACACTTGAGGAACTTGGAATTGGAAGACCAAGTACGTACGCTCCGACTATCACAACAATTCTTGCGAGACGCTATATTGTAAAGGAAAATAAAAATCTTTATGTGACAGAGCTTGGAGAAGCAGTCAATCATATGATGAAAAAGGGCTTCCCGTCTATTGTAGATGAGAATTTTACAGCTAATATAGAGATGCTTCTTGACTTAATTGAGGAGGGAAAAGTAAATTGGAAGTCTGTGATTTGCAATTTCTATCCAGATTTTCAGATAGCTTTGGAGGAAGCTGAGAGAGAACTTGAGAAAGTGAAGATTGAAGATGAGGTGACAGATATTATCTGTGAGGAATGCGGAAGAAATATGGTTGTAAAATATGGACCATATGGAAAGTTTTTAGCCTGCCCAGGATTTCCGGAATGTCGTAATACAAAACCTCATTTTGAAGAAATAGGAGTTCACTGTCCAAAATGCGAGGATGGAAAAATTGTATTGAAAAAAACGAAAAAAGGAAGAAAATATTATGGCTGTTCTAATAGTCCAGACTGTGATTTTATGACTTGGCAGCGTCCGTCGGAGGAGAAATGTCCAGAATGTGGTTCTTATATGGTGGAAAAAGGTAAAAAATTACTTTGTTCTAATGAATCTTGTGGCTATATATGTGATAGAACTATAAAAGATTCCGAAAAAGTGGATTGATTGCATAATTTATTAAAATTTCTGAAAAAAAAGTCAAAATAAATAGATAAAATAGTTGTATTTGTTTGAAAAAAATGCTACAATTGAGACATATATAGCGCAACTAGTGAAAATAGTTTGATAAGGGGGCCGAGTATGAGTGTTCAGTTGTTAGACAAAACGAGGAAGATTAATAAATTGCTCCACAATAATAACTCACATAAAGTTGTATTTAACGATATCTGTGAGGTGTTAAACGATATTTTGGAGTCTAATATTTTAGTTCTAAGTAAGAAGGGTAAGATACTGGGAATCAAGAATCGACAAGATATTGTAGAAATTCAAGAACTCATTAAAAATGAAGTGGGAAGCTATATTGATGAGATGTTAAATGAGAGATTGCTTACTATCTTATCTACAAAAGAAAATGTAAATTTGGCTACATTAGGGTTTGAAATCGAGGGCATAGAAAAATATGAAGCCTTAATTATGCCAATAGACATCGCTGGAGAACGTTTGGGAACTGTCTTCATGTATAAACAAGACGAGACTTATGGGATTGATGATATTATTTTAGGTGAATACGGAACAACAGTTGTCGGATTAGAGATGATGCGCTCTGTTAATGAGGAAAACGCAGAAGAGATGAGAAAGGTTTCCATTGTTAAATCTGCTATCAGCACGCTTTCTTTTTCAGAGTTAGAAGCAATTACACATATCTTTGATGAACTGGAGGGCAATGAGGGAATTTTAGTTGCAAGTAAAATTGCAGATAGAGTTGGAATTACACGTTCTGTCATTGTCAATGCACTTCGTAAGTTTGAGAGTGCAGGTGTTATCGAGTCAAGATCCTCTGGTATGAAAGGTACGTATATTAAAGTATTAAATGATGTTATTTTTGATGAATTAGAGCAGATGAAACATTAGGAAATTATCTGGCGAATTTTCTTACCGATTTTTCAGCAGATATAAATATGTCAAGATACTAGGAATAGAGGGTGCAATAAGAATTTGTTGCTCCCTTATTTTTGTTTTAATATGGAGGTTAGGATGAAGAACGAAAACTATAGAATTACCCAGTATTCTGTAAATGGAATTTTGGCGGATGTGGAGGGAAATAAAATTGCTGTTCCAGAGCTTCAGCGTCCCTTTGTCTGGAAAGATAAACAAGTAAGAGATTTGATGGATTCTCTCTACCGGGGCTATCCGATAGGATATTTAATTGTATGGCAAAATTCCACGGTAAAAGTACGTTTTGGAAAACAGGCAGCAGGAAAGAAGATTTTGATTGACGGTCAACAGAGAATTACAGCTTTGATGGCGGCGATTTTGGGAAGAGAAGTGTTAGATGATGCTTATCATGTGAGAAAAATTCAAATTGCATTTAATCCATTTCCTGAGTATGGAGAGGAGCAGTTTGCTGTTTGGGAAGAGAAGTTGGCGGCGGATAAAAGATGGATTCCAGATATTTCAGAGATTTTTAAAAGAGGATTTTCGTATCGTCGTTTTGAAAATGAGTATGTGAAAGAAAATCCTGAAGTAAATACAAAAGAACTGGATGCCAAAATTACACAGTTAAAAAATATAGCGGCAAATGATGTGGGAGTGATTGAGCTTTCCTTCCTTCTTGATATCGATATTGTGACAGAGATTTTTATTCGTATCAATACGCAGGGAAAACCACTTACACAGGAAGATTTTGCTATGTCTAAAATTTCTGTTTTTGAGAATAATGAGGGGGATAATCTTCGAAAGACAATCGATTATTTTTGCCATTTATGTTATGAGCCATCCTTTATCAAAGTATTGGAAGACGGAGAGAGGCAATTTTTAGATTCTGAATGTGGAAATAAAATTGTGTGGACGGGAAAAATCTCTCAGCAATTTTTTGTTCCTTCTTATGGAGATTTATTAAAGACAGTATGTCTTTGCCAGTTCGGAAAGGCGAAGATAGGAGACCTTGTGCAGATTTTATCTGGAAAAGATGCAAAGTCAAAGAATGTAAATATGAATAGGGCGCGCGAGGGATTTGCTAAACTTAGAGAGGGAGTCTTAGCTTATGTGGCAGAAGAGAATTTCTTAAGCTTTATTGAGGCGATTAAGGAGACTGGATTTATCACAGAAAAAATGCTTCCTTCTCACAGTATTTTGAATTATCTCTATGCTTTTTACTTAAAGACATCGCAAGTTTCAAATATGAATTTAGAGGAGAGAAAAGCTTTTATAAGACGTTGGTTTATTATGTCTATTATGACGGGAAGATACCAAGGAACAGCTGAGAATGCGATTATGAAGGATATTCAAAGTATTGAGGAGAAAAATCCAAGGAAAGTATTAGAGAGTATCGAGATGACGCGTTTAAGTGACAGCTTCTTTAACTCTACGCTGAAGGAAAAGTTAAAAGTGACTGGAACAAGGAACATCATTTACTCTATTTACTTGGCAACATTGATTCGAACAAATACAAAAGCTTTATACAGCAAAGAAATTTTAGTGAGGGATTTATTGGAAGAAAAAGTGGATAAAACACTTCTCTTTACGAAAGCATATTTGCAAAAGCATGGCGCAAAAGGAGATGCCACAGACCTTGCTAATATGGCTTTTATTGATAAGGATGTCAAGATAGCATTAAAGAGAAAAGCGCCAAATGAGTATGGACATAGTTTGCTCGAGTATTGTGAGAAACAAATAGTAATCGGAAAAGAAATATTGACAGAGGAAGAATTATTTGACAGTATGAGAGAAAATTGTATTCCTAAAACAATCTTTACGATGGAGACTTCTCAGTTCCCACTCTTTTTGGACATTAGAAGGAAGATGATGGCAGAGAAGATTAGGAATTATTATAGAGAGTTATAATATAGTTTGATAATATATAAATAAAGAGGCAAAAAGTTTAAACTGGAAAATAATGCTTGCATATATGTAATAGATGTGATATAATACCAAAGTCAGTGTGGCGGAAAGTCAGATATACTGATAGAAACAAATAACACACGTTGTTGGATTGTTTAAGTTGGTGCCAAATTGGTCACTTAAAGTAGCGAAGACAGCGGAAGAACAACCAAAAAAGGAGAAATACAATGAGCGTAATTTCAATGAAACAATTATTAGAAGCAGGTGTTCATTTTGGACATCAGACAAGAAGATGGAACCCTAAGATGGCTCCTTATATCTACACAGAGCGTAATGGAATCTATATTATCGACTTACAGAAGTCTGTAGGAATGGTAGATGATGCTTATAATGCAGTAAAGGACTGTGTTGCAAATGGTGGAAAGATTTTATTCGTAGGAACTAAAAAACAGGCTCAGGATTCTATTAAGGCAGAGGCAGAGCGTTGTGGAATGTATTATGTAAACCAGAGATGGTTAGGTGGTATGTTAACAAACTTCAAGACAATTCAGTCTAGAATTCAGCAGTTAAAGAAGATCGAAGAGATGCAGGAAGATGGAACATTTGATGTTCTTCCTAAGAAAGAAGTAATCGAGCTTAAAAAGCAGATGGAAAAATTACAGAAAAACTTAGGTGGAATTAAAGAGATGAAAGAAGTTCCTGATATGATTTTCGTAGTTGACCCAAGAAAAGAGAGAATTTGTATTCAGGAAGCACATACTCTAGGTATTCCGTTAGTAGGTATCGCTGATACAAACTGTGATCCAGAAGAATTAGATTATGTAATTCCAGGAAATGACGATGCAATCCGTGCTGTTAAATTAATCGTTTCTAAGATGGCAGACGCTGTTATCGAAGCAAACCAGGGTATGGACGCAGCAGATGTTGAAGAAGTAGAGGAAGAAGACGCTGAGTAATTTTTTACGTAAGTGACTTATAATAATACGTACCCTGGCCTGTCTTTGGCTAGGGTACTTTTAGTAATTAGACTATAAATTGCAATGGAGGAAAAAACAATGGCTATTACAGCAAAGATGGTAAAAGAGTTAAGAGAGATGACTGGTGCAGGAATGATGGACTGCAAGAAAGCTTTAACAGAAACTAACGGTGATATGGATAAAGCTATTGAAGTTTTAAGAGAAAAAGGACAAGCTAAAGCTGTTAAGAAAGCTGGAAGAATTGCAGCAGAAGGTTTGGTAGCTACAAAAGTTAGCGAAGATGGAAAGAAAGCAGCTATTGTTGAAGTAAACTCTGAGACAGACTTCGTAGCTAAGAATGATATGTTCCAGGCATATGTTGCAGATGTTGCAGCACAGGCACTTAGCACAGATGCAGCAGATATCGATGCTTTCTTAGCAGAGCCATGGGCAGCAGATACTACAAAGACTGTAAAAGATGCCTTGACAGAGAAAATTTCCGTAATTGGAGAGAACTTAAATATCAGAAGATTTGCACAGGTTGAGGCAGCTGACGGATTCGTAGCTTCTTATATCCATGCAGGTGGAAAGATTGGTGTATTAGTAGAAGTTGCAACAGATGTTATCAATGACGCTGTAAAAGAGATGGGTAAAAATATCGCTATGCAGGCGGCAGCTTTAAAACCAGTTTATACAAGCAGAGCAGAAGTTGACCAGGCTTATATCGAGAAAGAGAAAGAGGTATTGACAGCTCAGGCTAAGAATGAGAAACCAGACGCTAATGACAAGATCATTAACGGTATGGTTATGGGACGTATCAACAAAGAGTTAAAAGAAATCTGTCTCTTAGACCAGGTATATGTTAAAGCTGAGGATGGAAAACAGGCTGTTTCCAAATATGTAGAGCAGGTTGCGAAAGAGAATGGCGCTAAGATTGCAATCAAGAGCTTTGTTCGTTTTGAGACAGGAGAGGGAATCGAGAAGAAACAGGAAGATTTCGCTGCTGAGGTTGCTGCTCAGATGAATATGTAATCACCTCGGAGAAGTATTAACCAAAAAAATTCGGAAACGTAGTATTTACGGGCTTTTTGGAGAATTGACGGTTGCTTGAGGTAGTTGAGTAGACTATCATAAACTGTCGTAACTTTACGTAGCTTATCGTATAGAATTGAGTAGAAAGTGCGTATGGAAATGCGTAAAATAAAAATCAACTTCCTTCGGCGAAATTTACGCAATTTTATGGATATAATAAAAATTCATGGCAACTGCTTTTTCCATAATTAGAGTTTTTAGGAGTGACCAGTAAAATGGTTGCTCCTTTTTAGTGTGCGCCCAGTATGGGCGCAATCTAATCGGTGAAAGTCCGTAACACGCCCTAGTAGTGGGAAGTGTATAGCCAAGAGCAAGGGTGTCCACCGTGAGGTGGAATCTGAAGAAAGCTGGAGGCAAAGCTCTGGTCTGACGAACAGAAATCACATCAGGCTACAATTAGGGATAAGGCTGCACTACAAGTCGAAGTCCAATAACTACTCGGAACTAATTGTGGTAAATGTGGCAGATGGATGGAGTGAAAGATTGCGTTCTTACCTGGGGAGGTCTCGTCAGCGGATGGAACTGCGTCAACAAATGCATATGAAATTCGTAGTAACAACGAATGGCGAGAAGTCAGCAGAGGTCATAGTACCATTGTGGTTGCAAACATGATGGGAAGGACTGAACTTTAGGAGATGTGAGTAAATGAATGTGACTAATGACAGATTTAAGGACAGACAACTTCATATTGAGGATTATCTGCAAATGGTATCGACGGAATCGAAAGAGTATGCAGAAGTGTCCGCCTGTCAGAGGATTGCTGAAAACAACCGCATCATCACAGACTTTCAGACGGACAGACT
>CAYTNV010000015.1:0-77695 GCA_964439395.1 uncultured Blautia sp. | reverse complement strand
AAGGGAAAGAACGGTCTTCTAACGGATGGCGTCTCTTTCCAAATACTCCTTCCCCAAAATATTCCACTTTATCTGTTTCACCAAGTATACTTTATCAATCTTTCGACTCCACAATAATCAATATCCCTCTCTCAAAAAATATTTCCCCCTCTTCATCCACAATCTCATTGCTTATCCCTCGACTTATCCCAAGCTCCAACGTCTCTTCTGTCAGTGGATACAAAAATCCCCTCACTGTAATCTTCTCCGCCGCCTCTGTATAAGGAATAAGCGATACAAAATCTCCATACTGTTCTTCTTTTTTTATTCTTTTTGTATTCCCACCCATCAACATCGAAATTCGATTATGGCAATCGACAATCTCACCCTCAATTTGTTTATCTAAGAGTAAAGTTAATAACGATATATTGGCAAAACTATGGTCAAATCGCGTTCCTGTTCCGCCCAAAATAGTAATGAACTGAGCTCCCTCCTCTATCGCCAAGAGCAAGGCAAGATGTGTATCTGTCTCATCTTTCATTCGTGGATGCACAAGCATTTTAATTCCGCTCTCTCTGTATTTGGAAACTATAGTGGCATCTGCACTGTCAAAATCTCCCAAAATACAATCTGGCTGTTTATCTAAAAATTGAAATGGAAGTAATCCTCTATCTGCAGCTATAATATAGTCATATTCTTTTTTTATATATTCTCGTAATAGCGCCTCATCGAGACTTCCACCTGTCACAATCAATACTTTTTTCTTTACTGCTACCATTTCTTTTTACTTTTTATTTCCTCGCATAAATCCAAATAATTTTGATATCTCTTCTCATGAATACTGCCCTTATCAACAGCCCGCTTTATGCCACAAACTGGTTCTTTTTTATGCATACAGCCGATAAATTGACATGTATCCTCATAAGGTAAAAATTCTGGGAAGTATTGTTTTAACTCATTTTCTTCCATATCATTTAGATAAAATGAGCTAAAACCTGGAGTATCTACAATATACGTATTCTCTTCTATAAAAATAAGCTGAGAATGTCTCGTCGTATGCTTTCCTCTAGCAATCTTTTGACTAATCGCTCCTGTCTCCATCTTGAAATCTTTACTTAATGTATTCAAAATCGAAGATTTTCCAACTCCTGACGGGCCCGCAAGAACTGTCGTTTTCCCTTTTAAAAACTCTCTCAAATCTTTTGTTCCTTCTTTTTCATAAGTCGTACTAAAAATAACTGGATATCCGCAAGGTTTATATACCTCTTCTAACTCTTTCTTTTTTTTCTCTGAGGCAATCTCTCTCTTATTAAAACAAATGATTGTCTTAATATTTTGTCGCTCCATCTCAATCAAAAAACGATCCAGTAAGTTTAAATGCGGATCAGGCTTGGCTGCTGCGAAAACTACGATAGCTTGATCTACATTTGCTACATTTGGGCGAATGAGAGAATTTTTTCTCTCCAAAATTTCTCTAATATTTCCCTCTTTGTCCTGTTCATTTAAAAGATCAATTGATACATAGTCTCCAACTAACGGTTTTTCCTTTCTATTTCTAAAGACTCCCTTCGCCTTACATTCATATACGCCTTTTCCTTCCACATAAACATAATAAAAGCCTGCAATTCCTTTTATGATTCTTCCAAGCATCCTTTCTTATTGCCTCCTAAATTTTTATATCTTACTTCACCATTTATTTTCTTATTTTTCTATTTTATTTATCTGTACAATATACGAATCTTTTATTTCTTCTCCACCTACCTTAACCTGGACAACAGCTTGCCCCTCTTCTATTCCTTCAAAATCAACATTTAATGGAAAGTCGTCTTCTGTCACTAATCCGTCATAAAAAACTTTTTCCTTATCTTTTTGTATTAAGATTAGAGTAAGATCCTCATTTTCCTTTTCTTCTGTAGAAAATGGACATGATTGAATAATAATATTTCCTTTATAGACGTATTTATCTTCATCTATTCCTGCACTTATTATAACAGCTATCTCTGTTCCTTTTCCAACTTCTTGCTTTGCTTCAACACTCTGAGATATAATCTGGCCTTTGGCAACAATATCACTGTATTTTTCCGTCACTTCTCCGAGTTTTAATCCTAATCTCTCAAGCTGCACTTTTGCCTCATCTTGTGTATAATAAGATAAATCCGGAACTATAATTTTTGTCACTTCTTCTCCAAGACTAATCGTAAGGACTACTTTATCACCAGCGGCAATTTTACTCCCTGCTTCAAGCGATTGATACAATATTTTATTGGCATCTTCTTCGTTACTGTACTGATAAGCATATTCTATCGTTATATCAATTTCTTCTAATTCTTTTTCTGCCTGATTTTTTGTCATTCCAACTACATTTGGCATCTGTATAAGCTTACTTCCCTGGCTTATCGTCAATGTTATAGTGGCGTTTTCTATAATCTTTGTTCCAGCATCAATACTTTGAGCGATTACATAATCTTCCTCAACTTCTGAGTATTTATATAAATATTCTATCTGCAAAGATGTCGCCGCCAATGTTTTGGCGGCAGCATCCTTCTTCATTCCAATTAGATTTGGAACAAAATCTTCTTCTGCATTTTCACTATTGTCTGTATTTTCACTATTGTCTGTTTTTTGCTCCGTCTGTTCTTCTTTTTGAGTAGAAGTTGTCTTTTTATCCTCCACTGCTGCCTCCACTGTAGTAGGCTCCGCTTTAGAATTCACCTTTGAGTTTAAAACCCCAGTTGTGCGAACAATAAAATACAAAATCACACCGACAATAATTAATCCTGTCAATGCTGTTAAGCCAATAATTAATTTTTCCAGCTTCGGATCTACAGATTCGGATTCTTCCTCCTCATCCTCTTCCGCCTCTACAAATTCTGGCTCTTTTATCTCTTGTTCTTCTTCCTCTATATTGGTAATCTCTTTTTTTATTTTTTCCAAGTCATCTTTAGTCAAAATAATAGTGGAAGAATCTTGTCCTTTTTCTCCTAAGACGATATCATCTGCTATATAAGTTTCTTGTTTAGCCGAAAAAACCTTTTGCAAATCTTCAATCAAATCTTTCATCGACTGATATCTATCGTCTTTTCTCTTCATAATACATTTTAAAATAATTTTTTCTAAGTTTTCTGGAATGGTAGGTTGCAACTTTCTAGGTGGAATTGGGTCATCTTCTAAATGCATTAATGCGATAACAACATTATTCTCTCCATCAAAAGGAACTGTTCCTGTCGCCATCTCATACATAGTAATACCTAACGAATAAATATCACTTCTCTCATCTGTGTATCCACTTCTAGCCTGTTCTGGAGGCAGATAATGTACGGAACCCATTGTTATCGTCTGTACAGTACTTGTATTTGATGTCTTAGCAATTCCAAAGTCTGTTACTTTTGCTGTCATTCCATCTGACAAAATTAAAATATTTTGTGGCTTTATATCTCTGTGTATTGTTTTATTATCATGCGCAGCTTTAATTCCAGATGCAATCTGAATAGACAAAGAGACTATCTGCTTTGCATCTAAATACCCCTTTGACGCAATATATTTTTTTAAAGTTTCTCCATCTACATACTCCATTACAATAAAATGAAGTTCTTTTTCATCTCCCACATCATAAATACTTACGATATTTGGATGAACGAAAGCTGCTGCTGACTGTGCCTCTATATTGAATTTTCTAATAAAATCTTGGTCATCTCCAAACTGAGAATCCAACACTTTAATTGCAACCACTCGATTAAGTCTATGATCTTTTGCCTTATAGACACTAGCCATTCCACCAGTACCTACAAGCTCAATTATCTCATAACGGTTACCTAGTATTTCACCTGCACGTAGCATCACCTTTCACCTCTTTCCCCCATGAGATCATTGATAATGATTATTGTAGCAATATTGTCAAGTCCACCATAATAATTGGCTTGATCTACTAACTGTGTGACAATTTTCCCCTCATCGCCATCCGCTGCTAAAATTTCTTCTATCTCATCATCGTCTACCATATTACTAAGTCCATCTGAGCAGAGTAATACCTTATCTTTTGCCTTCCACTCTACTTTAAAAAAGTCTGGCTCCATATCCATGCTAGCTCCAAGAGCCTTTGTAATAATATTCTTTTGTGGATGGTTTTTGGCTCGGCTCTTCTCTATTTGACCAGCCCTTAATAATTCTTCCACTAAAGAATGATCCAATGTAATCTGTCTCAACTTGTCACTATATAAATACAATCGACTATCTCCTATATTTACGACACAAATCTCTTCTTCATCCACTGTCGCTGCTACAAAGGTAGTTCCCATTCCATGAAACTCTTCCTCACTAGATGCCAGCTCTATAAGTTCTCGATTTACCTGCGTAAGAACTTCCTTCATGATAAAAAAAGAATCTTCATTTTCATTTTCTCTTGCCAGCTCCACAAATCGATTCACTGCGAAAGAAGAAGCTTTGTCTCCTGCTTTATGGCCTCCCATGCCATCTGCCACAATATATAGATTTTTCAAATTACCGACGATTTCATCTGTATAAAAAATATAATCTTGATTAATCGACCTTTGCATTCCTACATGAGTTTTCCCATAAGATTTCATTTTCTTCCTCCCTTCTCTCATCGCAATATTTCTTTCTCAATTGTCCACAGGCTGCTTGAATATCGCTGCCCATTTCCCTTCTTATCGTAACATTTATTTTATTTTTTTCAAGCAAATTTTTAAAATCAGAAATCGATTGTTGCTTGGATTTTTCAAAATCTCTTTCTTTTACTGGATTTACAGGAATCAGATTCACATGACAAAGCATTCCTCTTATTCTATATATTAGCTCTTTTGCATCTTCCCTGCTATCATTATGTCCCTGTGCAAGGCAATATTCAAATGTAATTCTTCTTCCTGTCTCCTCAATATAATACTTACACGCCTCCAAAATCTCGTCTATACTGTACTTATTGGCAATCGGCATCATTTTTCTTCTAATCTCATCATTTGGAGCATGAAGAGAAATTGCCAATGTAATTTGTAACTTCTCCTGTGCTAGTTTTTTGATAAACGGCACTAAGCCACAAGTGGACACAGTAATATTTCTTTGACTAATATTTAACCCGTTAGCATCTGTCAGCATTTTCAAAAAAATAAGCAGATTATCGTAATTATCAAACGGTTCTCCACTTCCCATAACAACAACGTTTGTCACACGCTCACCAGTCTTTTTTTGAATATAATAAATCTGATCTAGCATCTCAGATGGTCTTAAATTTCTCTCTAATCCATCCAAAGTGGATGCACAAAACTTACATCCCATACGGCATCCCACTTGTGAGGAGATACATACAGAGTTACCATGCTTATATTTCATAAGTACAGTCTCTATAATATGATGGTCTCTAAGTTCAAACAAAAACTTCGCCGTTCCATCAATCTTAGACGTATAACAAGTCACTTCTCTCAATGCTGTCCACTCTGTATTTTCTTCTATATCAGTTCTGATCGATCTTGGGATATTTTTCATTTCTTCAGGAGTTCGAATTAACTTTTGATGCATCCACTGATATACTTGCTTTGCTCGAAACTTTTTTTCTCCCTTTGATATAAAATACTGTTCCAATTCTGAAAGTGGCATGGAACGGATATCTGGTTTTTGTTCTATCATAATTGGCACCAAGCCTCAAACGAATAAGTTTCTTTGTTCATTTGAGGCGCAAACACAAAGGGTGAAAGATAATGTGTTTGCAATTTTCCCTTCTTGAATTTTTTTCACCCTTTCCCTCATCTCAATATATATGGACAGCTAGTCACATAACAAAATAGACGAATCCTTTTCTATCGCTTTCTTAAAACTTGAAATAAAAAATCCATCACAAGAGTGAACACCTGGAAGCAATTGTAAGTATCCTTCCGCAGCAGTTTCTGTCTTTAACTCTCTTGGAAGTTTCTCCAAAAAGTTTCTCGGCTGAAATCCTAATTTTTCCTTTATCCAACGATAATTTTCTATATTTTCTTCCCTCGTCACAGTACAAGTACTATAGACCAAAATTCCACCTGGTTTTACATACTGACTTACAATCTCTAAAATTTCTCTTTGAAGAGCAGCAAGCTCTCTAATATCTTCTCTTGTTATACGGTATTTTAAATCATTTTTCTTTGCCATTACTCCAAGACCAGAACAAGGTAAATCCGCAAGCACAATATCTGCTTTTCCAATTAAGCCCTCATCCAATTCTAAGGCATCAAATACTTCTGTCTCTATATTTTTATAGCCCATTCTATGAATATTTTCCTCAATCAGCTCTATCTTATCCCCTGTCAAATCTCGCGATAGAACTTTTCCAGTACCTTGCAATAGTTCTGACATATGAAGAGTTTTTCCTCCTGGTGCCGCGCAAACATCAATGACAAAATCGTCTTGCTGCGGATCAGCAATAACAGACACAAGCATTGAACTTTCATCCTGCACTTGAAATTTTCCATCTGCAAAAGCAAGATTTTTCTGTAAATAATCATACTGTGTGAGTACAAGCGCAAACGACAAATATGCTCCATCTTCTACTTTCATTTCTCTCTCTAACTCTTTTTTTAATTTTTCTTTTGTCGTTTTTTGCTGATTCACCCTCACGATAGTTCCTCTCTCCTCTAAGGTAGAAGCGAGCATTTTTTGTACTATATCATAAGAGTACTCTGTTAACCACATCTGAATCAGCCATTCTGGCATAGAATACTTGACAGACAAGAAACGGACAGGTTCTTTTTTCTCGTCTGGAAAAGAAAACTTTTTCTTATTTCTACTAATATTTCTCAAAACACCATTAATAAATCCACTTAGACTTGAAAATCCTCTCTTTTTTGCTAATTTGACTGCCTCATTACATACAGCAGAATCAGGTATATGGTCTAAGTAACAAATTTGATAAACTGACATACGAAGAAGATTTCGGACAAGTGGACGACATTTTTTCATCTTTGTCTTAGAAAACTGATCTAATATATAATCTAATTGAATACGGTACTCTGTCGTTCCCTCCAAAAGCTTGGTAATAAAAGCTCTTGATTTTTTATCGACAAATTGATATTTCTTTAACGTTGTGCGAAGAAGCAGGTGGGTATAGGAATAATTTTTTTCCATATCAAGAAGCAAATCAAGCACGATTTCTCTCTCATTTATCTTCTCAGCCATCACATTCTCCCAAAAAATCTCCTACTTGGATTTTATTACCAAGCAAAAATGCCTGCATCGCCATTCTCTTCTTGCCCTGAAGCTGAACTTCTTTAAGCACAACTGCATCTTTCCTACACTGAACGGCAATGCTTTTCTTTGTCACCTCTATTACTTGACCTGGCTTAAATTCTGTATTGCCTCTTGCTATATCTGCCTCCCAAATTTTTAAAATCTTTCCTTTAAAATAGGTGTAGGCACTTGGCCACTCATAGAGTCCTCTTACAAGCCTCTCTATCTCCTTGGCTGTCTTCTTTGACCAATCAATCTTTCCAAACTCTTTGTGAATCATAGAAGCGTAGCAACTTAAAGAGTCATCCTGCACTTTTCTCTCAATACTTCCTCCTTCTAACCCTTCCAATGTTTTAACAATTAATGTTCCACCTACTTTTGCCAATTTATCATGCAATGTATTAGCGTTTTCCTTCGATTCGAGAACTACTTCCTCCTTTAAAAGCATATCTCCTGTATCCAAGCCTCTTGCCATATACATTGTAGTAACTCCTGTTTTCTCCTCACCATCTATGATGGACCACTGAATTGGAGCTGCACCTCGATACTTTGGAAGCAAAGATGCATGAACATTAATACATCCATACTTTGGAATATTAAGAATAGATTCTGGCAAAAGCTGCCCAAAGGCAGCCACTACGATACAATCGGGATTCAATTTCTTTAAAAAAGCAACAAACTCCTCGTCTCTCACCTTCACTGGCTGATAAACTGGAATATCTAACTCAATCGCCTTTTCTTTTACTGGTGGAAAAGCAATTGCCTTTCCTCTTCCTTTTTTCTTATCCGGCTGTGTAACTACAGCTAACACCTCGTGATGTCTTACTAACTGCTCCAAAGATGCAACGGCAAAATCTGGTGTTCCCATAAATACAATCTTCATTATGCTTCTTCCTCTTCTATATCTCTCAATGGTTCATCCGCTCGTGTTGGATATAAAATTCCGTCCAAATGATCTACCTCATGCTGAATTGCTCTCGCAAGCAATCCCTCGCCTTCTACTTCGATTTCCTCAAAGTTCTCATTTAATGCCTTACAAATAACATGATTCGCTCGCGTTACCTTGGCAACTTTTCCTGGGAAGCTTAAGCAACCCTCGTCATCTGTCTGTTCACCAGATGTCTCAACAATTACTGGATTAATCAATACAAGAGGCTCTCCCTCCTGAATATCAATTACTACAATTCTCTTTAAAATTCCCACCTGTGGTGCGGCAAGGCCAACGCCGTAATGCTCATACATTGTCTCAAACATATCATCAATCAGTTCAGTAACTCTGGGAGTTATCTCTTTTACTTCTTTACATTTTTTTTTCAAACATTCATCACCCTGGTAGCGAATCTTTCTTATAGCCATTTTTTTCTCCTTTTCTATCTAAACTTTTATAATAACTTCTTAATTCTCTCTTGTAGTGTAACATATTTTCTAAATAATGTGAATAATTAACTTCATAAAAGCCTTAATTTACGCCATTTTCTCTTGTTTCTGCACTATATAAAAAATACTTTTTTAAATAAAATAAATTAATATATTCCCATCGGATCAAAATCAAAAAATACTTGTATACTCTTTTTTAATTGCATCTGCTCCATTTTTCTCTCTAGCCGTCTCTTCACTTCACGAAGCAGCATCTCATCTCGATGTTTTAAATATAATACAGATCTATGCCAATCCTTTATTTTTGCGAAAGATGCCACACTAGGTCCAACAAGCAAAAGTCCTTCTTGTATACAAAATGGCTCTAACGCTTTTTTAAACCACTCCAAAAACTGTAGTCCCTCTTCTTTTTCCTGTGACATAACAAAAATAACAAGCATATGACAAACAGGCGGATATTTTAATAAATTGCGGTAAGCCATTTCTTGACGATAAAATTCCTCATAATTTTGCAGCGCCGCTGTTATAATCGCATAGTGAGTTGGCGTATAACTTTGAATAATAACCTCACCTGCCTTCTTCCCCCTTCCAGCTCTTCCTGCTGCCTGTGTGAGAAGCTGAAATGTTCTCTCACTTGCCCTATAATCTCCTGAATTAAGAGAAGTATCTGCCGCCACAATTCCCATTAATGTGACATTTGGAAAATCATGCCCCTTTACTATCATCTGTGTTCCAACTAAAATATCTATCTCGCCTTTTGAAAACGAGGAGAGTAATTCCTCATAGCTAAATTTTTTTCTCGTCGTATCAAAATCCATTCTGGCGACTCTCGCCTCTGGAAATAATTTTTTCACTGCCAATTCAACCTTTTGTGTGCCAAGTCCAAAGGTCGCAATATAGGGACTTTTACATTCAGGACAAAGCTTTGGCATTGCTGTTTCATATCCACAGTAATGACATTTCAAGCTCTGCTGATTTGCATGATAGGTCATAGAAATATCACAATGTGGGCATTTTATCACATAACCGCAAGAACGGCAAGAGACAAATCCCGCAAATCCTCTTCGATTTAGAAAAAGCATCGTCTGCTCTCCTTTTTCTAATCTATCTTGCATCAGCTCTTGAAGCTTTAAACTAAACATCGATCGATTTCCAAATTTTAACTCTTCTCTCAAATCTACTATATGCACAGTCGGCAGCTGAACTTGCTCCGCATTCGCCCGTCTTGTGAGCAAAAACAGCTTATACTCTCCTAGCTTCGCCTTTGTATAAGATTCCACAGACGGTGTCGCACTTCCAAGCACGAGACTACATTCACAAAGCTCTGCCCTTTTTTTAGCTACCTCTCGCGCGTGATATTTTGGAGAAGTCTCACTTTTATAGGCAGCCTCATGCTCCTCATCAATAATAATCAATCCCAAATGTGGAAATGGCGTAAAAAGAGCAGAACGCGGTCCAATCATAATCTGTATTTTCCCTGTCTTCGCTTTTTCAAACTGGTCAAATCGCTCTCCCTTAGACATTTTTGAATTGACTACAGCGATGCTATCTCCAAACCTCGCCTGAAAACGACTCACAGTCTGATAAGTCAGAGAAATCTCAGGAATCAGTAAAATTGCCTGCCTGCCTTTTCTAATAACATGTGAAATCATTTCCATATAGACTTCTGTCTTTCCGCTTCCAGTCACTCCGTATAAAAGATATGTATTTCTCTCTCCCGTATCATAATCAAGAGCAAATTGCTCATAGGCGAGAGATTGCTCTTCATTTAAGCAATGCCTTATCGTCTCCACCGACTCTCCTGTATTATAATCTCGATACTTTCGCTCCGATTTTATCTCAATAATGCCCTGCTCCTCCATCGTTTTTATAGTAGATAATGGAATCTTATATTCATTTAAAATTTTCTCATAGGTTATCTCATCCTCTAGCACTGCATTTAGAAGACGCACCTTTGCCTTAAAATGTTTTCTCTCATATTCTGTCAGTAAATTTTTAGCCTCTTCTTGAGCGATAGAAAGTCGCAGCTTTTTCGACTCTCTCTTAGCCATCTTGTCTTTTACTGGCAATACTGTCTTTAGACATTGAATCATCGTCGTTCCATATCGCTCTCTCATCCAATATGCCAAGCTGATTAGCTGTCCCTCAACTTTCATCTTTTCTTTATCTATCGCCAGTATCTCTTTTAGCTTTGTGATATCATAGGAAGGTTCCTTGCTCAATCGAACAACATAGCCTTTTCGCCTTTTGTTTCCATTTCCAAATGGAATTTCCACCATCACTCCCACTGATATCTCACAACGCAAAAGAAGAGGTACCTTATACTGGAATACTTTATCTACTGCTTCATGCGATATGTTAATAATAACGTCTGCATATAGTTCTTCCATCGGTTCCTCTCCTATATCTTTATTTTTCTAATTATTTAAACGATGATTAATATTTTACTCCTGAAAGTACATCCTGAGCAATTTCTTCATCAAGCATATGGTATTTAATTCCTCGAATTTCTTGGTAATCCTCATGCCCTTTTCCTGCGAGTAAAACGATATCTCCTGTCTTTGCATTATTGATACAGTAAGAAATCGCCTCCTTACGGTCAATAATTTCTTTATATTCTCCGTCTGTCTTCTTCATTCCTATAATAATATCATCGATAATATCTTGTGGCTCCTCAAATCTCGGATTATCGGATGTGATAACCGTAAAATCTGCAAATTTTCCAGATACTTCACCCATCTCATATCTACGAAGCTTAGAACGATTCCCACCACAGCCAAACATGCTAATTAATCTTGCTGGACGATACTCTCTAAGTGTCTTTAAAATGCTCTCTAAACTAACTGCATTATGCGCATAATCAATAATCAATGTATAATCAGAACCTGTTGGCACAATCTGAATTCTACCTTTTACTTTAAATTGTCTAAGTACTTTATTAACAATTTCCTCACCGATACCAAAATGACGTGCCACAGAAATTGCTCCGAGCGCATTATAAACACTAAATTTTCCAGGAACTCCCTCCTGTACTTCATAATTTTCTACACCGCTTAATTTAAAATCAATTCCCAAATAATCTTTTTCGCGAACCAATTCAATATTGGAAGCTCGAAGATCAGCGTTCTCATGCAGACCAAATGTCTCAATTGGACAAAGTGCCTCCTTTGTAATCTCCTCAAAATGCTCATCATCAATATTAGCAATACCTAACTTACTCTGTTTAAATAATAACGCCTTACTCTGCATATAATCTTCAAAACTATCATGTTCATTTGGTCCAATATGATCTGGAGAAAGATTTGTAAATAAACCATAGTCAAATTCTACGCCTGCTGTTCTATGATACTTAAGTCCCTGTGATGAAACCTCCATGACAACCGCATCACAGCCTGCATCTAACATTCTTCTAAAATAAGAGTGAAGGGTAAATGAATCAGGTGTCGTGTTATTCATCGGGATTTTCTCATCGCCAATTACTGCCTCAATTGTTCCAAGTGCTCCAACCTTATGACCCGCCGCTTTTAACATATCTTGAATCATATAAGAAGTACTCGTCTTACCTTTTGTACCTGTAATACCAATCATCTTCATCTGTTTAGCTGGATATCCAAAATATGCCGCTGAAAGATAAGCCAATGCATATCTTGTATCCTCCACTTTAATAACTGTGACATTGTCTGGTGCTTCAACCTTTTTTTGTACAATCAAAGCCTTAGCTCCCATGGCAATGACATCTTTAATAAAATTATGTCCATCTACAACTGCTCCAACGATACAAGCAAATACAGAGCCCTCCTGTACTTTTCTGGAATCATGTGTCAAGTTCGTAATTTCTACATTGACATCACCCTGAAGACATTCATATTTTACCTTTTCTAATAATGTTTTTAGCTTCATATTATTTTCCTCCTCAAAAGGTCACATTTTGTTTTCCAAAAGAAAATTATTTTCAAAAAATTTCTTACAAAATAAAACGCTTAGCCTTATGCCTTTTATGCTATTAACAAGCCAATATAATAACATAATGAAAACCTGTCGAATTATATTCCTGATTTCTTAAAATATTAAAGTGATAGGAAAAAATCCTATCACTTTAATATTTTACTCTCTAATAAAACAATCGTCAAGTAAAAGAGAAATCTTTTCCGTCTTCTTCCCTCGATTTTTATACTATCATCAGAGCTTCTATTAATAAAACTTCCGATACATTTTTCATAAATTATCTTTTTTATTTATCATTCCTATTATAGTTAATTAGACATCCCTTTAAGATAATTTCTCTCTCATCATCGGTAAGCTCTCCCATCTTTAAATCAAATGCTTTTAACTCACCGTCAGCTACGACATAGGCTTTGATATCGGTAACCTTTGTCTCAATTGCTTTCTTTATATCTGGAACGAATAAGAAATCTCCATTTTTGAATGGAAGCTCACCCTTCTCAATAATGAATGGAAGCATTCCCCAGTTAATAAGGTTAGAACGATATCTCTTTGTCGCATACTCATTTGCAATATTTGCCCATCCACCTAATACCTTTTGACAAGAAGCTGCCTGTTCTCTTGCAGAGCCATCACCTGGTTTTACAGCAAAAATAGTGCTTCCGATTCCTGTGTTTTCCAATGTGCTATTTACATAAACTTTCTGAATTGCCTCGATAACTGGTCCAATCTCTGCAAATGCAGCTGCAGCATCCTCACCTGCGATTCTTGCCTTTTCTGCCGCCTGAACTTCCTTTGCTCTTCCAACATAAGCTGGGTCTTTTCTAGATAACGCAAACTCGGCAAGTCCAAGTGGATTAGAGCGGTAAGAAGATGTCTCACCAGATGGAATCAGTTCGTCTGTCGTTGTAACTGGGTCGTGAATCTCAGATACAACCTTTAAAATCATATTTTCAGGAAGTGCAGACATTGCCGGCCAATCTTTAATATTTGGTCCAAACTTAATCTCTACAGATGGATCAGCAATTCCTTTACTATCAAATACTCTATTTTCATAAATTGTCTTATCAAAGAAATATTTAGGCTTCGTATAATTAGCATCGATGTCTGTTGCTGGTGTTAAATATCCCTTATTTACTGCTGTTGCTGCGATAGAACGAGCATCCATAAGTGCCACAGAAGCAATCTGTCCATTTTGTAGCTTGGATCCCTCTCTATTAGGGAAGTTTCTTGTAGAATGACGGATACTCAAACCATTATTACATGGAGTATCGCCAGCACCGAAACATGGTCCACAAAATGCGGTCTTAATAATGGCACCTGTCTGCATAAGAGAAGCCGCAGCACCATTTTTTACAAGCTCCATAAATACTGGCTGGCTTGCTGGATAGACAGAGAGAGTAAACTCGTCTGGTCCGATGCTAGCTCCCTTTAAAATATCCGCTGCATCGCAAATATTTTCAAATCCACCACCAGCACATCCCGCAATAATTCCCTGCTCTACGTATAATTTTCCATTGCGAACCTTATCTTTTAATGTGAAATCAACCTGTCCGTCTAAGCTGACTAAAGCTTTCTTCTCGCAGTCATCTAAAATATCCATAAGATTTGCATTTAGCTCTTCAATTGTATATGTGTTGCTTGGATGAAATGGCATCGCAATCATTGGACGGACTGCAGATAAATCAATCTCGATCACTCCATCATAGTAAGCTATATTACCTGGATCTAATTGTTTATAGTCCTCACTTCTTCCGTGAATATCATACCACTCTTTAATCTTCTCATCTGTTCTCCAAATAGAAGATAGACATGTTGTCTCTGTTGTCATAACGTCAACACCGATTCTAAAATCTGCGCTTAAATTTGCCACACCAGGTCCAACAAATTCCATTACTTTATTGTTTACATATCCACTTGCAAATACCTCCCCGATGATAGCAAGCGCAACGTCTTGTGGACCAACTCCTGGAATTGGAGTTCCTTTTAAGTATACAGCAATGACTCCTGGCATATTAATATCATATGTCTTAGAGAGCAATTGTTTTACGAGCTCAGGACCACCCTCGCCCATAGCCATTGTTCCGAGAGCTCCGTAGCGGGTATGACTATCAGAACCCAAGATCATCTTACCACCACCTGCAAGCATCTCTCTAGCATACTGATGAATAACTGCCTGATGAGGTGGAACATAAACTCCGCCGTATTTCTTCGCACAAGTAAGACCAAACATATGGTCATCTTCATTGATTGTTCCACCTACTGCACATAAGCTATTATGACAGTTTGTGAGGACATAAGGAACAGGAAACTTCTCAAGTCCTGAAGCTCTCGCTGTCTGAATAATTCCTACAAATGTAATATCATGGGAAGTCAATTTATCAAATTTAATCTGCAGCTTCTCCATATTGCCAGATGTATTATGTGCCTCTAATATACGATAAGCGATGGTATTTTTCGCAGCCTCTGCTTTAGAAATAGCACCATCGCCTAGTTTTTGTTGCATCATTAATTTGCCTTCTTCTGTATCTGAAACGATTTCTGTTCCATTCAGTAAGTATGCACCAGTATTATATACTTTAACCATTAATCTGCCTCCTTTATTGTTCAATATCTATTTTCGGAATCATTTTAACATAAAAGATAGGACTAGTACAAGTTCTTTATTCAATATTTTCTTATGAAATTTCATATTTTTGCATGTTTTACTAATTTTTCCTGCATTTTCATGTAAAATCTCATACTTTGACGATGTGAAAAGATAAAATCAGTAGGATACTTAGAAATATATTTCATCTGACAAATAAAATCCAATCAAACAGCTGTAATTATCATTCCAAAATAATAGCAAAACTTTCGAAGATGAACTATGCTAATTTCTGGTATGCCTAAATTTATTATTATTGGCACTGCCTGGCACTATATTTTTGTATTTGTCTGGCTATTTTATAATCTCCAATTTTTGTGTAGGGTAGAGAAAAGTTTAGAATTATTAAAAAAGGAAAGGATATGAGAAAATGAAAGACGTAAAAAAATTAGTAATGGCAGCTTTATTTGCAGCTCTTTGTTGTGTTGCCACAATGAGTATTAAAATCCCAGTTCCAGCCACAAATGGATATATTCATCCAGGAGATGCGATGGTCATCTTATCCGGTATCTTCCTTGGACCAGTTCTCGGTGGTCTCGCTGCTGGAATTGGATCTATGATGGCAGATTTGCTCGGTGGATATATGGTATATGTACCAATTACTTTTGTTATAAAGGCAGTTGTAGCTATCGCTTCTTACTATGTTTTCCATTTATTGACCAAAAAAGGAGCTAAATTAATTATCGGCTGTATCATCGCCGGTATTTGCGCTACTATTATTGTAGCTTTCGGATACTTTGTATGCGAATCTTTCTTATACGGCGTTGCGGCAGCGGCTGGTTCAATTATTCCTAATGTGATTCAGGGAATTGGCGGATTAATTATTTCCTCCATTTTACTTCCAGTACTCTCACCTATTCCAGAGGTAAAGAAATTATTAGCATAAAATATTCTATTATAAAAAGACCACCATATGAACAGTAGAATAAATTACATTGTCCATATGGTGGTCTTTTTATTGTATTTCTTTCTAACGAACAGCTTCCCCTATCACTCTCATCATATATTTTATAACATCCACAGGATATTTTCCAACTGCTGTCTCTCCTGTCACCATAAGAGAAGTTGCCCCATCCAATACTGCATTATATATATCTAGTACTTCTGCTCTTGTCGGAGTTGGATTTTGAATCATACTATTTAGCATTTGAGTAACTACCATAAAGTCTTGCTTATTTTGCCGACATTTTTGGGATATCATCTTTTGAATACCCGGCACTTTCCAAATTGGGAATCGATTACCAAGGTCACCTCTTGCAATGACAATACAGTCTGCCTTTCCAATAATATTATCAATATTTTCCACACCGTCTTGATGCTCTATCTTGGCTAAAATTTTAATATCATCTAAATCCATAGCCTTTAAAACTGCCTTTACTTCCTCTATATCCTTCTCATCACGCACAAATGGAAGCATAACCTCTGTCACACCATATTCTTTTGCCACTCTTAGATTTTCTAAATCACTCCTCGTCAATACTGGATTATCGAACCGAATTCCTTGGATAGAAATACTCTTTCTCGAGGAAATTTCCCCTGCAGTTTTTGCCGTACAGAGCGCCATCTTCGATTCCATTTTATCCACTACCAATTTTACAATTCCGTCGTTAATAGAAATTTCTTGTCTTGCTTCCAGCTTTTGTGCTAGACATTCAGGAATAGATATAAAATTTTTATCTCTTCTCTCAGTTTTTTCTATCTCTTTTCCTTCCAAATCAAATCGGTGAGCCATAAGAGTGGCATATATTCTATCTGCCCCAAGATACAATTTATCCCCCTTTTGTACATTTATTTTTCCATCTATCTCACCGATACGAAGCTCAGGTCCTGCCAAGTCAATCGCCAAATCAATTTTTCTTTCTGTCTCTATACTAGCAAGTTTGAGATTTTCAATCCACTCCTTAGAATCTACTAAATTAGTATGTGACAAATTCAGACGAATTCCTGTCATCCCTGCCTCTATCATTTTTTTTAATGTTTCTTTTTTATAACAATTTGGTCCAAACGTACCGTAAATCTTTATCTTTTTCATATCAAATTTATTTTTTCTCTTCCTCTAAACTTTTAAATATAATATCATATTTCTCAGCATATTTTTGTGCTTGACTCCCCTTTTTGCCAATTATACTTATATTATCACATCCGTCAAAAGCGTTTTCCTCTATCTCTATTTTATCAGATTTTATAGTTGCCTTTTTTAAGTTATCGCAGGCACCAAAAGCTGCCTCTCCAATCTCTTTCACAGAGCTTGGAACAATCATCTCTTCTAGGGAAATACATCCGCAAAAAGCATCATCTGGTATTTTTTCTAATTGCTCTGACAACTCTACTTTCTCTAAAGCGATACACCGATAAAAACTATTTGCCTCTATCTCCTTCACATTTTCAGGTAATTCAATTTTAATAAGAGCTGTGCAATCAATAAATGCCATTTCCTCTATTGATTCTAATTCTTTTGGCAATTGGATCTCTTCTAAACTTTCACAGGCGGAAAAGGCTCCCTTTGGAATTTCCAAAATCTGATCCGCAAGTTTTATTTTTTTCAAAGCTCTGCATTCCTCAAATACATACTCATCTATCTCTTTTACAGTATCTGGAAATATAACCTCTTTTAATGAAGCGCATCCGCTAAATGCTCCTCTTCCAATTTCTAAAATACCATCTGGTAACTCAACTGATTTTATATTGTCCAGACCATAAAATGCCATATCTCCTATACTTGTAATTCCTTTTTCTATCGTCACTTTTTTGATTTTACTTTTATACTTTGCCCATGGATATTCTTTTTTATGATTCTCCTCAAAGCGATAATTTTCCATATCGCCAATTCCCTTAATTATAAGAGTTCCATCTTCATAATAGCTCCATATCGCCTTTTTTCCACAAATTCCTTTTTCCACAACTTTCTTCTGAACAGATACTGTATCAATCTCAACAATTTCTTTTGCATCTCCAATTATCATCCAACTAAGATAAATTGCTGCCAATAAAAACACCGTAACTATTGTTCTTTCTAATACATTTTTTAACGACAATTTCACACTTCCTCCTTTCCGATATATAACTTACTTTATTATCCTTTTTCTAAAACAAAAAATTTCTATCCTCATTAATAATTTTATAAACTATATCTTATTTAAAATTTTATACTTTCCCTCTTTTTATGTCAACCTTACATTTTTCTTACATAGAGAAGCTTCATCCACCTCAAAAGCAATATGATTTTCATTTATAGAAATCCATTTTATTTATAATATCCTATAATTCTCATTCTTAATTAGATTTTATGACACACTTTTTCCCTTCTCACATACTATAAACTGTAAATAAAATTTATGGAGGATATAAACATGAGTGATTTAGCTGCAACAAACTGCTCCAATTCTTGTTCTAATGGCGGAGGAAGTTCCTGGTTAATCTTAATCCTTTTACTCTGCTCTTGCGGCAATGGTAATGGATTTGGCGACTGCTTCGATTTCGGCGGTGGTTCTTGCGAATGTATCTTACCTTTACTTCTTCTCTTATGCTGCTGCAATGGCGGTAGTGGAAGTAGCTGCGGATGTGGATGCTAATCTAGCTTCTTAATAAAGCTTAGCAAAACAATCCAATTTTCCTAATACACAATAATTTAAGAAAAATATTGGGGATGCTGCAAAATATAAAATTTTAATAAGATATAGTTGTAGTCTATTGATTCACAACTATTTTATCTTATATGAAAAATTTATTTTGTGACAGCCCTGAATATGAAAACAAAAAAGAAGAGGAATTTAGATTATATCTATCTCAAATTCCTCTTCTTTTCCATTTTCATATTATATTATTTATTTCTGTTTTAGTTTTTTCCCTTTTTCTTCGTTTTCTTTTTTCTTTTTTTCCTCCTCACGTCTTCTTTGACATTCTAAATCAATCTCATAAATCGTATTTTCTTCTTCTACTAAAAATGTATGCATAAAATTTTCCCTCCTCTCATATCTATAGCATATGTGAAATATGGCAAAATGTTTGTCATAATGTATAGAAAGGAGCCATTCTTTTATGGAGGAATCTACCCAAAAAGAAATTTTTGCCCTACAACAGTTTTTACAGGACAATCAGCTTTCCATGCTAGAATCTATTATGCCATACATAGGAGAGCAGCTAAGAAAGCCTTTAGCTCTCTCGATTAAATTTCTGGAAATCAGAAAGATACTCACTGAATTCGATGACGAGGAAAAATTATCTGCCTGCGGATTCGAAAATAACACTCCAAATATTGACTCACTTCTTGCAACACTTCGAAACAATAGCAATCCAGAAATGGCAGAACAAATCGACCAGATTCTTACGATGCGAAATATTATAAAAATGTACCAAACTTACACCGAACTTATGAGAAATAATCCAGATATTTTCCCTGCTAATTATTCATCCTCTAATTCCAATAACGGAAATACCCAAGAAATGCTCCTAAAACTTTTACCAATCCTTATGTCGAATCAAAACAAAGAAACATCTGCAAATACAGATTCTGATTCCTTTATTAATACATTGAGTGAAATTTTAAAGGCGCAGGAACAAGACGAAGAATAAATAATTTTTATTTTTGTATTTGAGCAAGCTTTTGTTATTTTACTTGTCTACCTAGAAGGGGCATATCAATTCGTGAATCGACAGCCCCTTTTTTTCTTTTGATCTTTGATATTTAAATAAAATTAATATTATTTATTATTTTATTTGAATTTTTTAAAAGTTAATGTATAGACAGATGGAGAAGATGTTTTTGTAACTAATTTAGCCTTTGTACTAGAAGTCCAGTTTAAAACTCTATATTTTTTGGAACTCTGCTTATACGCTAAATAATAATCATTATAAACAAGCCATTTTCCTGAAGGAGTCAATGTATATTTTCCTGATTTTCCGTTAAATTCAACTCTTCTTACCGCTCCATTATTATAAACATACATATAAATTGTACGTCCACTTGCTTTGCTAGAATTTGCTGTGAGTAATGTCAATGGAATTCCAGCTGAGCTACGAGGTCCCACAAAATCCATAGTATAATATACCTTACCACTCATACCTCTCCACTTCATAAATGCGATATACGCATCCGCATAATAAACATACATGGAACTTGCTAAATTAGACGACTTAATATATCCAGTATAAGTTTTTTTATTCATCACATTATAAAAACTAACTTTAGAGTAACTTCCTTTCTTCCCCAAATAAGTTACTCTATGCCCATAAGGAACATATATTTTCGTTGCTGAACTGCTGCTTGCAGATTTTTTCATGGAAACATAATATTTACAGTTTGTAATATATTTATAAGTTGCCGCAATAGAATCTTCATCCGCTGACTGAGTTCCAACATAAACTCCATCTACTTTTTTCTCCGCTGCCATTGCCTGATTTGATGTAAGCATCAAGGCAAATACAAAAACTGCTGCCAATACAGGTAAAAATACTTTTTTCATTTTCATACCTCTTCTTCCTTTCATACTCTTGCACAATCTAATAATAGGTCTATAACTTTGCTGCTATGATTCACTTCCCCCTTTCTTTTTTGATATTTCATTGTAAATTTAGCAAAGCAGATATTTTTTCTCTTTGCTACTTACTCATAGCTAACTTCTTTAACTCATTAAAATAATAAATTTAATAATCCCATAACAAATCCTATTAACGCTCCAAGATTCACAATCGCATTCAGCTCTTTTTTCATAACTGACATAACAAGCTCCTCAAGCTCTATCACATCCATTGCATTTACCTTATCTTCCACCATCTTTGGAATATTAAGCTGCTGCACTATCTCTTTCCCCTTCGTGCTTACAGCCTTCTTATAAGCATTGATAATAATCTCCTTCCAGTTAAATCTGCTATGATCCATCGTTGTCACAACTTCTCCAACTGTCTTACTCATTAAATTATCTGCCTCATCATTTACCATCTTTCCAATGACTTCTTCTCCATTCTCTTCGATATATTCGTCAACGTTTTCCTCCACATATCCGGCAATGGAGTTTAACATATTATCACTTACCATCATCTCTAGAAAACTTCCAGCAATCTTTTTCTTTGCAGCATTAATTACCGCCGCAGAAACAATCGCTCCGAGATTTGCCTCTTTTATCTTTCTCGTCATTCTCTCCGTAATAGATGCCTTGGCCATATTAATCTGATCTGCAGCTATCTCTGGGCTGCTTACCATTCCTAAAAGCTCCTCAAGTGTCGTATCGCTCTCTTTTTCCTTATCAAAAAATTCGTCTAAATAAACTTCAATTTTCCCAATTGTCTCATCGGAGAGCAATTTTTCCTCAAATACATCTTCTGTTAAAATATTATTTCCTACAGCTTCTCCCACTGCCTTAGCTAATCTACTTTGCCCCTTTGGAATAATTCCAGGAGTAAAGGGCAGAGTGTATTTTCCTATCTTTATTGGATGTAACGGACGAAACAGCATTTTCACTGCAATATTATTTGTCAAGTATCCAATAATAGCCCCAATTAAGGGGCCTGCAAGTATCGTAAAACTCATACTCCCTTTTCCTCTTTTCTTTTTTTACTATGAAATTCTCATCAAGCAAACATATCCAATCATTGTTTCTTATATCATCGCATATATTGTATGTTTTTACAAATATGATATTTTACCAACTTTTACTACTTTTCTATTCCTATGCGACTCTTTACTCCCTGGTCAAATGGATGCTTTATTTTTTTTATTTCAGATACATAATCTGCTCTTTCTATCATCGCATCACTAGGATCACGCCCAGATAATACAACCTCTATATTTTTTGGACGGTTATCTAACATTTTTAGTACAATATCCTCCGACAACACTCCATTTTTAATTGCATAGAGTGCCTCGTCTAAGACAATTATATCATAGTCTTTCATCATACTAGAAATTTTATGAATTATCGCATTATTCTCCGCTTTTTTTGCATCCTTTTCCTCTTTTGTCATACGAAATGTAAAGACTACCTCATCATCACCTGGCAAAATAGTTACATTGGGAATACCAGAAATTATCTTTCTCTCACTACTGGAATTATTTTTCATAAATTGATATAAAAGAATTTTTTTTCCACTTCCAGCGGCTCGCACTAAAAGTCCCATACTACATGTAGTCTTTCCTTTTCCATCTCCGCAATATAAATGAACGTAACCTTTTTGCTCTGCCACCCCATCTATATTTTTCTCTTTTATTTTTTGTCGAAGTTCTTGTTTTTTCAAAAGCTCATATATATAATTCATATCCATGTTTTCTCGAACTAAATTTGCTAGTCTATTATACTGGATTTCCTTATATTCTGCAATACTTAGATGATTATCCGAAGGATCGATTCCCTTTTCTTCCATAATTTGATGTACAAGCCCAAAAAGCAGCGACTCATTATCAAATATTCCGTGAAGATAGCTTCCCCAGACAGAACCTGTCTCATTTCGAAATCCATCTATTCTGCCATCTGAAAGTTCAATCAACGGCTTAGCCTCACCGAGATTTTTTGTCACACCCATATGAATCTCATAACCTTCCAGCTCTCGATTTTCTAGTTGATATAAATTAGAAGATTCTAAAATAGTTCCGGTAATACGAGTTCTCGTCTTTGCTTCCTCAAATATAGTTGTAATATCTAAAAGCCCGAGACCTTCCATCTCTCCTCCATACTCTACATTATAAGGGTCTTTTAACTCTTTTCCAAGGAGCTGAAATCCCCCGCAAATACCGATTACTCTCGTTTTTGCCGATGCTCGAATAATTGCTCCCTCTAATCCACTTTCCTTTAGCCATCGCATATCACTCATTGTATTTTTTGTACCTGGAAGCAAAATTAAATCTGGATCTCGTAATTCTTTTTTCTCTGTCACATAGCGAAGCGATACGCCGTCCACTAACTCAAATACACTAAAATCCGTGAAATTTGAAATATGAGGAAGACGAATAACTGCCACGTCAATTCCCTCCTGAATCGTTTTTTGATTTAGTCGCTCTGATAGACTATCTTCGTCATCCACATCAATCTTCTCCATCGGCAAAACTCCAATTACTGGTATGTTTACCAAATCTTCTATCATTTTTAGACCTGGCTCTAAAATAGCAATATCTCCTCTAAATTTATTAATAATAATGCCTTTTATACGTTCTTGGTCTTCTGGCGGTATTAATTTTATCGTCCCATATACGGAGGCAAACACCCCACCACGATCAATATCCGCCACCAAAAACACATCGGCATCCGCCATCTTTGCCATTCCCATATTTACAAGGTCATCTTCGGCTAAATTAATCTCCGCTGGACTTCCCGCTCCCTCAATCACGATAATATCATACTCTTCTGCGAGGTGACAAAAGGCCGTCATAACATCTTTTTTTAGACTTCGCTTTTTCTCATAGTACTCCTTGGCACTTAAGTTTGCGAACACTTCTCCATTCACTATAACTTGAGAACCCATATGACTCGTCGGTTTTAGTAAAATTGGATTCATATAATGGGTTGGCTCTATCATAGCCGCCTCAGCTTGCATTGCCTGTGCTCTTCCAATTTCTAAACCTTCTTTTGTGATATAGGAATTTAATGCCATATTTTGTGCCTTAAACGGTGCAACCTTATAACCTGCCTGTTTAAACACACGGCAAAGTCCTGCTGTAACAAATGTCTTTCCCGAATTAGACATTGTCCCCTGCACCATAATTACTTTTGCTGCCATCTAAAATCCTCCCACTTCGTTTTTTATCTTCTTTAACGCTTTTATTAATTTTATATTTTCCTCTCGATTATTTACTGCCACTCGAAAATATCCTTTTTCTAGTCCCTGATAATTACTGCAATCTCGAATTAAAATCGACTCTCTCTCCAACCTATCATTTAAATCTTTTTGCCTCGTATAAAAAAACAAGTAATTTACTACACCATCTAATACATCAATTCCAAGTTCCTGCAAGCTCTGCTTTAAAAATAAATTCTCTCTGGCAATAAGCTTAATTACCTCTTTTTTATATTCTTTTTCTTTTAAGGCGGCAATTCCTGCCTGCTGTGCAATATGGCTCACACACCACGCCTGTCCAGATGCTTTTATTTTCTCTAAAATTTTTTTATTGCTGCTTAAAACATAGCCAAGTCTCACTCCCGGAATTGCATATAATTTTGTAAAAGATTTTAAAATCATTAAATTCTCATACTGCTCTAAATATGGTTTTAAAGAATATTCTGTTTCTCTTTCATATAATTCTAAAAAACATTCATCGACTAATACATGACAGTCGACCTTTTTTGCCTCTTCCAAAATTTCTAAAATATATTCTCTCTCTGTCAATAATCCTGTCGGATTATTCGGATTACATAAAATAAAAAGCTCCGTCCCCTCTTTAAGCTTCCTTTTCACCCAATCTGGACAAAGTTTGAATTGTTCATCTAAAGTTATATATTGGATTTCACTGTCCACTGCTTTCATTGCTTCCTCATATTCCACAAAAGTAGGTGCTGGAAGTAAAACTCGCTTTGGCTTTAGGGCTACTGCCAGACGAAATAATAAATCGGCTCCACCATTTCCACATTCTACAACCTCTTCTCTTACACTCTCTACCTTAGCTATGGCTTTTTTTAATTCCACACAGTCTGGGTCTGGATAGTGAATGAGCTCATCGATACTTTCTATCATCGCCTGCTTCACTCCTGTGGGAATTCCAAGCGGGCTAATATTGGCCGAAAAATCAAGTATCTCTTCTTTTTTTATTCCTAATGTCTTTGCTTTCTCGTAGACATTTCCTCCATGCTTTTTCATCTATCGATTCCTTTCTGCGGTATTTTCTCTGCTTCATCTAATAGTCAAACTAATATCTCTATTGGAATAATCCATATCCCATTTTATATTCCCTTCAAGCACACTGTATTCTATTCCCTACGGACGAAAACGACTTTGCCGTTTCATAAGGCATAGCTTAAAATAATTATACATAAAATACGAATTAAAATAATGCTAATCGCCATTAAAATCGCCGCAGCATAAAGCAATTGATTACATTTCTTAATATCATCATACTCTACTATGCGAATATTATCACCGATTGTCGGCTTAACGACAGGTTTTCCAAAATAATCATGTGTCCCGCCAAGCTGAATATTTAATGCTCCAGCAGCCACAGATTCTGTCTGTGCACTATTAGGACTAAGATGTGCATATCGGTCTCTCTTAAAAATTTTAACGCTTCCCTTAAAATTAAATCCTAAGATGAGAGTTCCCAACATCATCATAACTGCACAGAGTCTTGCTGGAATAAAGTTTGCTATATCATCCAATTTTGCGGCAAATCTTCCGAGATTGATAAACTCGTCATTTTTATAGCCAACCATCGAATCTAACGTATTGATTGCCTTATATGCCATCCCAAGCGGTGCACCAAAAATTGCGATATAAAATAATGGGGCAATCACTCCGTCACTTGTATTTTCCGCCACTGTCTCTATCGTCGCCTTCGCCACTTCTTCTTCATTAAGAGAAGCTGTATCTCTTCCCACAAGATAAGAAATCTCCACTCTAGCTCCCTCCAGATTTCCCTCTCTCAACTTTTCATACACTTTCATAGACTCTGTCTTTAAGCATTTTGTGGCCAAGATCTGATAAATCCAAAATGTTTCTAAAATATATCGAAGCCAAGGATGAATTTTTTCAGCAAGACATAATGCAAAAAAAACAATGAGAAATGTTCCAATCACGATTATAAGCGATAAAATCATCCCAAAGATTTGCTCTTTCTTTTCCTCTCTTGGAAGTGTTTCTTTTTCTTTTACGGAAAGCTCCTCATATAAGCTCCCATATAATTTTTTTTGAATTTTCTTCTTTAGTATACTAATTGCTTTTCCTATATACACAATCGGATGTGGCAGCCAAAGAGGATCTCCCAAAATCAAATCAAGTATAAATCCAATTGCGATTTCTATTGTAAGTATCATTGTTTCTTATTTCTTTCCTATTTTAGGTGCTTTCTTGCAGGCTCTTACAAAATTTCCAACCATAGAAAGACAATTTCTAAAATACCAATGTGGATAACCAGCCATAAGATTTTCACCGCCGTAAACTCCATTCCATTTCTTCCCGCTGGCTTTCTCCATCTCAAACATTTCTCCTATCGTCTCTCCCTTGGAATAATGAAATTCATGTGTGCGAATTTTCATTCCTTCCTCAACAAAATTAGTATCTCCTAGAGCTGTCGCTGTCACATAGCCAAACTGCATATTTAATTTTGGAGTCATAAAAACTCTTGTATCAACAATCCCCGCCATGGAAAATATTTCTCCTTTTATGTCAATTAGTTCTTTACAAAGATACATAAATCCACCACATTCTCCGATAATTGGAATTCCCGCGTCATGCGCCCTTAAAATTTCTCGCTGCATTTTTTTATTTTCTGAGAGTTCTTTCGCATAAGCCTCTGGATATCCGCCTCCAAAATAAATTCCTGAAATTCCCTCTGGTAATTTCTTATCTTTAATTGGGCTAAAATAACAAAGCTTTGCTCCCATCTGCTCTAAAATATCTAAATTTTCTCTATAGTAAAAACAAAATGCCTTGTCTTTTGCCACTGCTATTTTTACTTCCTGCTCACCTATTTCTTCTCTCACAGCTGTGATTTCGCTCGGAATTTGCTCTCTATCTTCCAATACACATGCACTTTTGGCTAACATAACAACTCTCTCAAGGTCAATTGTCTCACTGGCAACTTTTCCAAGTTCTTCTACAATCTCATCCAAATTTCCTATCTCATCTACTGTCATTAATCCTAGATGTCGACTTCCTATAATAATTTTTTCATCCACTGGAAAATATCCAAGCACCATAATCCCTAACTCTTCTTCGATTAAAGGCTTCATAATATCGTGTAATCCCTTCGTACAACGATTTAAAATTACTCCTTTAATCTGATTATCTCCAAAGTTATATTCCTTTAGACCTTTTAAAAGTGGTATCATTGTATTTCCCATTCCCTTTACATTCATAACCAAAATGACGGGTGTTTTTGTCGCCTCTGCCACAGAATGGGTACTTGCCTTCTTTGTCATGCCAATTCCATCGTAAAATCCCATGACTCCCTCTATCACAGCAATCTCTGCTTCTTTAGCGTCCTTTATAAAGACCTGCTCTAGCTCTTTGGAATCTAGAAAAAAGGGATCTAGATTTCTAGATTCTGTCTTTGTGATATGCGTATGTAACATTGGGTCAATATAATCAGGACCGCATTTATAGGATTGAATTGCAAATTTCCTATCTATCAATGCTTTTAAAATTGCACATGTGATTGTTGTTTTTCCACATCCACTATTGGCACCCGCAATCAAAATTCTAGGTATCATATAACTACTAGTTCCCATTTTCTGCCTCCTTATTTTTCCCTTTAATCTTCACCTTCTGGTCTTTGAATTAAGATTATCGGAATATTTTGCTTCCTACAAGCATCTACCTTATTTTGTACACCGCCTTGTTTTCCACTGTCTTTCGACACTAAAACGGCAGCATTTATCTCTCTCATTAAATTAATATTGTCCTCCACAGAAAATGGCGGCATTTTCGCAATAATATGCTCTCTAGGAATCCCCGCCATCTCACATATCTCAAGAGATTTGGGTGTATCAAGTACACGAATATATAGTTTTTCCTCCATATTGCTCACTGTTTTCGCATAGATATTGGCTGTATTGGCTCCTGTTGTAAGTAAGACAACTCCCCCCATCTCATCTGCCACCTTTGCTGCCTCCTTCGCGTCTGATACCCAAATAATTTTCTCATAATCGTATGCTTCTTCCTCTCGTTTTATTCGCTTATAAGGAATATCAAGCTCCTCACATACAAAACGCACAGTTTTTGTGACGATTTTCGCAAACGGATGTGACGCATCGACTACCATATCCGGCTTCTCTCTCAAAAAGAGTTCACGAAATTGTCTCTCATCTTTTCTTCCAACATAAATAGGAATCTCCTCTTCTTTTAACATCTTGGCGCCAAGCTCTGTTGCGACAGATGCTATAATATTTGCCCCATCTTCTCGAAGCTTTTTTATAACCTCTCTTGATTCAGTCGTTCCTGCAATTACAATAATATTTTTTTTCATACTAATTTTCCTTTTTTACAATCATTGTTGTAAAATACCCATACTTTCTATCTGGAATTAGCTCTCCGATATACTCATCTTCCATGCCACAATTGCTCACAATCACAGCATTTTTCTCCATATTTCTCTCCTTTAAGAGATTATACACCTCCTGTACATGATTTCCAACTTTCATAATGACTAGATTATCAAATACATTTAATGCTCTTTCTACATCCTCTATTCCACGAAGAGATGGAATAACACCAAAGCCATCATTGCCCTCCACAAGAGAAATATTAGCTGCACTTGCCCCAGCACAAAAAGAAGGAATTCCTGAAATCATCTGTACCTCATATCCTTGGTTTATTAAGATATTATGCACATATGCATACGTACTGTAAATTCCGATATCTCCGAGTGCAAGCATTGCAATATTTTTGCCCCCATCTAAAATATCTGTCACTTTTTTAGCGGCCTCTTTTCTACAAGCCTCTCTCCTTGCTTTATCTTTATTCATTGTAAATTCAATTTCTACAATTTTTTCATCTGGAATATCGGCTGCTCCTTTTGCGATATCCAACGCAACACTGTTTTCTCCTAGTTTCTTTACTGGAACTGCGACAATATCTGCCTCTTCAATTAATCTCTTGGCCTTTAAAGTAAGCAATTCTGGGTCTCCAGGTCCTACACCAATTCCATATAATTTTCCTGTCATAATTTTTTCCTTCCTCTCACACTTTCCAATATAAAAGCAAATATCTCCTAAAAAACACTTGCCTTCTTATCTTTAGAACCAAAAAGCAATTCTAATAAATTACACTTATGCCGTTTTTGCATGCTCTACAAAAAGCTCTGCAATAGAATCATACTCTCCAATTCCCTGTAATTTTACTTCTACCTCATATCCTGCTGCCTCCAAAATTGATTTCCAGGAATCTTCCTCTTCTCCTGCCAAATCATTTCTCGCATGATCTCCCGCCACAATCATAAGTGGTGCTAAATATACTTTTTTCACCCCTTTTTTCTCTAAGCGTTTTTCCACGTACGACAAATCTGGAAATCCCTCTACTGTTCCCACATATACATTTTCATATCCGATATGTCTTAATGTATTTTCAATCTGAGAATACGCCCCATTAGCAAAATGATCTGTGCCATGTCCCATAAAGACAAGTGCCTCATTTTCTCCTACCTTTGGCATATTTTCCATGACACGCCTTGCACATTCCTCGAAATCCTCACTCTCTGTCAGAAGGGGAGTTCCAACCCGAAGATTTTTAAATTTATCTTTATACTCAGCAATCATACGACACATTTTATCATACTCGATTCCATTAATAATATGTGTCGGCTGACATAGCACTTCCTCATAGCCTTCCTCATATAATCTCTCAAGCGCCTCTGTCGTCGTCTCAATCTTTTGATTTTTTGTGCGAAGTAATTTCTTAATAATCATACCAGATGTGAAAGCTCGATTAAAGTCATAATCTGGAAAAGCAATTATTAATTTCTTCTCAATATTTTCAATCGCTTTCATCGCCACTTCATAACTCGTCCCAAAACTAATAACTAATAATGCCTTTTTCATACCCTATTCTCCCTTCTATCTTTTGTTTTCCTTCCAAATATCCCGTTTCTTTCCTAAAAACTTGGAAGACTATTTCCACCCAAAACAGACAATCAAATTTTCTATCCAATCACTGCCTCTAAGAGAGTGACTGGATTATTATTATCCATAATATGATAACTTCCGAGTTTTCGACTTTTTCCAATAGAAATCTGCGTCATCTCATAATCTTTATCATATTTGCTAAGGCAATGACAAGCTTGTGCCAATGTCTCCACCGTCACAGCCGAAATTATAACTTTAATTGCCTTTTTAAAACTTGCCAAATGTTCGATAATAAGCTCTAAGTCTCCTCCACTTCCCCCGATAAACACAATATCTGGACAAGGAAGTTTTTTTATCTCTTCTCTCGCTGTTCCCGCAAAGATTTTCACATGGGGGACATGGAATTTCTCTCTATTTTTCTCAATCAATTCAATTGCCGTCTCGCTTCTCTCAATGGCGTACACTTCACCAAATGGACAAAATCTCGCAGACTCTATCGTAACAGAGCCTGTTCCTGCCCCGACATCCCAGACAATACTATCTGGACGCAGTCTCATTTTCTGTATAATAATGGCTCTGACTTCTTCTTTTGTCATCGGTGTTTTTCCTCTGACAAAATCAATATCCTGCAATAGTCCCACTCGTCCTATCGCTCTTGGCGTATCATTGTGAATCAATGCCACACAGAGAGATGGGAACTCTTTTTTGCTCATCTCCCTAGGCCTTCCCACAAAAACTTCTTCTTCAGCATAAGATAATTCCGACCCCGCATAAACTGTCACATCTTCCAAATGATATTCTAACATAATCTCAGATAACCACGCAGGTCCCTGCTCTTTACTGCATAGGAAAAAGCAATCGCTATGCTCCGAGACTGCCATCGCTATACTTCCTCTTTTATGCGTTCTTCCATGCACGCTAATAATCTTCGCCTCTTCCATAGAGATACCACATTTTGCTCCAAGCATCTGCAAAGAACCGATTCCTGGAATAACCTCCATCGATATTTTAGAGCCCTTCTTATCATTTTTTAGTGTGCGAAGAAGACTATACATTAACGGGTCACCTGATACAATCAAAGCTACATCTTCTTTTTGTAAATATTGTTCTATCAAGTCAACGGTCGCTTGAATTCCCTTCATCGGTAATATATTTTTTTCGTCTGTAAGTATTTCCTCAAGCATCGGTATAATACGCTTTGCGGCAATGATGACATCTGATTTTTCCATCGCTTCCAAAGCCTTTGGCAAAACATACTCTCTCGTTCCAGGTCCAATTCCAACTAATCTCAATCGGTGCATAAAAACACCTCCTGTCTCATTTTATTTACATTTTGACTTTCCGCCAAAATATTATTATTCTCATCTAAAAATACAATGGCAACCTTCGCCTCGCCTCTCACTCTCTTTTGGCAATGCTGCTCTGCTTTTTGCACGATAAACTTCCAAATATAGAGCAAATTTTCTTCTCTCATAATCTCGAGCGCTTTCTTCGTTGTTACGCAATTATAAATTTTTCGTATAATGTGAATATCGACTCCTGCCAGAGCAGCATGCGTGCAGATTGTCTCAAGTCTTCCATCTGCCACATGACTATGTGTATTCATTGTGCCTGCCGCTACCTTTACTAATTTACCGACAAATCCTCCGATAAAAATATTTTTAAATCCTTGATCAACAGCCTCATCTAACATATCTCCAATGAAGTTACTCACTTGAAGCACTGCTTTCATCTCACCATATAACTCTCTGAGAGCATTTTCTCCTGTCGTTCCAAGCACAAAGACAATCGAATCATTTCCTTTCGCACGGCATACTTTCATCTCCTGTGTGATAGCATCCCGCATTGCCTCCTGACTCATCGGTCTCACAATTCCTGTCGTTCCAAGAATCGAAAGGCCGCCAAGCACACCCAGTCTCTCGTTAAACGTTTTTTTTGCGAGTACAGCGCCGTTTGGAATAGAAACTTCTAACGTTGCTGCCCTCTCTCCAATAACCTTTCTAAGCGCCTCCGTTGCCATCTGTCTAGGAACAGGATTAATCGCTGGCTCTCCGACTGGAAGTTTAAGTCCCTCCAAAGTCACTACGCCAATTCCCTCTTTTCCGACAAATCGAATTTCTCCGTCTTCCTTATGAATAATCACTTTCACAATAACACTACATCCATCTGTCACATCAATATCATCTCCGCCGTCTTTGACAACTGCGCAGACACCGTACTCTATCGGCACTACATCTAAATATAAATCTCTCCCAATCGGAGCTCTGACACAGACAGACTCAGGACATTTTCCAGAGAGTTGCCACATAGCACTGGCGATGGCGGCTCCTGTCATACAAGAGCCCGTGGAGACACCTTCTCTTAGCTTCTTCATCGTCTATCTACCCTCTTGGTATAAGAGTGCATTGCAGATTGCCGCTGCAATATTACTTCCACCCTTTCTTCCTCTGCAAACGATATATGGGACGGGAGCGTGCATAATCAGTTCCTTTGACTCGACAACATTGACAAAGCCAACCGGCGCACCAATAATAAGAGCTGGCTTTAATCCTTCCTCTATCAAATCATACAACTTAATCAAGGCTGTCGGTGCATTTCCAATTGCAAAAATAATTGGTTTATTCTTAATGATATTGGCAGCCTTTTCCATACAAACAGCTGCCCTTGTACACCCAAGCTCTCTCGCTCTCGCTGCCACATCTTCATCTGCCATAAAACAAAAGACTTCTCCACCGTACTCTGCCACGCGTTTTTTATTAATACCAGCCTTCGCCATATTTGTGTCAGTTACAATAACAGCTCCTGCTTTCAGAGCTTCTAATGCCTTTTCTCCCACTTTTTCAGAAAAGCAAAGATTATCTGCATAGTCAAAATCCGCAGATGTGTGAATACAGCGCTTTACGATAGAAAATTCTGGTTCTGGCCAAGTTCTCCCACCTAATTCCTCTGTAATCGTTGCCATACTTTTCTTTTCTATATCCATCGGTTTTACAATTTCAATTTTATCTAACATTTTACTCCTCTTTTCTGAATCTATTTTAGTTTTATACTATACCAACTCCTCATAAGTTCCAAATGCTGTCTCTTCAAAAGAAGGAATTCCATAATATGCTGTGAGTGCGTAATCTGCGATTGTAAATCCCATCACTGCTCCAGTCCCCTCTCCCAGACACATATTTGCCAAAATATACGGCTGAAATCCAATGGCGTCCAATACCAACTTTCCCGCTGGTTCGTTAGAACAATGAGATGGAAACATATAATCTCTACAAGCCGGTGCAATCTTTATCGCCAACAATGCTGCGATAGATGAGATAAATCCATCAATAAAAATCGGTATGCGATAATACGCCGCTCCTAAAAAGCATCCTACTAACCCCGCTATATCAAGTCCTCCTACTTTATGTAGAATATCAATCGGATCATTTTTATCTACCTGATTGAGTATAATACTCTCTTTAATCACTTCAATTTTGTGAAGCAAATCTTGACTAGTAAGGCCCGCTCCCTTTCCAGTCACTTTCTCGACAGATTGCTCTAATAAGACAGCACAGACTGCACTGCTCGTCGTTGTATTTCCAATCCCCATCTCGCCCGTGGCAAACATATGATACCCTTTTTCTCTGAGTTCTCTGACTATATCCACTCCAACTAAGATTGCCTCGATTGCCTCTTCTCTTGTCATGGCTGGACCTTTATGTATATTGTCTGTTCCCATCTTAATCTTTCTTGGAATAATTCCAGGACAATCTACCTCTGCAGCAATTCCGATATCCACCGGAAAAACTTCCGCTCCACTCATTTTCGCAAAGACACGAATAGAAGCTTTATCCTTTGTCATATTTTCTGTCACAATTTTCGTAACCTCTTGACCAGTCTGTGTTACGCCTTCTTTTACAACTCCATTATCGGCTGCCATGACAATGACAGCCTTTTTTTCAATTTTAGGCATTGGAGTTTCCATAATACCCGCCAACTGCACGACAAGCTCTTCCAATCTGCCAAGGCTATGAAGTGGCTTTCCAAGAGTATTCCATCTCACCTGCGCCAATTCCATTGCCTTTTTATCTAAGGGTAAAATCCCATTTATTAATTGCTCAAACTTCATACGCTTCTCCTCTAATCTGATTTATAAGCTTGTAAACTATATTACAACCTATATTATAGTATTCTAAAAGTCAATTTCTACATTTCTTATATTACACAACTAATATATGTCTTTCCAATCAATAGCTTAAATTTATTGTTTCTCCCAAGCTCTACGGCTAAAACAATGTTGCCTTTGCCAATAATAAAAACAAATATAAAACTTCACTGAGCTCAGAACCTGCTCCCATGACATCTCCTGTCACTCCTCCTATCTTTCCCGTAATATAAAGACGGAAGAGATAGGAAAATACAAGCAAAATCCCCCAATAAATAACACCATAAACTTTATAAAATATAACAAACGGAATTAACCCAATGATTGCCGCTCCAATCGCCGCGAAAGCTGGAACAGTCCCCACATAAATACCAATTCCTTTTTTTCTCGGATAAATCGCCTTATAGACAATCACTCCCTGTACCATCTTACCTGCCACAGGCATTAGCAAAATCGGAATCCATTTCACATCACAGTAAAATAAACCGATAAACTTAAATAATAAATCAAAGACAAGTGCAATGGCACCGTTTGTTCCAATACGGCTATCTTTCATAATCTCTAGCATTCTCTCTCTCGTTCTCGCCGAGTAAATGCCATCGACAGTATCCGCAAGACCATCCAGGTGAAAAGCTCCTGTAATACAGAGATTCGCCAAAATAGCAAATAAAATTGCAATGGTCTCTGGAAGTACAAAACTCACAAGCTTAAAAACTGCCAAATCAAATAACCCGATAATGATTCCAACAATCGGAAAAGTAATAAATCCCTTTTCCATATCTCCCTCTTTAACCTCTAACTGCATAGGAATTGGAATACGTGTCATAAATCCAATCGTCAATAATAATTTTTTCATTATTTATTCACCTCAGCCAATAAAGCATTCACTATTCCCTGTGCAGTATAAGTACTCGCTGTTTTATCGATTGTCACACCAAGTTCCTTGGCCGTCTTTGATGTGACTGGTCCGATACTGATATGGGCACAGCAATTTTTATTTTCCTCACTCACCATAGAATTGAACGCCTTTACAGCACTCGAGCTTGCAAACGTCACATAATCCATATCTTTCAAAATGCGATTAAGCTCCTCGCCCTTTCTCTCATCGTATTTTGTCTCATAGAGAGACACTACTTCGTAAGAAATTTTATTTTCCTCCAAAGCCTCCGGAAGCTCTCTGGATGCCTCCTTTGCCCGAAGAAGCAGTACTTTATCTTCCCTTGTGAGAAGTGGAATCATCGAGTCAGCCATATCCCTACTTGAATATGCTGTTGGGATATAATCACAGTAAATTCCCTTTGCCTCCAATGCCCTTGCCGTTCCATCTCCAATTACTGCAAACTTGATATGCGCAAACTTACGGATATCTATTCTCTGTTCTCTTAGAGAGTCAAATAAAGCCTCAACTCCATTTGCACTTGTAAGAACAATCCATGTATACTGTTCAATCTCTCGCATTGCCCTGATAAAATTCTCCTCAATTCTTCTATGCGTCATAACAAGACTAAATAAAATTGGCTCTGCACCTTCCTCAACTAAAATCTCTCCCATTTTTTTTGCCATCGGACGACTCGCTGTCACTAATACCTTCTTACCAAAAAGTGACTTATTTCCAAACCACTCCAGTTTATCCTTCAATCCCACGACATCGCCGATAATTGTAATGGCAGGAGTCTGAATTTCTCTTCTTTTCGCCTCTTCTACAATAGTCTCAAGTGTTCCGACGGCTGTTTTTTGTCTCGCCGTCGTTCCCCCTTGAAGTACCGCCGCCTTTGTATCTTTATCTTTCCCGTATTTCATCAAGTTACTTACGATATTTGGAAGGTTTTTAAGTCCCATCAGGAAAATCAAAGTTCCCTCTTCCTTCGCAAGAACTTCATAATCTAATACTTCATTTCCATTTTTATGATTTCCCTCATGTCCCGTAATCACATGAAAAGAAGATGCCAAATTTCTATGCGTCACTGGAATTCCACAGTATGCCGGCACAGAGTAGGAGGAAGAAATTCCTGGAACTATCTCAAATGAAATGCCATATGGCAATAATGCCTCAGCTTCCTCTCCGCCTCGACCAAAAATATAAGGGTCACCGCCTTTTAAGCGAACCACCATTTTTCCCTCTAATGCTTTTTCCACTAAAACCTGGTTCGTCTCTTCCTGCCTCAGGTGATGCCTATCTGCTCTCTTTCCAGCATAAATAAGCTCGGCGTTCTCACCTGCCTCATTTAAAATAGACGTGGATGCCAAATTATCATAGACAATAACATCGGCTTTTCTCACTAAATCAATGCCTTTTTGTGTAAAAAGACCTATATCTCCAGGACCCGCACCTACAAGATAAACGATTCCTTTCTTTACTTTATTGGCAATCTTAACTCCTAACTCTTTTGCGATTTCTCGCCCACTCGCTCCCTTAGGTATTTCTAAACTCTCACTCTCAAACGTAAGATGCTTTCCATCTTTCGCAAAGCAAGCTGTCATAGAAAATCTATTCTCTTTCTTTTTACAAAGAGCCGCCGCCGGTGCATTACAGCTTCCACCAATTGTTGCAAGATACGCTCTCTCAGCTTCCAGTAAACACGCAGCCTCCTCGCAGTGAATCGCAGATAGGATATCCTCCAAATCTCCTTTACGACTCTCAACCGCCAAAATTCCCTGACCTGCTGCTGGCAAAAACTTCTCATCATCTAAATACTCAAAAAAGAGCTCTGCATCGTTTTGATATTCGAGGCGAATTAGTCCTGCCGCCGCAAGTAAAATGGCGTCATACTTACCTTCCTTTAATTTTCGAATTCTTGTCTGTACATTTCCACGAAGCATACGAATGACAACTTCTGGATTTATCTTTTTAATCTGCAATTCGCGTCTTAAAGAGCTTGTTCCTACAATCGCTCCCTTTGGCAAATCTACAAGAGAAATTCCATCTCTTGTCAAAACTACATCTACTGGGTTTTCTCTTTCTAAAACAGCACCGATACGTAAACCTTCTGGAAATTCCATTGGCATATCCTTCGCACTGTGAACTGCAAGATCAATCTGACCATTCAATAATTGTTCCTCTAATTCCTGTGTGAAAACTCCCTTTCCTCCAAAAGATGTCAAAGAGCGGTCTAACTGTTCATCTCCCTTTGTAGATATTTCTACAATCTCTACTTTTATATTGGGAAACTTTTGCAAAATAGCTTTTTTAACTAAATCAGTCTGGATAAGAGCCAATTTACTCTTTCTTGTTCCAATTTTTACGAACTCTCTCATATCTATCTCCTACCTTCATATATAGCCAATTTTTATTTTATTATTGCACTGCCTTTTTTTGAGCTGTGCTAGCCCGATTTCGCTCCGCTTCATCTCGCTTCCGTGCTCTCGCACTATAACAACAAAATAATAATCATCCAATCGTGAGCTAGCTCCCTCTTTGCTGATTTTTATTTTGTTGTTGCACTGCTCAATTGATCGCTATATTTTTCCTGGTATCCACGAGGTGTGAGCATTTTTCCATTTTTCACATACGTATTAGAATTACCAATAATAACAATGCTAAACATATCAATCGGAGCATTTTTTACCTCTCCCAAGGTTGTAATAATACTGGATTCTTCCTTTCTTCCAGCATGTCGAACGATACCAACTGGTGTGTCCTCACTCCGATATTTTATCAAAATATTTGCCGCCTGTTCTACGAAATCTGTTCTCTTTTTACTTTTTGGATTATACAGGCAGACAATCATATCACCCATTCCAGCACACTCCACTCTTTTCATAATCAAATCAAGTGGTGTCATGAGATTACTAAGACTAATCACCGCAAAATCATGCATCAAAGGCGCACCAAGCACGGAGGCCGCCGCGCTCGCTGCCGTCACTCCTGGAACCGTGATAATATCCACATCACCTGCCCCCATCTGATTGGCAACCTCTATCATAATTCCCGCCATGCCATAAATTCCGCTATCTCCACTGCTCACCATCGCCACAGTCTTTCCCTCCTGTGCCAAGGAGACTGCCATCTTACATCGGTCAATCTCTTTTTTCATCGGTGTAGCAATATACTCCTTCTCTGGAAAATATTCCTTTATCATCTCTACATAAGTTGTGTAACCTGTCACAATATCCGCTTCTTTAATCGCCTCCACAGCCTTTACCGTCATATGTTCGTAACCACCTGGTCCGAATCCAACTGCATATAATTTACTCATAAAACACTTCTCACTTTCCTTTTTCGTTAATGATTCAAACAATCAAAAAACACCTGCAAATCCTCTGGAGAGTTATTTTCTCTCACCCAATAAAATAAATGATCAAACGCATTTTTTGTTCCCTTATGTTCTGCCACCTTTAAAAAATTATCTCGCATCTTTTGCATCGTTGGCAGTGATTTTTGAAAGATAAACCAACGCTCAAACTGTAGCTCATAATCTTCCAAAATCTCTCCCGCCGCCTCTGCTTCATGCATCTTCTTTTTATTATTTTCCTTGGAAATCCTTGTAAAATCATCGATATTATAATAAATACATTTCTCATTTTCCTTAATTTTACTCTCAATATCCATAGGAACAGCTAAATCTACAAAAACACGTTTCTTATCTGTCTTAAAGCTTCTTATCATTTTATCATATGTCAATGTATAATGCGGACTTGATGTAGCACTAATAATTACGTCCATCTCATCCAATCTCTCATATCTCTCGTCATAAGAAATCGTCTCATAATCAGCCTTCATATGGCGACTTTTTTGCAAAGTATTTATACTTCTCACTGTCACATAAAGCTTAATATCCTCGATACAGCCAAAATTTTTCATCACAATTCCACCGATTTTTCCACTGGCTCCAATAATCAAAACTTTTTTACCGCGGACAGTTCCAAGCTCTTTTTCTGCAATCTTTAATGCCAATGTGGCGGTAGAGACAGAAGTTTTAGAAAGCTCCGTATCTGTCTTTACTTTTTTGGCGCCAGTAATTGCATAGCGAAATAATGTATTTAGAAAAACTCCACTTGTATGAATCACCATCGCCTGCTCCTGGGCCAGTTTCACTTGCCCAAGAATCTGATCCTCACCGATTACCATAGAATCAAGTCCTGTCGTTACCTCAAAAAGATGATGTATCGCCTTTTTATCATGGTAAAAAAGAATATAATCCATAATATTCTCGGTGTTCTCAGCCTTTGCCTCTCTTAGCAAAATTTTTTGCATCTTCTGAAAAATCTCTCCTGGGGAATTCTCAGAAGATGTATAAACGTATATTTCTGTTCTATTGCAAGTAGCCACAACAATACACTCATCTATCCATGTATCGGCCACCATATCTCTCATCAATTTCTCTTGCTGTTCTTTTGAAAATGCAAATAATTCTCTGATTTTAAGCGGCGCAATCTTGTGGCTAATACTAATTAACTGAATACCCATTATTCTTTTGCACTCCTAAATTCATGTGAAAATGTCTTATCGTATAATTTAGATAACTCATACTCATCCCCCAAGAAATCACCCACAACAGTCAAAGCTGTCTTTGTAATTCCAGCTTTTTTTACCTTCTGTGCGATTGTCTCAAGCGTTCCAATTACAATCTTTTGATCTTCCCAAGATGCCTTATACACAACTGCCACTGGAGTATCTTTTCTATACTCTTTAGATAGAATCTCAGAAAGTTGTTCTATCATGCCAATACTTAAGAAAATGACCATTGTACAATTATGCTTTGCCAAATCTTGTAATTTCTCCTTCGGAGGAACTGGAGTTCTTCCCTCCATTCTCGTCAAGATAACAGTCTGACTCACTCCTGGAAGTGTGTACTCCTTTTGTAATGCCGCAGACACAGCGAGAAAAGAACTCACTCCTGGAATTACTTTATGAGGAATTCCCATCTTATCTAGCGCATCCATCTGCTCTCTATGTGCGCCAAAAATAGCTGGATCCCCAGTATGTACTCTGGCGACATCCCATCCTCTCTCATTTGCATCCTTCATTACTTCAAGTACTTCCTCCAATGTCATAGAAGCACTATTATAAATTTTTGCACCCTCTTTCGCACCACTTAATACTTCTTTATTGACAAGCGATCCAGCATAAATAATAACATCTGCCTGATCAATTAATTTTTTTCCTTTCATTGTTAAAAGTTCCGGGTCTCCAGGACCTGCTCCAATAAAATAAATCATCGCTTCTTACCTCGTTTTTCTTATTATTCTTGGCCAATCTTTAACATCTTCGCATATATCTATAATTTTGCCAAAGACTATATCGAATGGGAGATTGCATTCCTCATTCGTATAAATTTGTTTTATAATATAAGCGTCAAAAGGTCATGCATTTCATGTTTGCATGAAAAAGCATGACTTTGAGACGCACAAAACACCAAAAAATAGCCATTTTTCAAAAAAAATGAGCGAATTTAAGGTGTTTTAGGATTGCGAGAGTGCTTTCACACAGAGCAATCCGTGTATCATGAATGCCAAAATACCTTTTGACACTTTCATCATTTTATTATTTGTTTATCTTATTACCAAATATTCTACATATTAAGATTTTAAATTATCTCATATCTAATATCGCATTACATGTCGCCACAATATCTTCCTCTGTATGGGCGTAAGATACAAACATTGCTTCAAACTGAGATGGAGCCACATAAATTCCATTCTCAAGCATCTTTCCAAAATACTGTGCATATCTATCTGTATCAGAAGATGTCGCCTGGTCGTAGTTTGTCACCTGCTCCTTTGTAAAGTAGGCACATAAGAGGGAACCAACTTGGTTTACAGTGAGATCTATTTGGTCTTTCTTTGCCTTTTGTCTAAACGCATCTGCAATTCTCTTCGCCTTTTCATTAATATCTGTATAAACTTGTGGTATGCTCTTCAAAAATTTTAATGTCTCAATTCCAGCTGTCACAGCGATAGGGTTGCCTGAGAGTGTTCCCGCCTGATAAACTTTTCCAACTGGAGATACACATTCCATAATCTCTCTCTTACCACCATACACCGCCATCGGCATACCACCGCCGACAATCTTTCCAAGTGTCGTCATATCTGGGTCAATACCGTAAAATTCCTGGGCTCCACCATACGCCAGACGAAATCCTGTAATAACTTCATCAAAAATAAGCACTGTGCCATATTCCTTTGTGATATCCCTAAGGAACTGTAAAAATCCCTCCTCTGGAGGAACAACCCCCATATTGGCTGCCACTGGCTCGACAATAAGTGCTGCGATTTCCTTTGGATTACTCTCAAATAAATCAATGACTGACTGTCTATCATTATATAATGCAACTAAGGTTTGCTCTGTATAGGAAGCTGGCACTCCCGCACTGTCTGGCACGGAGCTCGTAAGAGCTGCAGAGCCCGCTTTTACTAAAAGTCCATCTGAATGTCCGTGATAGCATCCCTTAAATTTAATAATCTTATCTCTCTTTGTATATCCTCTCGCGGCTCTAATGGCACTCATAACTGCTTCTGTCCCTGAATTTACCATGCGAAGCATCTCAATCGATGGCATAGCCTCCATCACCATCTTTGCAAGTTCACTCTCTAGCTTCGTTGGAGCACCAAAAGTGAGTCCTCTCGCACATGCTTTCTGCACTGCATCTATCACCTCTGCCCTGGCATGTCCTAAAATACCAGGTCCCCAGGAACATACATAATCGACAAATTCATTTCCATCGACATCTACGATATGTCCCTCTTTTCCGTAATCGATAAAAAGTGGCGTTCTTCCGACAGAGCCAAATGCTCTAACCGGACTGTTTACGCCACCTGGCATCAATTCAACTGACTCTTTAAATAACTGTTTTGACGCTTCTATTTTCATCCCTCATCCTCCTAGTTTCTTTTTATTTTCTTTTGCAACTTGGCCTTGCCTTTTTCCTATCGCTAAGTACTTACTATAGAAATTCCCTGTCAAACAGGCATATCCATTTGCATTATATTAGCTCATATAATCATTTTTTACCATTCAATCTTTCGTTTTTTACTACCTGGCTTCATATCTAATTATGATTATAGCATTTTCTATATTATGACTAAAGAGATATATTTTAATCTATTTTCTTAAAAAATTACTCTTTTTTTGACAACAAAAGGGTAGTTATCGATAAAATCCAAGCGAAAAAATACCTTTTTTGCCTTAATATTATCAAAAGTAATAGTTCCAATACAATTTCTCATAAATTATCCCGAAGGAGTACACTATAATTCCACCTCCCTGGTACGGGGAAATAGCTTTACTGAAAATATAGTTTTTCATAATCTTTAGCTACTACATATCTTCAAAAATTATACTATCGAAAAGAATTGTCCGATATAGCTGAATAAATTTTATTTTCTTTCTTGGCAACTGCGATCGTAATTCCCTTAAACTTCACTTTATCTCGAATGATCTTCCCCTTATAAGAAGCAAGATAAGCACATGCTGTTGAGACAGATGGAAGCCCTGTCGTATTCTTTACAAAGGTAGACTGATTAATCTTTAGACTATCGAAATCTAGCCCCTCAATCTTTTCCTTAGGAATAATTTTGAGTGGCACATTGTATTCTCTTGCCAATGCAATAATTCCCTCCTCCTTCGATTTTAATGGAATTGTCGCAATATTTGCCACGCGACATGGATGGATTTTTTCTTCTCTAAGAACAATTTTTAACGCCTCACTAATCGCCTTAGCCTCGCGATTTTTCGTGCATCCAACGCCGATACTAATATTTTTCGGGCGCAAATATAAAACAGGATTTTTCGTTTCTACATAGAGAGTTTCATCTATCACAACAAGTGGGTAATCCCCTGGATGCTCCACTTTTTTTATCTGCTCGTCAAAAATATATGGAATTGGCTCATTTGCAATAACATCCACACGTTTTCCGTCTACAAGAGCACCGCTAATCCATTTTAGCATCTCAATATTTTCAATGCCTAGCTGGTTCTTCTTTGCAAACACATCAAATGCCAGCTTTCCTGATACATCCGTCGCAGTCGTAAGCACAGCCTCGCCTTTCGTACACTTTGCAATCTCTTTTGCCAACTCATTTGCCCCTCCGATATGACCAGATAAAAGGCTAATTACGTAATTTCCATTTTGATCTAAAACTAATACTGCTGGATCTTTTGTCTTATGAACAAGTAGCGGAGCCAATGTTCTCACCACAATTCCTGTCGCCATAACACAAATCAGCGCGTCGTAGCTAGTAAAGGCTGCCTTCATATTTTCTTTAAAATTTTCTTTTCCAAAAATATCCCCTGGTTTTTGGCTGGAAATCTTCTCTACAAGCTCTTCTCCCCGCTTTGTTAAGTAAAAATACGCTATTTTCAAACAAAATCACTTCCTTCCTCCTCTTTCTATATTACCATACGTAGTTTTTTTCGTATTTACAGAGTATTATATCTCATTTCGCAGATTTTTTCTACTAGTAACCTGATTCCAGTTTTAGATGAACGATTATGTATACTTACTCAAAATAAAAAAGCATCAAAGGAAGGGGCTACATAAGGAAGTAGCTTCTCCCTTCAGCTTTGTAATTCAGCCAGTATGATTGAATTGTAGGGAAAATTCAAATCATAACGGAGGATTACACAATGGATAAGTACATTTATGATGAAAACAACGGTCTTTGGTACGAACTGCAAGGCGAATATTATTTACCGTGCCTTATTTTACCAACCGAAAAAGAAAAGCCTATCGGGATATGAGGACAGCGGCACTTGCGGTATATCAAGGAGCATAAGCGGCTGTTCTATGTCAATCTGCTGACAAGCGACAAGTTAAACAGTTATCTTGCTGATATAAACGAGCAAGCAGAGGCATTGTTCTTTCGGCTGGTAAAGCAGTTTGCCGAAAAAGAAGGCATAACTGAAGAACTCAAAAGCACCAACCAAATGGCTTGGATTGGTGCAATGAATAATATACAGGCAAGAGCAAGGGAAATCGTGCATACAGACATAGTTTACGCATAAGCATACTTTGGAAGCGGTATGAAGTACTCATGCCGCTTCTTTTTCCTATCTACGCAGTAGATTTTTTCACAAATCTGTAGTATAATCGTTTCATGCCTGAGAGACAAATCGGGAGTTGTAGAGAACAGAAAATTTGGAGTTTTAAGCGAGGGAGTACTGCCGTGGAATGGCTCAATATATTTGGTGCGTTTTTTATTGTAGTGATTATGATTCCAAACATAATTTATGCAATGAAGTGCAAAGATGATTTTGAAAATAAATGGAATAACAAAATTGTGGAAACAGTAGAGCAAATCGGAAGATTTGGGTGCTTTGGATTTATGATATTTAATATTCCAAATACTTGGTTCGGATGGTGGTCAGATGAGGCGTTTGCAATTTATCTTATAGTGAATACAATCCTTATCGTTCTATATTGTCTTATATGGATTATCTGCTTTAAGAAAAATACGATATTTAGAGCATTGGCATTATCTATTATCCCGTCAATAGTTTTCTTGTTTAGTGGAACTATGAGTAGGTCAATATTGTTGATTGTTTCGGCTTTGCTTTTTGCGCCTACTCATATAATGATTTCATATAAGAATGCAAAACAAGAGTAAAAATTTACATTTAGAGAAACGGAAATCATATATGCAGAAAGAAAAGAAAGTGGTATCAATAAAATATTGTTTTATGCTGGCAGTAGGATTACTGTTTTGTGTGACAGTTTGCATGGCATATTTACCTTACTTCACAAAAAATGGAGTACACGAACTTGAATTGACATTTTTATCAAACCTCATAACAGGGTTATTGTTTCTTAGTGGAGGAATGTATGGCTTTATTTTGAAAAAGGCTTTGCCCCAGTGGTTATATACGGATAGTGTTATTCTTTTGCAAATAGTATTTTTTATCTGTATGGCATTTATGAGGTTCTTTTTACATATTGTCAATCCTGTTCTTGCTACGCTTGTATTGTTTTTTGTATGCCATGCAAGAGGATGCCAAATACAAAAATATTTTTGAGCGCATTAGTATTTCCAACTGTTTATTTTGCCTATGTAATGATTTATGGCTGTTTATCAGGACATTGGATTTATGGAATATTCAATATTTCGGATAAAGGAAGCGCATTTGTAATGATTTTAACCTTGATATGTGTAATTGGAATTTCAGTATTGGCATGGGTAAATTATAAGATAACAAATATTATAAAGAGAAACTAAATTAGGATTTACGGAGGAACCTATGAAACGCGAATTAGGAATTGCAAGATGCGGCCTTGCTTGTTGCTTGTGTTCAGAAAATGTGAAATGTAATGGTTGCAGTTCAAATGAGTGTCCTGATAATGATTGGTGTGAGAATAAAAAATGTTCTATTAAAAAAGACATTTCCCATTGCTATATGTGTCAGGAGGATTGCAAAAAGGGATTATTAAGCAAAATCAAACCATATGCTTTTACAGTGTTTGTAAAAAAATATGGAGAAGAAAAATTATTAGACTATCTGGAAGAAAATGAAAAAAGGGGAATTGTATATCATCGAGAAGGCATATACGGAGATTATGATGACTTTGATGATGTAGAACAACTGATAAATTTCATTTTGACTGGAATGCGATAACTTCCAGTATGCTATGCAGTAGAAAAGAGGTATATATGAGCGAAAGACCCGCTTTAGATAGAAATTTAGACAGCAAAACATTTCGTGATTTCTATTATTTGAAAGAGGAATTAGTAAACTTTTGCAGAGAAAATGATATTCCTGTTTCGGGGGGAAAAATAGAAATAACAGATAGGATTGCATATTTTCTCGATACAGGCAAAATATTATCTGCTCAAACGTCAAGAAAAAAAGCTATAGCAATATCTACCATTAGCGAAGATGCAAAAATTGAAGCAAACTTTGTTTGTTCGGAAAAACATAGAGCTTTTTTCAGAGAACATATTGGAAACGGCTTTTCATTTAATGTGGCTTTTCAAAAATGGTTAAAAAGCAATACGGGGAAAACTTATAAAGAAGCGATTGTAGCTTATTATCAAATTCTTGAGGACAAGAAAAAAGGAAAAACAAAAATTGATAAGCAGTTCGAGTATAATACTTATATCCGAGATTTTTTTGCAGACAATAAAGGAAAATCTTTGGAAGAAGCAATTAAGTGTTGGAAATATAAAAAAGCATTACAAGGTCATAATCGCTATGAAAGAACAGACCTTATTGCAATAGAATGACAATTCTGCTTTGTCGAACAAGGCAATATATAATCAGCTATCGAACCGCAGAGCCAATGAAGTTGTGAGAAAACTCATATTTCATTGGCTCTTTCTCTGCGTCAAATTACATAGTATCCCCATTTTTTCCGAGAAATATTCAAAATCTTTTACAAAGTCATTGACAAACACCTATCCTGCGATATACAATAAAATACCCTTTTTGGGGAGTTACAACTGAATACATAGTGTTCTTGAAATGGAATTGCGGCGTAAGCCGCCTAACGCCTGCGGTATGCTAAGAGAAAGTACCGCTGCCTGCCGTCAAAAGCTGTTTGTACTGTCAGCGGCGGAGGGGCATAAAAACAGTATGGTTTTGAATTTCAAAGCCGTTACATAGAACATCATTTTGAAGCGAGAGCAAAGCTTCCTGTAGTGGTATACTAATCTTGTAACACCTTGTTCATCTTATTATATATTATCCGAACAAGGTGTTACAAGATTAGTATACCACTACACTTTAAACCCCTGCTTAGATGCATAAGAATCAATCTATTCAATTGATGACGGAATAGTCAGCGAAATTATATTAGAATCATAAAAAATCCTATATCCAATTTCAGTTACTGGATATCTATTTATATACCGACTTGTTACTTGAATTTTTCATTTTCTCTTCCTTTATCAATTACTAAAAAAATATTAACAGAGCAAGTCGATTAGAATACCAATTAAAAACTTATTTTATGCCAATCTCATTCATAATCGAAGATCTAGATATCTATCAATAATACTTTTTACACTTTCATCTCTATATCCATATTCACTTATTAATATTGTTTTAAGTTTATCACCACGTTTCTTATGAAATCTACGTTCATCAGTGCTCCCAGCATCACAGAAATCATAATAAATGCCTTCGGCAGCATTTAAATATTCCCAATATTCGTCAGAACCATTCACTAATTTCATTTATCTTTTCCTCCTTCAATTACAATATTTTAATTTTTTTCATACCCCTTAAAATCTTCTGTATATTTGTAAATTTTGAGTATTTCATTTCCATCGATAAACATGCCCAATATTCCATGCCCTTTATTAGAATTAATATTAAATACAGCTGCCTTTATCCAACTGTCCATCATAGTAGCCATTTACCCGAAAAATCTTCTAATATTTAACCTTTTGAATATGCTTACGCGCTGTACTCAAACTGCTGTAATAATTTCCAGGTATATAGAATGCCTGCTTGTCGTAATGTATATGCTTACAAAACTCCATATTAATAATTTTTCCTGAAGATTTCCTATGCATTTCAAATAAAATTCCTGACTTACGTCCATACATCAATTTTCCATTGCTTTGATACTGAAGAGACTCAGAATTCCATGTTTTATAATACCCATTTTCAATTGTTTTTGCCGTTTTTCCTTTTTGATATAATTTCACCGTATAGTCAGATTTATTCAGGGTTATTTTTACATAATCGGTTTTATTAATAGCCTTATAATATGTCTTTTGCCAGCTGGAAGGTATCGTCCTGGATTCTGCTGGAGCTTTCGCAAAGCTCACTGTTTTTACCATTTTATATTTACTTTTGTATGCCACATAATTTGTTCTGCTCAGACTATATTCCGTATACACTGTGTTGCCATATTTTGAAGTCATCTTTTGAGTCTTCCACTTTTCAAACTTTGAATTTGCAAGAAATATAACATAAAGCTTGTTATTCCTAATATATGCATACATGCTATCACTGGATGTTCCAGTATTGATATAATAGTTACCCCCTTTGCTCATAAGAGTAATCGGTCTGGCCGCTCCATAATGTGCTAAAAATTTCACTTTATTATTTACATAATAATATACATCACAGCTTTGAATGCTTCCATACAAATAAGCATCCGCCGTCAGCAACGCTGGTTTTTTATCTGGTCCAATATTCACATATGCATAATATTTAAATTCCCCACGATGATCTTTGACATACTTCTCATATGCTTTTTTCATCGTAGAAGCCGACGCCGCATGAGTTATAGATGGTTTGGCCACTCCAAACATGAATGCGAAACATAAAACCCAAAACATCATTTTTAACAATACGTTTTCTCTTTTTACTTCTTTCTTTTTCATTCTTTTCCCTCCTCGTATAATAAATTTCTTTCTTCGCTGTCTTCGGACAACAAAGGAGAAAGTACACCTTAACAAACCAATTCAAGCCAAAAAGGCGGTGTGGGAACGCTATCCCACGTTCCCCATGCTCACCGAGAGTGTGTAAACAGTAGTTGCGTAAAAAATGGTAGATCAATGTAAACAGCAGAGCCAGACGAAACGATATACCAACAGCTAAAATATTCACGCTCGAAGATCTAAATATCTATCTGCAATACTCTTTACACTTTCATCTTTATAGCCATATTCACTTACCAACATTGCTTTAAGTTTATCTCCACGTTTCTTGTGAGCTCTACGTTCATCAGTAGTTCTAGCTACACAAAAATCATCATAAATACCCTCGGCAATTCTTAAATATTCCCAATATTCTTCCGAACCATTCACTAATTTCATTTATCTTTTCCTCCTTCAATTACAATATTTTAATTTTTTTCATACACCTTAAAATCTTCTGTATATTTGTAAATTTTAAGTATTTCATTTCCATCGATAAACATACTCAATATTTCATACCCTATGGTGCCGCCATGCGGCATATCGGTTAGTACGCTTTCTCTTTTTACTTCTTTTTTTCATTTTTTCTTGCCTTATTTTTTTTGCAGTCATTATCTTTCCCTCTTCCATCACCCTAATAACTCCATCTTGTTAGATAATCGCAAAATTATTTCTTTATCCCTGAATCATCCCTTAAAAATTGTTCATACGTCCTTATTTCATAATCCGCTCCGCTATGATCACATAAACGATACAGGCAATCAACCATATAATCCTCTGGAGTATAGAAATCATCTACATCTGAGTCAAAATATTCAAACTCCAAAGTATATACATCCTCTCCGTTTGAAACTCCGATGAAATACACGGATTTATTTGGATCATCTATGTACAAGCCTGTATATATACATCGAGTCCATCCATCTTTTTCTTTATCCGCCACCCTTTTTTGTGCATATCTTTCATCTTCTATATCTATCTTTCCTTCTAAAAATTTATATGCATTTTGAACATCATATACCTTATCTCCGCTTCCCTTTTCATGTTTTACACATAATGTCGCTACTGCGCCTTCCGATGTGAATGTATAATTATCTCCTTCTTTTTCCACTTTGTTAAAGAAGTTTTCTGGATAACCAAAACTGAACTCCCCTTCTTTTATTACTACTTTTTTATAATTAGATGGAGAGGTGCAATTATTGTAATCTGGTTTATTATTTGCATCAACCCCCTCTAAAGTTATCTCATTGGATGATTTTGTATTTGTTGCCGTTGCTGTTGTCGCATTAGATCCATTTCCCTTGACATTTATTGTTTTGCCACCCCTCGTAGCAGAATAAGAATAATCATCTAAATTCAAATGAACAATCGTATCTTCACTCTCTTCTGCATTATTTCCTTCAAAATAAACGTCGATATAAGACTGTTTATAGTCCATTTTATATGGCCAAAAATACTCTTCATTTTCACTGAACGAAACGATTACATGGCGAAGTATTCCATCTTTATCTATTGCGACAAAGTCTGGACCATACCATCCACTCAGATAGAGCATTCCATCCTCGCCAAAAGCCATCGCCTTCTCTGCAGGACTTCCCACACTTATCTCCGTACATCTCCATATTTCTTTTCCTTCTTCTAAGTCTAGTTTTATGACATCTCCAGCCTCGATATAATAATATCCATCATTATATATACCAATTGGAACGCAACTATCAAGCTCGGCTGCTGCATGAGACTCTGTCTTTACTGTCCACAGTTCCTCTCCATTTTCATCCTTTCCAGTAAGAATAGCGTACTCCTTACTGTTTTTATAAAAATTTTGAAAATTCACATCCACTGCCTTTTTGCTATCTGTAGATGCACTGGTTGTAGATGGTTCTACACTCGTCGTGCCATATGAATTTTGGTCTACCCCAGGACCTGGAGGATTTTTTTTAGAAAGATATATTCCCGCCCCAATACCTACTGCCAATGCTCCTATTATTCCAACTGCAAGGAAGATTTTTTTGCTATTTTTAGGAGGTTTTGGAGGTTTCAGGTCTGGTTTCGGTGGCTCTGGTATTGGTTCTAATCGTCTTCCACATTCCACACAAAATATTGCATTAGCCCGTATCTCTTTTCCACAATACGGACATATTTTCTTTTTTTCTTCCATATCTTTTCCTCACTTTTATACTTTAACTAAACTAACATGCCGCATGGCGGCGTCGAGACATAAAAGTCTCGATTGCTCTGTATTTTGTAAGAAGATTCCTTTCCTAATTAGATGAGCGATTCAAATTTCCCTGCATAAGCGTTCGTATTTTAAATAATACTATAATTTCAAGTACTGGAATTGCGATTGCAATTATCATAAAAATAGGATTTTTACTAAAACCAAACGTGTTTTGAATCCATCTGGTAATTGGATCCGTAGCACCATGTATGATAGCGGAAGATTTATCATGTGCATACTCTCCAAGTCCAAATGTTTGAAATATATCCCGAAGAGTTGAACTCGTTTCTTCCCCAAACTGGTCAATCGTATCTACTGCCTGATTAGCTAAATATTGTAAATATGCAATTATAACAAACCAGATACTCTTTGCAGCAACAACTAATCCAAGTACAACCACCGGATACCATCCCACTTTTATATATCTCTTTTCCCCATTAAAAAATTTTTTTGTATCCAAAATTATATTACTTAATGAATACCAGTATAAAATCCACAAAGCTATAAAAATAAACAGCCCCACACCGAGCACCCCAGTAGTCATAGAAACCTCAGCTGGCATATCAGCCTCAGCCCACTTCAGTAGAGCATTCACCCCACTTGATAGACCTAAAATTCCGAATAACACCACAATTCCGCCCAATGCTCGAATACCTAATCTTATATACGTCGTAACTAAAATAATAGAAACTCCTTTCGTATAAAGTTCCTTTTGTCGACTATGATAATAAATGAGCCAAATTGAAAAACAGACTAAGATACTAAGTGTATGCGTAAGCAATGTAAACAACGAAAAACCAGCAATCACTTCATACAAAAGATTTATGGTATATGTAATACAAAGTGCCAAAAATACTCTTCCAGATATCATCTCATGTAATGTACTTGGTGTACACTGTGCAGTAGTATTATTATTGACAGAGTTTGCATAATTTTTTCTCGTATTAATAATATCTCGCAAAACTTCTGGTATTTCTTTGACAATCTGTTAACAGGTTTTTGATCCTCCATCAAAATCATTTCTTCTACTTTCATAATATAGTAATATAATACCACTACTACCGCTGTCAGTAAAACATTTATGATGGAACCAAAGGATATCGTTATCATCACATTATATGGTGAAATCCTAATAAAATGTAATATTATTTTCAGAATTGCTCCCCCTGCCAATGCATAAAGCAAATGCTTTCCATATTGTTTTTGGCAACCAAATGATATCATAAAAGAAATGAATGCACTCCATAGACAAGCCACAATCATAAGAAAACCACATAACTTTGCTGAACTACTATAAGCCAAAAGCCATGGGAGATAGATAAGAGCAAAAAAAGCAAAAATCACTCCACAAATAATACCATAATACTTTAGAATTCCTTTCATCTTTCGTATTTGAGCTTCTATTTTGTTTTCTATCTTAGATTCTTCTGTTTTTACTTTTGTACCACATCCAGCACAAAATTTATCCTCATCATTTAATATTTCTCCACAAACACTGCATCTTTTTGGAAATTGATTTTTTTCTGCATCTGAGGTTTTATTTTCTTCTTCCTCTACTTTTTCTTTTGGTATATCAAATGCTTTTTCTATCGTCACCTCTTTTGATTCATTAGATATTTTTTCTGTTTTTACCTCTTTTGGTATATCAGATATTTTTTCTACTTTTGCCTCTTTCAGTACATCAAAAAGTTCCCCAGGTATTTCTTGTATTACTTTTAATCCCTGCTCTTCGCCATTTGTTGCATCTTTCTTTAATTGTTCACTGCCATTTTCTTCTTGTTTTGCTGAACAATACGGGCATATTATCGCCTTTGGAAGTATTTCTTTTTTACAGACAATACATTTTTTCATTTCAAATCCTCCTCGTTTTTTACTCTTATAAATATTTCACAAGACAACCAGTGTTGCCATTATAATCTGTCAGAGTGATTTTTGTTCTGAGTAAAAATCATTCCTCCTGCTTTCATCAGATAACAGCATAGTACTACTTCGAAAATCGTTATAATAACAACAATTACAGATAATGAAGAGGTATCCACTATCTGATCATAGTACTGAAGCACAATAATCTGTGATATAAGTTTTAAAATTGCCCCATCTGCCAATGCATAAATTAAATATTTTCCGTACTGTCTTTTACAGCGAAATGCAAGCATAAAACAAATAACCAAATTCCATACATAGGCAACAAACATGAGAACTCTCCAAAGGCCATTAATACCTAGCGTTGGCAAACACATAATCGCAAAACATCCAAAAATAATACCTAAAACAATACCATAAATCTTTAACATATCTCTTTTCCTTTCTTCCCCACAGTTTAGAAAATCATACACACTTCAAACCTTGTTAGTTCTTTGCTTTGCAATATTAAATTTCCATTATTTAAGTGATACCACGCCAATGTAATTCCATCATTCCAAGGCTACAAAATCTGCCAACCTCTGATATCTCTAAGCCATCTTCCCCGTTCTCGTAATCATGTACTCTTCCCTCCGAGTCAATATATCTGAAGCATTTATAGCCATCCATATAAAATCGATAATATTGGTCTTCATCATTGGATACCAATACAAAAATTAAATTATTGTCTTCATACCAATATTCTGCATTATATTGATCCACTGTCGAATCATTTAAATTATCATAACTTCCAGCTGGAGCAATAATTTTTCTGATTCTTTTTGTATCATCCACATAGGAAGTCACTCCATACTCTTCGTCATATTTCGTCATTTTATCAAGATTCTCCTCAATATCATCGTATATTGCCTTGATTTCTTGTATTTTCTCCCTATGAGATGACCCACCAACTGAAAAATCTGCTAATGCATAAAATGGAATCACTTCCAAGTCCCCTGCATACTCGTTGTATTTAGCCAGTACTTCTTGCTTGCTTTTTTCTGCTGTTGCTTCGTCATATCCTTCTCCTGCATAAATATAAGAGCCAAGTGATTTTGAAGAAGTATCATCTCGATACGTATAATAACGAGTATACGTTGCCGCTTTTTCATCTTCCCACCCTACAGAAAATAGATGAGAGAAACTAGTTCCATTCAACTGGAAGAAACGCTCCTCATGTGTACCTGATGTACGGTCATATGGAACTAAAGCTTTGTATTTTAATGAATAATGCAATTCTAAAACATGCCCAAACCCTGCATCAGGGCAATCGGAAATCTGAACTACCTCTTCGTCTCTATATGTATAGGCAAAAACTGTATCATTCCAATCACTATAAACTAATAACTCTGGTATATTATCTTGGTCAATATCCAAGATGGCGTATTGGGCAGTGTCATAAGTTTGATTTTCTTTTAGCGAAGTTAAGTAGTCATTATAAACTGTTTCCGAAACTTCTTTATTTTCATACGTTGTAGTGTCTTTTGTAGACTGCGTAGTCTTATCTTCTATTGTATCTTGCCCAGTTTGAGATTTATTTTTGTAAAAAAAATATCCGCCCAAACAAAGAACCACTCCAAAAATTATAATTATCGCCATCAATATGATATTGGTTTTCTTCTTTCCTTTTTTACTTCCTGTCTCTTTTTCATCTTCTAACAAAAAATCCTCTTGATATACAGATTCTGGAATCGGCGTTCCATCATTATTGCAAAATCTCTGTCCCAAACGCAAAGCTTTTCCACATGAAGGACATCTAGGAATTTTTTTCTTACAATCTGGACAAAACTTACTATCGTCTTCGATTCGTGCATCGCAATATGGACATTTCATCTTCTCCACCTCCCACATGAATTTATCTTCCATTTCACAATCCAAAGTTTTCAAACAAAATTATGAATCACCTAAAATACTCAAATTAACTCATATTACTATTTCCAGCGGTGTTTCAATGGTATTTTATCGTCAATATATAATTTTTTCTCTCTAAATCTCCTTTATCTTGAATATAAATAGAGACAGCAAAAGTTTTCTCCTTTTACTGTCTCTATTATATTTTAAATATGCAATATCGTTCTCGCAAACTTCCATTTTTAGAAACTATTTTTTCTATTTATTTACGAATAAGAGAAATAATATGCTGATTCCTAATTTAATATTTTTTCATACTCCATTTTAATTTTACTATAATTTTTTTGATTCCTACGAACACCGATTATTCTCATTAAAAATTTTTGACTGATTTTTTTCAAAGCAGATACCTTATGTACACTCAAAATTTCCTTATATGCCTCAAAAGCTTTCGTCTTACATCCTGGTTCCATATTCATATTTATTTTCTCTAAATTTTTACATAATAATAAAATATCATCTTCTATTTTGTATCCAAACCCTCCTCCCTTCCTTCCGATTTCTAAAATTACGATAGAGGAATTTGCAAAACAAGCTTTCTCTATTATCCAGTAGGAACCGATATACACATTCTTTAACCGAAATGTCTCTGAAAATGCTTCCCGACCAATTTTCCTAATATTCCATAGATGCACTTTCTCTAAACCAGATTCCTGAAAAGCAAACCAGTCAATTTCCTCAATTTTAGTAAAAGAAAGCACGGTTAATTTTTTACATTTTTTAAAAGCAGCCACTCCTATTCTGTACATATTTTGGGGAAAATTTATCTTTTCTAAAGCCTCACAGCCCCAAAAAGCCATATCATCTATCTCAAGCAAATCTTCTGGCAAAAAAACAGTTTTTAATTTTTCACAACCCATAAAGCATTTACATGGTATTCTTTTTATATCTGGTCCTATAAAAACATATTTCAATTTTGGAAATTTGATAAATGCCATTTCATCTATTTTGGTTATATTTTCGTGAATCGTAATCTTTACAATATCCTCTATAAATTCCTCAAATGCTGATATAATACTGACTCCCTCGTCTAACTCCTTTCTATTTTCTACTATTCCCTCCTCTGATTGTTCTACAAATCTTTCCTCTCTGGCATAATGATGCACGGATACTATTTCACCATTTCCATATATATTCAAATGTCCTGTCGATTTTCGAAAAGTAAAAAATACATTCTCGCCACATTTCCCTGTATAGTCTGCTCCTTGAATATAATCTTCCTTTTCATTTAAATACTTCCAAAAGAAATCTTCTTTTTCCCTCTCTTTCTCTATATCTGAAATATCATTCTTTCCAGGAATCTGATGAGAAGAATCCTCTTCTTCCTCAATATTAGCTGTGTCCGTAGGAAAATCTATCTCATCGAGTGCATCTAAAAGTTCTGTAATGGATTGATATCTCTCATTTTCATCATATTTACAAGCTTTTATAAATAACTTCGCAACTTTTTCACTTAAACCTCCTCTTGGAAACTCTAAATCTTCATCATGCTCTAACCGCATCTGAATATTCTCTTCACAAGTTTCCCTTTTATATTTCATAAAAGGATGAGAATTATTATTTGCGACCTGATACAATGTCAATCCAAAACTATAGACGTCAGTATAAAAATCTACTTTTTCTCTTCTTAATTGCTCTGGTGCCGCATACAAAATCGTATATCCTATCATATCCGCATCATCTTTATGAACCGAGGCACCAAAATCTCCAAGCAAATATCGCTTCCTATCTCTGTCATAAAAAATATTACTCGGTTTAATATCGCAGTGAATAATTTGACTTGCCTCACAATCTTCTAATGCCCTGCCAATATCTCTCATGATTTCTTTCATTTCATTTTCTGAAAATTTCTCTCTTTTTCTCAGCTGTTCCTTTAAAGTTTCATATACCTTCATTTGAACAAACATACATACTCCGAACTCATCATCATACTCATACTCCCAGAGTTCATACCCGAGCATCCTCACTACATGCTGTGAATCCTTCAGACTAGTCATACTTCTCTGCTCCGATTTAAGTACATGCTCTATTCTTTTTTGACGCTTTTTTTCATAATTTTCTAATTCCGTTTCCGTACAATCATTTTTATTCTTTTTTTTCCGAATAATGGATATCTTTTTCAATGCATATTCTTCTATATCAGATGAATCTATGTTTTCATTCAGAAAGGAACCTTTTTTCCTTATCAAATATATCTTATTTTTTCCCCGAGAACCCCTTCCTAGTTCTTTCACAATACTAAAGTCCCTAAAACTCTTTTCCATATACTCCCTTGTTTTTTTTAAGTCTAAGTCCTCTTCTAAATATTCTCCTAAAGCCCCTTCTAAAGCTTTTTCCAGACCCTCTTTCGAGACTTTTTCTACCTCTCTCTCAGAAGTTATTTCCAGACCATCTTCTATTCTTTGTTCTGTATACACTAATAATGTATCTATTGCCATATTACCTTTTTCCATATATTCTTACTGACTCTTCTCCTTTTTTCACAATGCAAACTTCCCTATTAATATCATTTTCTTTGTAAAAATAATAAGTTTATCTGTATTAAAAAATTTAATTTTATCCATATTTTTGATTTGTATCTTGTCTCCTAATCTTAAATAGATATCTTCCTGATTAATATTCACAGTATTAGAGCTTCCATATCTCTCAAGGTAATACTTTTCATCTGCATAACAATATATTATTCTTACTCCATCTCTATGATAATTATCATTTTCCTCTATTGAAACCCCAACTGAAACCCCAGCATCTATATTGAAATTTAGCGGAATCGTGTACCACTTATTAAAGAAAAAATCTCTGCTAATATATATCATTAAAGTCACTTTTCCGTCTTTTCCATTTATGCCCAATATATTAACATCATAATTATCATACTCTTCTCTTCCTAGGTCAACCTCTCTCTTTTTCCTTAACATGATTGGTCCTGCCGTCCAATCTTTCATCTTGCCATTTACCAATGTAGCATTTTTATTGCTTACCGAATCAGTATAAAGCCATTCCGTACCTTTTTTCATAAATCTTCCATGTCTGTTCGATATTGTGGTTGATTTCAGAACCAAATCTGGCTGCACTCTTCTCCTGGCCTCTGTCTTTCTTCCCACAATAACACTCTCTTTCTCTTCAAGAGAATAAAAGAATAACGTATTATCTTCCAAGACAAGAATTCCCTCCTCTCTATTCGAAAATACCCATCCTTCTGCTTCCTCCATGCTCTTGACACAGCCTTCCAAATCTCCTATAAGTCTCTTTGCCATTGCCTCATTTTGAAGTTTAAGTTTTTTAAGAGTGTTAATTAACATAGAACATACCGTCTGTGCTCCATACCGTTCTTGCCTATCTCCCGATACTTCTACCTGTATAATATTGTTCCTCTTTGCCTCAGACAGAACATGAATAATAACCGACTCAACTCGATTTCTAGCACCTAAAGACTCCATTCCTATCATATTTAATGTCTCATTCATTATCTCTAAATCCATATTTAATAAAATACATAGAGCGATTAAATTTTCTCTTGCATTCCTAACTGATACGTCCCATGAATAATTTTTTATTTTTGAGTACATTTCTTCTATTTTTTTTGGCCAATTCTGCTCTGTACGCAATTTGTGGATAGAATTATATTGATATCCATGTGCCTCATATCCTGCAATCGTAAATTGAAAATATTTCTCAATCTGTTTTTTTAACCGTATATTTCTTTTTCTTATTCCTTCCACATTTTCACAAATAAAATCTTCGAGTTGCTGTATTTCATTTACATTTTCAAAAATGTTCCAAATTACAATGGAATCCTCGATATCATTCTCTACAATCTCATTATCTGACTTAGATTTTCCACTGAATTTATCAATTAATTCCCTGCTCTTTTGGTATCCGTCTATACTTCTTAAACCTAATTTTTCTAATACAAATATATAAACACAATCCTCCAATACCTTTACATTCAATGGTGCATATCCACCATTTCTCTGTAAAAATTTATTTATCTCTTTTTGCGTATATCCCAATACAAAACCTATACGAATAACATTTTCTCTCTCTGGATAATTTCCTCTGTATATCCAATTTTTTACTGTGGATTCTTTCACATCTTCTCCCAGTAGTTTTACAAACTTTTTAATACCTCCATTTTTATCCACAATACATCTTATCCATTCTTTCCATCTTTTTTGGTCATTTTCTAATGAATTGATGACAATATTCTCCAAATCTATTATTGTTTCTGCTTCTTTCGCCTTTGTTATATAGAAATATGTATCTTCCATAACGCTTTCCTCCTATTATTGATATAATTTTTCGGAATTATGTCATATAACTTTTTTGTTAGTTTTCATATTATAACATTTTTCCTCTTTTTATCTGTTGTTTTTCCTTTTTTAGAAACTATTCGACGTTTTTTTCCTAAAAAAGAAACGGATAAAGTCTCCATTTCAACCTCATCCGTTCATAGAAGATAAATTATCTCTTGTAATTCTATCTGACCTAAGCTACAGAAATATCCGATATCCGATATATCTTCTCCTCTCATCTTCTCTTCATAATTTTGTATAGTTCCATCCTTGTCAATATATCTAATACAGGAATCCCCTTCTATATAAAATCGATATTCTTCTTTTCCTCTATACACAAACACAAAGATTAATTTATTATCTATATAGTAATATTCCGCATTATACTGTTCTACTGCTGGATGACTTGCATCTTGATAGGAACCTTTTGGAGCACTAATTTTTCTAACCCCTGTTCCATCTATATAGCAAGTGATTCCTCCATTTTCTTTTGTTTCCATATTTTTTAGATTATCTTGGATATTATTATATACTGTTCGAATATCCTCTATTTTTTCCTCCTGCGGCAATTGACTCTCTGGATAATCATCCAATAAATAAAAATCAATTATCCTTAAATCTCCCATATATTGGTTATATTTTGCGAGTACTGTCTGCTTGTTTTCTTCTTCTGTCTCATCATCATAATCCTTACCTGAAATAATATAAGAACCAAGAGATTCAAAAGAAGTCTTATCCTGATACTCATAATATCTCGTAATATTGTCTCCCCTTTGTTCTTTCCATTCAAGAGTAAACAGATAAACAAAACTGCCCTCATTTATCGTATAAAAAGTATCCTCACGAGTGTCTGATGTACGACTATAACTCACTAAAGCCTCATACTTATCAGAATAATATAATTCAAACTCATGTCCCAAACCTGCATTTGGACAATTTAATATCCGAACTACCTTTCCAGACTTATAGGTATAAACCCAAAATGATGCATCCGTCTCCTTATATACTAATAATTCCTCCGTACCATCCTTATCAATGTCCAAAATCGCATATTGGGCAGAAGAATAAAAATCCTCATTTTTCATAGAAGATAAATAGGCATCATAAACCGTTCCCACGATCATTTTTTGTTTAGAAGAAACTATATCCTTGTTTTTTGACAAAACATTATCATTATTGTCATTTCCAGAAACGGATTTTTCTGAATTTTCTCCAAATTTTACACTAAATTTACTATATGTAATCCCTATTCCTAGTCCTATCACCAATACTATCATAAAAATTTTAATCATTTTTATATTGGCAAATTTTCTCTTTCCTGATTCTTGTATCAGCCCTAATTCTCTCTCACATTCTATGCAGTATAATCTATTCGCAGAAATATGTCTTTCGCATCTTGGACAAATTGTTTTTATATGTCTTGGTCTATTATCTCTATCCATATTAAAACCTTTCCCGTCTATCTTTTTCTATTTCTCTATAAATTATCCATTATACTAACATATTTTTATTAGACTTGCAAGAATCTAAAATAGACAACAAAAATGAAGTAAAATAAAAAAGGTTAACTCAAAGAAAGGATATCTTTTTCTTAAAAATATCCTCTCCTTATTATATATCTATATCTTATAAAATAGCGAAACTGTTTTCATCCCGTAGGGATATGGAATGTGGTATGCTCTATGAATATAGGATTTCCCTAACACTCACAAACCTTCTCAAGCTCCAACTTCCCGCCAAAAATATCAAGCGCACTTCCAATCGTAAAATCGATCTTCTCCTGTCCAAGCTCTCGAATTTTCTCAATATCTTCATAGCTAGAAATTCCACCCGCGTATGTCATTGGAATCTTTCCCCAGTCACCGAGCATTTTTACTAGTTCTTCCTCAATCCCAGAGGCTTTTCCCTCTACATCTACAGCGTGAATCAAAAATTCACTGCAGTAATCAGAAAGTTCCTCCAAAACCTCTGTATTCAAAACTGTATCTGTGAATTTCTGCCACCTGTCTGTCACAATATAATAAACTCCATCTCTCTTACGGCAGCTTAAATCAAGCACTAATCTCTCTTTTCCAACTGCATCTACGAGCTTATTCAAATTTTCATACTCAATTTTTCCGTTTTTAAATACAAAAGATGTCACGATAACTTGTGATGCACCTTTATCTAAGAAGAATTTTGCATTTTCATCGTTAATTCCACCGCCGATTTGAATTCCCTGCGGAAATGCCTCAAAGGCGAGGCAAGCCTGCTTGACATCCTCCTCATAATATTCGCTTGTCTTAGGGTTTAGCAAAATTGCATGTCCACCTTTTAATCCCATTTTTTTATAAAGATTTGCATAAAAAGCGCCGTCCTGCTTGGACACAAAATTTTCCTCTGCCTGATTGCCCTCGTCTAGCAGGCTTCCACCGACAATCTGTTTCACTCTTCCATTGTGTATATCGATACATGGTCTAAACTTCATCTAACTCATCCTTTTCTACTAAATTGTACAACGATACCTATATATCTCAAACCTAGTTCTTTCTAGACTTCAGGTATACATCATTCGTTAAAACTATCGCATATTATTTTCATAGCGTTTGGCCAAGACATAGTCGAAAGACTGAGCCAAAAACATATAATTCAAAGCTCTCCACACTTAACTGTACTTCTTCTCAATCTCTCTTAAAAACAACTCATACGCCGACGGAATTGCATATCTTCTCTCCATCTCCTCCACCGAAATCCACTCAAATTCCAGCTCTCGCCAGTCTATCGCATCGCCATCTTCTATCTCCACAAAATATCCACTCATCTGCCATTCTATATGTGAAAAAATATGTTTTCCCTTTGCGGTTTCCTCCAATTCATATTGATTGATTCCCCACTGCTCTAACTTCTCTTTCGCTTCCTCGATTCCTAATTTTCCAATCTCATTTGGGAACTCCCAAAGACCTGCCAAAAGTCCTGTATCTGGCCGCTTGCAAACTGCGATTTTACCTTTTGAATAGAGCAAAAATATAGTTCTCTGCTCGATTTTTCGCTTCTTTTTTGGCTGTTTTACTGGAAACTCCATCACTCTATCTTGCTTATACGCCTGACAGACCGTATCCCAAGGACAGTTTTCGCAAAGTGGCTTTCCATTTGGCAGACAAACGGTCGCGCCAAGTTCCATCAAGGCTTGATTAAAATCGCCTGCTCTATCTTCTGGCATAATTTCTATCAATTCTTCTCTCACTCGCTTCTTTGTCGAAGCCTTTAATATATCCTCGTCATTTGCCTCCACTCTAGAAATAACTCTAAGTACATTTCCGTCCACCGCTGGAACTGGAATCTGATAGGCGATAGACGAGATTGCTCCCGCAGTGTACTCTCCAATTCCCTTCAAGCTTAAAATTTTCTCATAGTCTCTTGGCATCACGCCGTCATATTCATTCATAATTGTAATTGCTGCCGTCTTTAAATTTCTAGCGCGATTATAATATCCAAGTCCCTGCCAAAGCTTCATAAGTTTTTCATCCTCCACCTTGGACAATGCTTCAATATCTGGAAGCTCACAAAGAAATCTATCATAATAAGGCTTCACCGCCTCCACTCTCGTCTGCTGCAGCATAATTTCTGAAATCCAAACATGATACGGCGTTGGCTCACTTCGCCAAGGTAAAATTCTCGCATTGTATTCATACCAGTTCAAAAGAGCTGGAACGATTTCTTTACTTAATTTATTTGTTATACCAGTTTTGTGCTCACCTATCTTTTTACTCACTACTTCTACTCCTCTTAACTTATATATATAAATAAATGAAATTGTATCAAAAACCAATATAATTTTCAATTGAAAACAAAATATCTCCTACACAGATATCCTTCCACCCGAGAGATATTTTACTCAAATCAACAAATTCCCATTTGACCTCAGACACCAAGAACAACTCCATTCCTCAAGGAATCATCCATTTCTATATTTATTTTATAAAATACTTCTTACTGAATTTTTATCTTCCTCCACTCTTCCAATAACCTATCCAGAGAATACGCCGCATTTGCGGGACTTGTAGACGGAAGCTTTATCGCCTCAATTTTAATATCTGGATAAATATATTTTTTATAAAGGCTGTCCGCCTTATTCCCATTTGTAAAAATTTTTGTAATCTTACTCTCTCTCACAATTTTTCCGATATCTGCTGGCAATACATCTGTAATACTACTATCGCTAGAACCTTTAATATTACAAGAAGCAATTACATCCCAGACAGCGATATGATGTTTTAAAAGTAAACGCTTTTTCTTTTCTATATCCGTCAAAAAATCATCTCCTGTCAAAGCCGATAAAATCTTCCAGAAACGGTTTTGAGGATGATGATAAAAAAATCCAGCCTCCCTTGATTTTACCGAAGGAAAACTACCCAAAATCAAGATCTCAGAATTTCGGTCAAACACTGGCTCAATCTCATGTATTTTTCGATCTGACATTTTCTTTCTCCGTCCTTTCTGCTCATTATAATTGTCATATATTTTTTCATTATAAAATAGAATCCATGTATTTTCAATATATTCTATTTTTTTAACGAAGAAATCAATTTTCATACTTTATCTATTTCAAAAACTACAAAAATAACTCAGATTTTATGAAAAAGATACCAGAAAATAAAAAATAGTTTGTAACATAAATATAAGTTCTTTCTGAGCCATTGGAATTTTCAAAACCTCAAAAAAAACCTATATTTATATTACAAACTATTTTAATACTTTTTGTAATTTTTTATTATTTATTTACAGCTTTCTTTTTGTCGTATATAGTTCAGAATCATCTGCACCGCCCCATCAACACCTGTCTTACTAACATTTACTACCATATCGTAATTTTGCGGATCATCTCTTCTAATGCCTGTAAACTTCTGGTAATACTCATTTCTTCGCTCATTGCGTTCCTTTAACTCATCCAAAGTCTGTCCCTTATAATACTCTTTTCCTTCTTTCTCTCTGTATGCATCATCCGCATAGATAAAAAACGAGTACGCATGTGGACGGTCTGCCAACACAAAATTTGCACATCTTCCTAAAAATATGCCTGGCGCATGTTTTGCAATATTTAAAATAATCTTACTCTGTTCTTCAAACACTCGAATATCTGTCACATCCTTTGCGACACCAGCAGTTGAGTATGCATACGGAGTAAATGTAACTGATAAATTCTCATTATAACTATCTAGAAATTTTTGCAAATTTTCAATATTCACAGATTCCATTCCCAGTGTTTCACCTAGCATATAGATGATTTCCTTGTCATACACATTACAGTTAAGCTTTTTAGCTAAGCCTTCCGCAATCTTTCTGCCACTCGCACCGTAGAGACGACCGATAGAAATATTAATCTGATTATCACTCTTTGCCTTTGGAATCGTCACATTATTTTCCATTATATGAGATTCTAGTCCCTCTTTACCTTCTCTTGCAATTAACTCCTTCATCATCTGATCATATTTTTTATCTAACTTATAACATGCCGCAATAGCGAACATAATAACCCAGATTACAATTGGTACATATAAATAAAATACTTTAATTGCATCGATTGCCTGTGCTGTCTGTTCTGCCGCCGTCACCTTTAATGCCGTCAAAAATGCAACACTCTCCTTTTTCCTTTTCCTTCTGTGCCGCCTGTACACGCTCCGTACAACTAGCATACGTATTCAAAAGAACAATTATAGATATAACCGCATATACGGTAGTTACAATAATCCATGCCATTTGTTCATTCTGAATCATACCAGCTACCGCATTAATAAGTGGAAGAGTAAATGCTGTGATGATCATACTCGCTGTTATGGAAAATGCGAATATTACAAATAATATCACGCTGTCTTCTATCGCGGCTCATCAGAGATCCTAATGCATGAAATGGTTGACTGATTGCTGTATACACTATAGTATTCATAATATTATATGTAACAAATGCGTAGACTACTTTTCCTTATACTCTCTTTCCACCTTTCATTTATTTTTTATATACTGTTTTTTACTAATTATATTTTGTTTTTATCACAATTTCTGTATAAAGATATTCTCTTCCAGGTTCTTTTCCATCAAATAATTTATTAAATAGCAACAAATATACAATATATAATAATAAATATTATAAAAATTTATTCATAATTTTCCCTTGACTTTTTATATGAAAATTATATATAATTAATTTGGGTAGACCATATAATATTAAGTCAGCAAATATTATAGTTATACGCCAGACATATTCATACGAGAGAATCGAAAAAAGGGGCTGTAAAAAAGTCCTTGATTAGCAGAACCTGCATCAGCCAATGCTGATGCAGGTTCTGCTTTTCTATATTTATTGGATAATTGTTGATTTTTGCGTTACTCTAATAAACCTTATGCTAATAAGGCTTTTAAAGAGTCTGTTTAGTTATTCATTATCAGACAGTCAGTCGATTTCTCCATCGTTTATTGTGGTATTTATAAAGGTTAAAACCACAGGAAATCCGCGTGAGTTCTAAAATTACACCTTTCAGACCTCTTCTGAACAGTCTTTTATATGACCTGCCATTCCAAATGTCCCTTCTGACTGAATGTTTCGATTCATACATAACAATGCTTTATGAAGTAAGTTCCCTGTTCAGTCTGGCTGTTCTATTCCCCTCTTTTTTCCTGCAGTATTCATCACGATATGGACAACCGTCATAATCTACAAAGTATGGTGTTAGGTCAATGTGATCCATGATATCACAAAAAGTATAGACTGGATCAGAAATATCAATAATCTTTTCCAAACCCAGTGATAATTTTAACTGTTTTAGTGTAGAATTATTATTGGTTGATTTATTTATTAGCATGAATTAATGATACCAAAAAGCAGCTATGGTCGCGAGACCATAACTGCTTTTTCTTTAGGGAACTTTTTTTACAGCCCCTTTTTTGGTTGGATTTCTAAATATTTTTTATTTTATTATCTCATTTCTCTATTCTTTTTTGTACGTATTCGAGCATTTCTTGCTTCATTCCCGCCATCTTCTTGGCCGTATCAAGATTACTATAAGGAATCCGATCAAAAAGAAGCGGCACATAATTTTTTTCTTTTATAATTTCCATAGATTCCTTAAAATTAATATCATAAAAATATGCTATATAAGAAACCCAGTGATCAATTGCAGTTTTTCTATCCGCAGATAAAATGGACTGATGCTTATAAAAATCTTTATAAATCTTTGGTGTCATTTCGAAGCTTCCAACTTCCTTGGCTGACATTCCAAGAAGAGTCTCTATTTTCTCCTCTAGCTTAACTCGACAATTATCAAGCTTGTCAGCGTCACGAATTAATTGTGCATGCAAAAGTTCTCTCGAATCCGAGATTCCCTCAAGCTTAAAATCACTATGTCTAGCAATAGCTGTACGGATAATATTATCCCAAGTATCCTCCTCTATAAACTGGCGAATCATTCCCTCCTCAAAAAGAATTTCCACCCCGTAGGCTGCGTGATCCATCAAACTAGGCTCAAAAGAATCAAAACGTCTCAGCTGCTCAAAACGCCCAATATCATGAAGTAAGGCAATCACCTTAGCAAGCTCCGTATCTTCTGCTCCAAGTCGCATACGCATAGTAATCTCTTCCATATCATTGATTACTCCATAAGTATGAACAATTTTTAATTTTATTTTATCATCATTGCTATCATACTGCTTTAAATACTCTGCAAACTTTCTCTTTGCCTTTGTAAAATTCATCATTATATTTTTTCCTTTTCATCTGCGATATACTGCATCAAAGTCTTCCCCTCTACCATCTTAAACAGATAACTTACGTAACTTGGCTCCATCTGCAACTTCTTTGAAATAATAGTCAATCCCAAATTTTCTATATCTTCTTCCTCGGCGACAACCTCTTTAATACATCTTACGACATCTTGTATATCCACATCACTTTCCTTTAATGTTTCCAAAATTTCATCAAAGTCCTGATCAAACTTTACCAACATCTCCTGCAAATCTTCCGTCTTAAATAACGTATCGACTGCCTTCATAATCTTTGTATGATCGATATTATTCTTCTCATACACTGCATGAATCATCGTATAGCAAATATTTTGCGTATAGAGACGACTAAGTAATCTGCTCTCCACAACAAGATGCATTAATCTTTTACTGAACTGGCGAATCAACTCCCTATCATTGGCATCTGCCGCTAATAAAAACTGTTGTTCTACCGATTCAATCGCCATAATATTTTTATTATTTTCTTCTGTCAGCCAAACAATTCCATTATTATATCCAAATACCTTAAGTCTCACAGAACGCACTCTTTTTGCCTCTGCCATAAACTCTCCTAGAGAAAAAACAGCTTTTCCAACGATGACAGAAACTTCATCTTTGTTTAGCAGGGCTGCTCGGTGAATTAAATTTTGTAAATTTCCCTCTAATATCTGTCCCTTTTGATATTGTTTATCGCGAAGAATCACATAAGCCTCCGTCTGATTCATATTACAATAAATAATAGAGTCTCCAAAATACTCTTTGGAACGCTCAATAAATAGCTTTTCATGCTCTCCAAAGAAATTTCTCATAAATTCAATATTAATAATTCTACATTGGCTCCCTTCTTCTTCAAAAAGCCACCCATCGATCTGCTGAAGTTCCTCCACCGCCACTGTCTTTTGTTGAAAAATTCTTTCTAAAATTCCCTCTCTGCCTTCTTGTACCCCTCTTCTTCTTATCAATTTATTTAATTTATGTCTCTGCATTTTCCCAATACTCTCCTAATGATTAGTCTTATGTCATTATACAAAATTTTTTCTCCATTAGCAATTATCTTCTATGTATTTTTTAAGGAACTTTATACTTTTTGCTTTTTATACTGACTATACCCCACTTCCTTTAACTCGGGCTCTGATTCACAGATAAGTTTATATCCCAAAATATTTTCGTCCGTCTCCATTGCTCCATAAACAATGCCATCTGCCCCATAGAACTCTATCACTTCTTGATCTATCACTAGGTCAAGGTCAAATTCCTCTTTATTATCAAAATACCCTATCATCTCTGGAGTATTTTTACTCATCTGCTCAAGACTTATCATTCCCTTTTTAAAATCGATATAAATAATAATATTCTTTAAATAAATACAAGCTTTTTTCTTATCTTCCTGATTCCATTTTAGAGACAGCTTCGTCGCCTTTCCTTCCAACGGAAATGAAAATCCCTCACGCACTCCATCTAGCTTGACTCTTCTTTGCTCTATCTGTTCTAGTTCTCTCACAGGTTTTATACGCATTATATATTCATTTCCAACCTTTTTGAGAGATAACTCTTCTGGAATGGTCATAAGCCCTCTATAATTTCCCCAATCATTTAAAATCCGAATCCATGAGACACTAATCACTCTATCTTTTATATTTGCATATGTCTGGGCAGCATAAGGCAAAACACCGATGTACGCTTTTTTAACCTCAGACTCTGCCTTAAATTGATATCCATTGAATTCTCCAACTACATAATATCCATCTGCCGACCAAAAAATCCATTTCTTTATATTTTGTTCGTTTATAACAGATAGTTCAAAAAGATCTGGACATTCCCACATTTCATCAAATTCCAGCTTTTGTGTTTTCTCCCAGTGAATTAGATCTGTGGAGCGATAAATTCCAAACTCAAATTGATCTAGGTAAAGCAACATAATATAGGCATCACTTTCCTCATGATAAAAAATCTTAGGGTCGCGATTTTCTCTCTCAATATTATCCATGAAAAATTTATCTGAAAACTGTAGATTCTCTCCACCATCTGTAGAATATGCTAGTCTCTGTGTAAAAGCATTACCAGCTTCCTTGGACCAATCATTCATTCCGCCTGCTGCTGTATAATAAAATAATAAACTATTCTTTCCATATCCAAGCTTATTTTTTTCGTCTACAATTGCGCAACCAGAATACATCTGTCCCATCTCATTTGGAACTAAAGCCTCTTTTTTATGTTCCCAGTGAATTAAATTGCTACTTACTGCATGCCCCCACTGCATATTTCCCCACTCTACTCCAAACGGATTCCACTGATAATATAAATGATATACACCATCTTGATACACTAGTCCGTTTGGATCGTTATTCCATCCGATTGGTGGAGCAAAATGAAGTTGTGGTCGAAATGGATATACATTTTGTGGTTTTTCCTTATAACAGAAAATTGTATTTAATTTTTCCTCTACAACATCAGCCACGATTTCTAGCTCTTCTCCCATATATTGCTCGACATCAATATGGGCATAGAAATCACATCTTGGATTTCCAAGACAAATATCGAGTTCTCGTATTTTTCTTTCTCCCACATAAATATGTATTCTTATCTCTTCTTCATCCTTTTTCACTGGTAACCATAAATAAGGAGCTGTAATTTCAATCTTCATATTCTACCCACTCTCCTAAAATTCGTTTTATTTTTTTATTTTACAACGTTCGAGGATTTGTTGCAACACCTAACCATAGAAAAAGAACAAGAATTTACTCTTAATAATTATAATATAAAAACTCATTCTTATATTCCTTCCATAAAGCTAAAAATATCCCAGTGATTTTTATTCTCACTGAGATATTGTTAGTTTCTTTTATCCTCTTTATAATCTATTTATATATCTTCCTATAAATCATATTTTGTTAAATTCCAGCTTTGTATAATATTGCAAAGAACTTCGACATAGTTTGGCGCTGTAGCATAACCACCGTTTTTAATAATCTGAGCCGCTCTTTTATAGTCTCTGCAGGTAGAAATTCCAGCGTAACGAAGTTTACTTCCATTTTTCGCCTGTCTTAAATAGTAAGAATGATCTAAGACACTCTTCTCCCAACTATCATATGCACGAAATTTATCTATAATTGTAATATATTGACCATTTATATATTCTTTCGTTGAAGCTTGATAAACTTTTCCATTCCAAGCAGATGCATTCCATACCGTTCCAGATTTAATTCCAAATAAATTATTTGCTTTCTTGGCAAGTCCAGACTGCCCATAATTACTCTCTAAAATGGCCTGAGCTGTTGTCACAGACGCCAATACACCAGTCTTTTGCATATCTTTTCTCGCAAGCTTACCAATATATGCGACAAACTGTGCCTTTGTCATATTTTGTGATTGAGGTGTCACTGTACTTTGTTGTGTCGTTGTATTTTTCTTCGTCTTATACAATGCTCCCCTAGTGCCAATCTTTCCAGTTTTTCGATAATAATATGTAATATTATTCACTGTCCTAGTTCCTGTAAAAACAGAGCCTTTCACTCCTGTCTTTCCAGTCTTTCTAAAATAAAATGTTTTACCCGAAATTTTATAGGTTCCTGTTAGCATTTGTCCCGATTTATTAAAGTAAAAATACTTCTTCCCAATCGTATGCCATCCTGTAAACATCTTTCCTTTTGTATATTTATTTCCAAGTTTCTTAAAATAATATGTCTTACCGCCAATCGTATGCCATCCTGTTAGCATCCTTCCTTTTTTTCCAATCGTTCCTGTCTTTTTAAAGTAAAACTTTTTGCCCTTTAAAGTTTTCCATCCTGTCGCCATCTTCCCCTTACTGTCAAAATAGTAATAGTAATTTCCTATCTTTTGTAAGCCCGTTACTTTCTTTCCATTTTTCTTATAATAAGTCTGCCCCCCTGAGACGACCCATCCATTTTTCGTCGTTGCTTCTGATTCTGTCGAAAAAAGAAAGCTCATCGCAAATGCAAATAGCATCCCCAAAAGTAATAGAGTTCTTTTTTTCGTTTTTATCTGCATATGTATGTTACACCTCACTTCTCTTCTTTGTATAAAATAATAGGCAAAAAAGGATTTAACGTTTATACATTATAACAAATCCTACCCATTACAACAACGACCAAAAACGTACTGTCTCAGTACAATTTGTATATATTTTGTAATATTTGCACAATGTTCTTTAATATTTTTGTAATATTTTTCTACATTAACCAGCTAATACATAAACAAAAAGAGAATATTACAAAATATAAAACTCTAACAAGATATATTGCTGAATCAGTTCCGTAGTATATCTTGTCTGAGAAATTCATTTTGCAACATCCTCTTTAAGCCTGTGAACATTGTATAAGACTTAATAATACTGTTTCTTTCATATTAGCCAAGCAACGTTAATTGAAACAAGAAGCTCAGTAACTTATTGCCAAGTAATTCACTTTCTATCTCTACTTAATCACTTCAAGAAAATCTTTAACAATAAATTCTTTAACTTACCATAAGGCTGATATCTAATCGGCAAATCTAAAAACGTCTTCTTATCTACAATACTCCTTATATGACTAAATGCGAAAAATCCATCTTTTCCATGGTAACATCCCATTCCACTTTCACCCACACCGCCAAATGGCATATTACTTGTAGCAAGATGAATAATCGTATCATTCATACAGCCACCACCAAAGCGACATTGAGATAATACTTTTCTCTGTACAGCCTTCCTCTCTGTAAAACAATATAGAGCAAGCGGATGTGGATGCTTCTGAATCATATGAATTGCCTCATCCAAAGACTCATATGTCAAAATTGGCAAAATCGGTCCAAAAATTTCTTCCTGCATAACTGCATCATCCCATGACACGTCTACCATGACAGTTGGCTCAATTCGCAGGCTTTCCCTATCAGACTGTCCTCCGCATACAATCTTCTCCTCGTCAATTAATCCGAGCAAACGGTCAAAATGCTTCTCATTAACAATCTTTCCGTAATTTTTATTTTCTAGAGGCTTCGTTCCATATTGAAGCTCCATAGATCTTTTTTCCGCATTTCCAAACTGTCGCTTAATTTCTTTTTTGATTTCCTCAATTAACTGCTTCTCTATTTGCTTATCACATAAAATATAGTCTGGAGCCACACAAGTCTGTCCACAATTCAAATATTTTCCAAATACAATTCTTCTGGCAGCAAGCTTAATCTTTGCTGTTCTCTCCACAATACATGGACTTTTTCCACCTAACTCTAATACAACTGGTGTCAAATGTTCTGCCGCACGGCGAAGCACTTCTTTTCCCACATTTTTACTTCCAGTAAAGAAAATCATATCAAATTTTTGTTCAAGTAATACCTGATTTTCCGCACGTCCTCCATTTACCACATAAATATACGCTGGAGAAAAGCATTCTCGAATCATTTTCTCTATCACTGCTGCCACATGTGGTGCATAAGCACTTGGCTTTAAAATAACAGTATTTCCCGCAGCAATTGCATCAATTAAAGGTTCCAATGTTAGAAGAATTGGATAATTCCAAGGACTCATAATAAGCACTGTTCCGTAAGGCGATGGAGATTGAAAACTTCTAGATACATACTGTGCTAAAGGGGTAGGCACTCTTTTTTCCGTCATAAGTCCTTTTAAATGTTTTTCCATCCAAGATAATTCTGATAAAGTCAAACCAATTTCACACATATACCCTTCTGTCTTACTTTTTCCTAAATCCTTTTCTAGTGCACTTTCTAACTCTACTCTATATTTTAAAATCCCCTTCCTCAGTCTTTTTAATGCTGCCATACGTCTCCTATAAAGAAGCGTTCTCCCGGATGCATAATATTTATGCTGTATACTTAATATCTTTTTGATTTGTGACTCTGTCATACGTTCTTTCCTCCCCTACAAGATAATAAATCTTCTTTAATTGCTCCACATCCCATAACACTGGTACCGGATAAAGTGGATTTGCTTCATGATCTGCATGTTTTGCCAATGACTCGATATCCTCTTCCAAAATTCCAGACAACGTATTTGGAATTTCCATTTTCTTATTCATTTCTTGAATTTTAGCAATAAATTTCTTCGCTGCCACTTCATCATTAACATCATAAGAAATTCCTGTTCTTCTGGACAAATCAGCTAATCTTTCATAGACAGGTTCACCGTATTCTTCTAGTACAATTGGAAGTAATACTGCATTAGTGAATCCATGTGCCATTCCATATTTTCCTCCCAAACTATGGGCTACTGCGTGGACATATCCCACATAGCTCTGAGTAAAGGAAGCTCCTGCCAAATATGCGGCGCGAAGCATATTTTGTCGCGCTTCATAATTGTTTCCATCCTGATATGCCATCTCTAAATTTTCAAAAATAAGCCGTACTGCATCTACTGCCATCGTTCTCGTATGCTTTGTTGTGGAGCGACCAATATATGCCTCCACCGCATGGGTCAAGGCATCCATTCCAGTTGTCGCTGTCAAATGTGGTGGCAAACTTATTGTCATCTGAGGGTCTAAAATGGCATATCTAGGAATTAACACAAAATCATTAATCGGATACTTGCGATGAGTTTTTTCGTCTGTAATAACCGCCGCCAAGGTTGTCTCACTTCCTGTTCCCGCCGTCGTTGGAACTGCAATTAAAAGCGGGAGCTTTTTGATTACCTTTAAAATTCCCTCCATTCTCCAAAGAGGTGTATGTGGTCTTACTACCCTCGCTCCAACTGCCTTTGCACAGTCCATCGCAGAACCTCCTCCTACTGCAATTAAAGCCTTACATTTTCCCTTGCGATAAATTTTTACCGCTTCCTCCACATTTTCCACTGTTGGATTTGCCACCGTCTTATCATAAATGAAACATTGGATATTCTCTTCTACCAATATTCTTTCCAATGGCTTTGTAATTCCTGCCTGTCTAACACCACTATCTGTCACAAGCAATACTCTCTTGATTCGTCTTCTCTTTAAAATTGGAATAATTCCCTGAATACTTTTTAGTGGTTTCGGTTCCCTATAAGGGAGAATTGGCAATACTGTACGCATCCCAATTTGAAAGGTACGACAGTATAACTTCTTTAATAAATGCATTGTTTTCTCCTCGCTCTTCTATCTTTTTCCTAATTCTCTCAAATTTTAATTCGACAAAAAGAATACTCATATAAAATATTATCCAAATCATATCTACCTTCAACAAAAATTAGAGAAAATCTTTTATATTATTTTATTTCTCAATATTTTAGATTTTAGACCTCTATATAATACGGACAAATATCCTCATACTCTCCACTTTTTAGACGAAATCCCTTTGGAATAACTCCTAGCTGTCTAAATCCAATCCTCTCATATAAATGTCTCGCATGAATATTTGTCGCAACAACAGCGTTAAACTGTAAAACTCTAAATCCATGTATATTCGCCTGCTTTATACAGTCAAGCACTAATTTTTCTCCAATATGAAGTCCACGACTCTTGGAAGCCACTGCGTAACTCGCATTGCAAATATGTCCGCATCTTCCGACATTATTGGGATGGAGTATATATAATCCCAGTATCTCTCCTGTATCTATATTTTCTGCAACACCACAGTATGTTTGTCCTGCAAAGAACTCTCTTCTAGTATTCTCATCTAAAACCTCTTCCTGCGGAAAAGCAATCCCCTCCTCCACGATTTCATTCCACATATCCATCATCTGCTCTAAATCTTTATCTTCATATTTTCTAACAATTATCTTGCTGTTCATTTCTTAGTTCCTCCACTATGTTTCTTATCTAATATGTCCGTGAAAAATTATAGCATACTTCTATTTATTTATCTATTGTCATTTTATTTTCCAATCTCCAAAAAAGGTTAAAAAATACCGAAAACAGTCTGTTTACTAGAAAACTTGTTTATGATAAAATATTTCTATCGGAATGCAGAGCTAGAAAGGAATGAAATATGAAAGGACCAAAACATCGTACATTAAGAGAAAATGTAGTAGATATCATCAGAGTAAGAATTATAAACGGAGAATTAAAACCTGGCACAAAAATTGTAGAGCAAGATTTGGCAAAAGAATTTCAGATTAGCAGAGGTCCCATTCGAGAAGCTCTAAGACAGTTAGAACAGGAGGGAATGGTTGAATATACTAGAAATATCGGCTGTTACGTCCGTACAGTAGAGATAGAAGATGTATATGAAATTTACTATATGCGCGCAAACTATGAGATAATGGCAGTAAAGCTATATGGAAGTAGTTTTCCAGGAAAAGTGATTTATCGCATGGAAGATATTTTAGAGGAAATGCGTCAACTGACAGAAAAAGACTGCCAAAAAATATTTGAGTTAGATAATAAAATGCATAGTGCGATTATGGAATTAGTTGCATATCCAAGATTACGAAAAGCTTGGGAGACATTAGAATACGGCAATATTATTATTAGCAATAATACAAATATTGATTTGAAAACTATGGTTAATACACAGTATCATATACATAAAAAGTTAGTCAATGCCTGCAAAACTGGAGATATACAAATTATTTGTGATGCTATTTTGGAGCATTATATGACATCTGTAAAGAAAATGATAAAGGCAGCCCATATACGGGATAGTAAGGTAAAATATAATTTTAATTTATAAAACAAAATATATATCTTTTTTTCAATCCATAAATTTTCATAAATATTTTTTAATGATTTAAAAGAGACCACCACAAAATGAATTTTCCTCACAAATATAGAAATACTAAAATATTTCATATATTGCAATCTAAATTCGTTTTGCGACGGTCTCCTAAAAATACCTCTTCAATCATCCAAGTAAATTCTTGATGTCAAAATATTCTTTAAAAAGGATTAATAATACAGTATCTTTCTATCACTAAATTCTCTTCTTATCTCCATGATATATTTTATAATTTTCCACCTGATGTCGCAATACCTTCGATGAATTGTTTTTGGAAAATTAAGTACAAAACAATCATAGGAATACAAGCTAATAAAGAAGCTGCCATCAACTGTGGATAGTTACTTTGATACTGTCCCTGCATCTTAGCAAGAGCTGCAGAAAGTGGCATTACATCCTTATTACAGATTAATGGCCACATAAGGTCTTTGTAAGCAAATACTGCCGTGAAGATTCCAAGAGCAACCATGGAAGATCTTGTAAGTGGTGCCATGATGAGTAAGAAGGTCTGAGGAATATTACATCCATCAAGTCTCGCTGCCTCCTCTAAGTCCTTTGGAAGTCCCATATAAGCTTGTCTTAATAAGAATGTACCAAATGCAGTTACGATACCTGGGAAAACTAAAGCAAAAATTGTGTTAAGCATTCCTAATTTACTTACCATTAAGTACTGAGGAATGATGAAAATCTGTGCAGGTACCATCATCTGAATCATAACAAGGGAGAACATAAATCCCTTTCCTCTAAAGTTCAAACGACCAAATGCATATCCTGCTAAGGTTGCAGTTAATACAGCACAAACAACACGTCCTAAGATTAAAAGCAATGTATTAATATATAAACTGCCAAAGTTCATGTTATTCATAACAGTTACAAAATTGTCTGTTCTCCATTTTGATGGGAAAATAACAAATGGGTTAACAGATGTTGACTCTGTCACTGTCTTAAAGGCAGTCAAAGCCATCCATAAAAATGGTACTAACATTGTAATTGATACTAGGATTAAAACGACATGAATTACAATGCTGGTGATTTTTGCGTTTCTTTCCATACTACTGTCCATATCTTTTCCTCCTAATTCTAATTATAATAAACCCACTTCTTCTGACCAATATTCTGGATTACTGTAATAATCATAATAATTACTAATAATAATACAACAATCGCAGAACCATAGCCTTTATTATTTTCTACAAATGAATACTGATAGAATAAGTATACTAATGACTGTGTCTTAGCAAGCGCTGGATTATTCTTATCCATTACCATATAAATTAAGTCGAATACCTGCATCGCACCGATTACTCTAGTGATAAGTACGAAGAAGATAGTTGGGGATAATAATGGTACTGTAATATTAAAGAATTGCTCGATACCGTTGGCACCGTCAATGCTTGCTGCCTCATAATAATCTTTTGGAATTTCCTGTAAGCCTGATAAGAAGAGTACCATATTATAACCGATGATAGACCAAATACCGATTACAGCGATAGCAAATACTGCGATTTTAGGGTCAGAAACCCAGTTGATTTTTGTGTGGAAAATATGGTTTAATAAACCAAACTCAGAGTTAAATAACCATCTCCATACCATAGCAACAGCAGCTGGAGCAGCTACCATAGGCAAGAAGAAGATAGTACGGTATGCAGCACGACCTACCATCTTACGATTTAATAATACGGCAAGTACTAAAGAGATAGCGATAGAGAATGGTACCTCTACGATTGCATACTTAAATGTATTGATTAATGACTGCCAAACTTCCGCATCACCTAACATTTTTGTGTAGTTCGCTGCGCCGATGAAAACATTTCCCTTACCAAAAGCTCCTGTTTTATAGAAACTTTGAATAATGGTCTGAATAATAGGATACATATTTAAGACAATCAAACCAAGCATTGTTGGTAGAATAAAGATCCAACCCCAGATGAATTCATTTTTTGCCTGACTAGTTCCTTTTTTAGGCATGTCACATTCACCCCTTTTCTTTACTAATATCGCATTAACGACTAGCATTAATGCGACACTTTATAAATCTATATAATTTTCTTGAATTTTTTATTTTAGCAATTTTATTATTACTATTTTCGTGTGTCAACAAGTTGATTTTTCTCATATGAAAAACATCTAAAGATAAGAAGAATTAAGTTGATTTAGACAATAAAAAGAGAATAATTTTGTTATAAAAATCAACTTATCGTTACACTTGTTTACGGGTTACCTTATTTATATATCAATTGTTTTACTAATTATCTTATTGATTTTCTTCCGCCAAAATTTGATTCATATCAGTTGTAATTTGACCGCAAACATCTTTCATTGATTTACTTCCACCCCAAGCTTTGGCTTCTTTTAAATCTTCTGTAATCTTATTTTCCCATGTTACAGTTGTCTTGCTATAAGGACGAATTACAATATCCTCTCTCATATCCAAGTATGGCTGTAAATCAAATAAATCTGTATTATTTTTCCATCCATCAGAAACTCCATCGTATGCAGATAAGGATACACCAAGCTCTGCCTGTTTCGTCTGCCCATCTTTAGAGCCAAACCACTCTACTAACTCCCAAGCTGCATCCGGATTTTTTGTACCTGCACTGATTGCCCATCCTAATCCATTATAGATAGATACTCTTCTTCCCGTCTTGGCATCCTTTGGAAGTACTGCTACATCACAAT
>CAYTNV010000014.1:0-79344 GCA_964439395.1 uncultured Blautia sp. | reverse complement strand
ATAACGAATTCCTTTTTTCTTAAGCTCTGCATTTACTTTTTCTGCATAGTCGCCGTATTTCTCAGAAATAGGAAGAACGCGAACCTGCTCTGGACAAAGCCATGTTGGGAATAATCCCGCATATTTTTCGATTAACCAAGCGAGAGTTCTCTCATAGCATCCGATTGATGTTCTGTGAATAATATATGGACGCTGCTTATTGCCCTTCTCATCGATATAGTACATATCAAACTGTTCTGCCAAGAGAGCATCCCACTGAATTGTAATCATTGTATCTTCCTTGCCATATACATTTTTGGCATTGATATCTACTTTTGGTCCGTAGAAAGCGGCCTCTCCCACATCCTCTACAAATGGAATCTCAAGCTCTGTGAGCACGTCACGAATATGCTGCTCTGTCTGCTCCCAAACTTCTGGCTCTCCGATATATTTTTCCTTATTCTCTGGATCCCATTTGGATAAATGATAAGTTACATCCTCCTCTAATCCCAATGTCTGAAGACAATGTTTTGCGAGAGCTAGACAGCCCTTAAATTCTTCTACCATCTGGTCTGGTCTTACAATTAAATGACCCTCAGAAATTGTAAACTGACGGACACGTGTCAAGCCGTGCATTTCACCTGAATCCTCGTTGCGGAATAATGTGGATGTCTCACCGTAGCGAAGTGGCAAATCACGATAAGAATGCTGATTTGCCTTATACACATAATACTGGAATGGACATGTCATTGGACGAAGTGCAAATACTTCTTTATCTACTTTCTCATCTCCGAGAACGAACATTCCCTCTTTATAATGTCCCCAATGTCCTGAAATCTTATATAAATCACTCTTCGCCATCAGAGGAGTTTTGGTACGAATATAGCCCCATTCATTATCCTCCAAATCCTCAATCCAGCGCTGCATTTCTTTGATCATAATAACACCGTTAGGCATGATAAGTGGAAGTCCCTGGCCAATAACATCAACTGTTGTAAAAAGATTCATATCGCGACCTAATTTATTATGGTCTCTTTTCTTAATATTTTCCAAAAACTCAAGGCGAGCTGCCAAATCTTCTTTCTTTGTGTAAGCTGTTCCGTAAATTCTTGTGAGCATTTTATTTTTCTCACTACCTCTCCAGTAAGCGCCAGAAGAAGATGTAAGCTTAAATGCCTTTACTGGCTTTGTGGACATAAGATGTGGTCCAGCACAAAGATCTGTGAATTCTCCCTGTGTATAGAAAGAAATGATTGCACCCTCTGGTAAGTCTTCAATCAATTCTACCTTATAAGGCTCCTCTTTCTCTTTCATAAGTGCAATTGCTTCCTCTCTTGGAAGAGTGAAAGAAGTAATCTTATGATTTTCCTTTACAATCTTTTTCATCTCTTTCTCAATTTTATCTAAGTCATCCCTAGATAGAGAAGGCATATCAAAATCATAGTAAAATCCTTCTTCAATCGCTGGTCCAATCGCACATTTTGCCTCTGGATAGAGACGTTTTACAGCCTGCGCCAAAATATGGGATGCTGTATGACGAAATGCATCTTTTCCCTTATCATCTTGAAATGTCAATATATTTAACTCACAATCTTTATCTACTACTGTTCTAAGGTCTTTTACCTCTCCATCTATTTCCCCAGCACAGGCAACTCTAGCAAGACCTTCACTCAACTCTTTAGCAATATCTAAAATAGACATCGCATTATCATACTGTTTTTTTGAACCATCTTTTAATATGATTTCCATAATATCTTCCTTTCTATTATTATTTATATTTCATGTAATTAACACTCCCCATGCCTAAAATCAGAGGATTCTTGCTTCTCCCTCCACTGCATTCTTCCCGAAGGATAGCATGTCTTACATTATGATAAGAAAATCCCTATCAGCCATGAAAGCTGATAGGGACCAATATACAATCGGCGGTTCCACCCTTTTTGTCAAAGTAGACCTCTTAAAGACGATAACGGTGTCAACCGGGCAGGATTGGTGCCACTCAGAGTTAGTTTTCAGACTGTTTAGACCAAGATGCTTCCAGCCAAGGCATCTCTCTCTGTAGGCTTACACAGCTTACTCTTCTCTTCTACGTGTTTTCTTTTTCATTTTCACATAGCTATCATATCTCATTCTCACCTTTTTTGTCAAGGCTAATTAATAACGTCCTTCAAATAATCTTTTTATAAATACAACTGCTGCAATCACTATAATAAATGGAAGTAAAATTTTAGCAATCGTTCCCACGACAGTGATAACTACTATCAAAATTGCAATTCCAATCACCCAATGCAAAACATTGGAAGCACTCTTCTCGATATTTTGCCTTCTCTCTTCTTTTTCCATCTCCTCATACGGATCACCATAATGAACCGTCTCCTCTTCCACCTTTGTTCTTCTTATATTTCCTCTCTCATTGGCATCGATAATTGATTTTGCAATAAAAGCGGCATCTCCAAGCTCATCTAATACCTGCTGTTCTGATTTTCCTGTACCGATTTGTTCTTCTATATAACTTCTATAATAGGAGACAGAATCCAAAATTGTATTATTATCTACCTCTCCATATAAGCATTCTTGTAATTCTTGTATAAACCCTTCTTTATTCATACTCATTTCCTTTCTTTGTCCATAAGACTCGCTGTATATTAAATATATTTACAAAAATATACCAATTATAAAATTTTGTAAATACATACTTTTTACTGATTTTTTACTGATAAGAACATAAAGCCCTTTTTTAGACATGTTGAACATCAATTTTCATATTCCACATAAAATCGAAAAGCAACCTTCTCTCCTTTTCCATATATTTCATAAGAAATTGATTTTATATTCCCTATATCCCAAAGAAAGCTTCCCCATTCTTTCCCATACTTATCTTCATCATAATCTTCAACCATAAAATCAATCGTAGTGGCATGCTCATAGGAAACTAAATCTTTAATATAGTCTTTCGCCTTTGTTTGTGTCTTAAAACATATTCCCTCTTTTTTATAATAATTATACTTTTCTCCATTTGCCTTTGGATACACGCTCTTATTCCACTCGTGATCTTTTGCCATCTGATTATCTGTCAAATTAAAATATGTATATAAAATTCTTCCCTCTCTATCAGGTGCTGGATCATCCCACGTTGTGTCTAACTGATACCAACTATCATCTAATTTTACTAAATTCCATGCGTGATTCTCCCCATTTTCTTTTCCTGTCCCCACTATAATTTTACTTTTTATACCAGACAGGGTCAATAATAGCTGCATCGCCTCTGCGTAAGCTTGGCATACCCCTTTCTTTTTCACCAAAATTCCATACGCACGATAAGATTGTTCCTTTTCTTTTCCCTCTATATATCCGTACTCTCCGTGAGAGACAATATAGTTATGAATCGCCAACTCCTTTTCATAATCTGTCATACCATCTTGTATAATTTCTTTTAAAATTTCCTCGGCCTTATTTGCCAACTTCACTGCTGCCTTACTCGCCTTACTCTCTTGCATTTTATCTAAGATAATACGCTCTGCATAATAATTATCAGAAATCTCAGCGTACATTACAACACTATAATACCCTTTTTTAAGAGAATTTCTATAACTATATTCGTTAATTTTTCCGTAATACCCATCTATATATTGATTTAAATCCATAAATTCTTCCTCTGTAATATCTGTAGAGACATATGCCTTTATCTCTTCCTCCCCCGATTTTAATTTATTTTGTACAAATTTACAGAGTTCTTCTTGGCTTTTAATCTGGGGTAATTCTGTTTTTCCAAATGCTTCTAATGCTCCACAGCCTGTAAATAAACACGGAACAATAAATATAAGAAGAATCATAAAAAACTTTTTTAGCTTCCTCATTCGTACTCCCTTCTCAAACAACTAAATATATGCTACATTTGCCCTATTGTATCATCAGCAAATTTATACTGTCAACAAAAAAGAAGATATTGCAAAATGTTTTCCCAAAAGGATAGATTAATGAACCATCTCAACATCATCAATCCCCTATATGAAAAATCTATTTTGCAATATCCTCTTTTCGATAAATGATTTATATTACGTATACTCTCCTGATATTTCTGATCACGATGTCTATCGTTCCAAACAAAAAATGAAAGATACTTTTTCGAATAGACAACACAACTTATATCTTTTCTAATTTAGAGAGTCTTTAACAATTCATCAATATATGCCCTCTCGGCTAATCCCTCTGAAAACGCTGTCGCACTTCCTGATGCTGTTCCAAGCTTTAATGCCTCCTGATAACTTCCTGTCTTTAAATATCCTGCCAAAAATCCAGCTACCATAGAATCTCCAGCTCCCACGGAATTTTTAATAACTCCTCTTGGAACTCCCATCTTAATAACCTCATCTGTCTCCGTCACAAGAATTGCTCCGTCACCTGCCATAGAGATTAATACATTTCTAGCTCCCTGTTTTTGTAATTCTTTTGCATAATAAATAATATCTTCATTGGATTTTAATTCTACATGGAACATTTCTCCCAGCTCATGATTATTTGGCTTAATAAGAAATGGATGATATTTTAGTACATTTAATAATAAATCTTTTGTCGCATCCACCGCAATCAAGACACCTTTATCTTGTAAGCGCTCCATAATCTGCTCATAAATATCCTCTGGCAATGTCTGTGGAATACTTCCTGAGAGAGCTAAGACATCTCCTTGTACTAGCTTGTCAAGTTTTGCAAAGAGCTCATCAATCGCCTCTTTTGAAATATCTGGTCCCATTCCATTGATTTCCGTCTCGTTATCTGATTTCATCTTGACATTAATTCTTGTCATTCCATTCTCTAAATGAATAAAATCTGATGTAATTCCCTGCGCCTTAATTCCATCCTCAAGTGCTTTCCCTGTAAATCCTGCTGTAAATCCAAGAGCCACACTATCAAATCCCAGCTCTCTCAAAATTACAGATACATTGATTCCCTTTCCTCCAAAGAAAATATTCTCCTGAAAAACTCGATTTACAATTCCTGTCTCAAACTTATCTACCTTAATTACATAGTCTAGGGCTGGATTAAAAGTAACTGTATAAATCATAGTTATACCTCCTTCACAATTGTATAATGTTCATAGTTTTGCACAGGCTTTTTGTCCGTTAAAATCTGTGCGTCTTTCAATTTGGCAAATGTAATACAGGAATCCATATTAAACTTAGAATAATCTGCCAGCACATATGCTTCATAGGCTCGCTTCACTGCCTCACTTTTCACACAGGCTTCTGCTATATCTGGTGTTGTATATCCTCCCTGTAGCGTGATTCCATTTGTCCCCATAAAAGCCTTTGAAAAATGATATTTCGATAGAGAATGGAAGGCTTCTATTCCTATCATAGCCTCTGTAGATAATTTATATTCTCCACCTAACAAATGAACTCGAAATCCTTTCGCTGTTAATTTTCTCGCGTGATTAATTCCATTTGTGACAAATTCAGCTGACTGTTCAATATAATCTACTAAAATTTCTGTAGTGGATCCTGCATCAATATAGACAAAATCTCCTTGTTGAATTAATGTTGCCGCATACTGAGCAATCCTTTTCTTTTCTTCTAGATGAATCGATGCCTTAGTGGACATATCCTGTTCCGCCGCCGTCATACAATATTCTCTCACTGTCGCCCCACCGTGAACTTTAATCAGTTTCCCCTGCTTATGCATCATATTCAAATCTCTTCGTATCGTAGATTCTGATGTCTGTAAAAGTTCTGTCAGTTCTGTCACTGTAATTGTCTTTTTTTCACACAATAATTTAAAAATTAACTGTTGTCTCTCTTCCGTTAACATTTCTTCCTCACTTCTCCTTTATAATATCAGCATTTTCTTTCAAAGTCAATCACTTTCTTTCATTTTTTCATTCATTTTCAGCCAAAATCTATTATTGTTTTTTATATTCCAGAATTATAATGACTGTTTTTGATGTTTTTTGACTTTATAATATCAAGAAACATCCACAAAAGCAAATAAAAAGTATATAAAAAAGCTCTCAAAAAATATTCTCATACTTTTCGAAAGCCTTTTCTATTCTAATATTCTATTCATGTCTCAAGGCATCAATCGGATTTAAATTAGCCGCTCTCACGGATGGCCAACTTCCAAACACAATACCTATCAATGTTGAAAATAAAATCGCAATTAAAATTGCTGGTCCACTAATCGCAACCGGAGTTGATGTCAGCTTCGATATCACTTCCGACATAATAATACCCGCTATAATTCCAACGATACCTCCAAGGCTCGTAAGTACCGATGCCTCCGTCAAAAACTGAATCAAAATTTTACTTTTTCTCGCACCAATCGCCTTTTTAAGACCAATCTCACTTGTACGCTCTGTTACAGATACAAGCATAATATTCATAACGCCGATACCACCTACCAATAATGAGATACTGGCAATCCAAATCAACTGGCTATTTGTAGTGGCGCTCAAATCCTGTAATTTTTTGGCTGTCTCTAAGATATCTGCTGCGTTATAGCTGATGGAATCCTTTGCCTCAGTAATTCCCTGATTTAACATAGATTCCGTATCTTTTCCAACCTGACTCATAGACTCTGTATCTGTCGCTCTCACAACAACATTTTGCGGCTCATCATATCCATATATGACAGACCATAGAGAATCAGGTATAAATACAGTTCCTGTCTGTGTACCCATATAATTATTATAATCTTCAATGCTATTGATAACTGGCTGAGAAGAAGTTCTCTTCTCCATAACGCCAACTACTGTAAATGGCTCACCTTTAATTTCTAATGTTTTTCCTAACGGATTATCATCAGAAAAAATATTGTCTACAGTTTCTGTATCAATCACTACAACTTTTCTGTATTCCTCATAATCCTTCGCAACTAAGCTTCGGCCTTGCTTCACCTGATATCCCATCGTATCAAAATAATGAGAATCTATTCCTAATACTGTTCCACCACTTAGAACAGTGTCCTGGTAGAAAACTGCATCATATGTTGTCCTCTGCAAATAAAAAGATACATTCTTTACATTTTCAATCTCTAATATTTGTTCCCTATTTTGTTCCGTTAAAACAGGGACTCCCTCTGGAATACCATTATATTCCATCTCATAATCCATATTACTTTCTTGCAATTTTACTTCGACAGTATTATTACCAGATCCTACTAAATTATTCTTAATCTGCTCATTTGTTCCCTTGATTGTAGAGACAATTGCAATAATTGACGCTATACCAATAATAATACCGAGCATAGTAAGAAAGGATCTCATTTTATGTGACCAAATACCCTGAAAGGCCAGTCTAATATTCTCCAACATAATCCATTCCTCCATCTTGTGATACTTTTGTTTTAGCGTCCTCTTTTACATTCTTTCCATAAGGAAATGCTATATAATCTTGTAATGTAACACCCTCTAAAACCTCCACGGAAACTCCATAGGAACTCTTTCCTGTCTTAATATATCTTTTTTCTAATAAACCATCTTCCCCTCTTAAATATACATAACTACGATTTCCATCTTTGCGGATATAAGCTGGAGGTAAAAATACGCCATCCTCCGCCGATACAGTACTGCTATTTCCAAGAGTAATTGTAACGTATTCTCCGTTACTCACCGCTTTCGTATCTTCAATATATGCCTTAAAAGGATAATAGGAGGCATTTGGATTTCCTGTGCCATCTGACATATCATTTCCCGTCACAGGATAAGGGGAAACCTCTGTTACTTTCGCCGTAAATTCCTCTCCTGTCTCCCATGATTGGGCAGTAAGCTCATCTCCAACTTCAATAGAGCTTAACTTCAACTCACTTACACTGCCCTGAAGATAAAGTCCATCTGAGCTAACTATTTTTAAAAATGTTTTTCCTTTGCCAGAAGTATAGGTATTTGGATCTTGTATAGATTTTACTGTTCCCTTAATTGTGCTCTTAATGGTCGCATTCTGTATTTCTTTTTGCAATTTTGTATATTCTAAGTTTGCTTCCTTTAAATCAATCTGTAAGCCATTTAGCTCTGTCTGTTTTTCATCAATCAGCTTTCGTTTTTCCTCTGCTGTATATTGCTTTTGAGAACTTTCTGTAGTACTCGTACTGCTCTTTTTACTATTCTTTTGGAAACTTGCCGTACCATTCGATGCGTCAGAAATCACAGCTGCCGACTGAAGCTCTGTCAATTCCTTGCTCAACTTAGAAATTTTTTGTTGAATTTCTTGAAGACTTAACCCTTTTAATTCCAAATCAATCTGCTCTTCTTCTGTATCTAATCGAATCAAATCAGTTCCAGCTTCCACTTTCTGTCCTTTTTTTACAAGTACTTCTTTTACTACTTGCTTGCTGCTTAAAACAACTTCCTGTGATTTTGTAGCTGTAACATATCCACTAATCTCTTGATTACTTGATTCACCCACATACATATTCACATTTTCTACAGGAATTACTTCTACCGTATTATTCGCCTGTCGATATCTATAAAAAGCAACTCCTCCAGCTATAAGAGCGGCAATCACTAAGATGAGTATGATGACAGTAATAATTTTTTTCTTACTCTTTCTCAATGATATTTTCATCTAGATTGCCTCCTCTTCTGACTTTGTTTTAGAATTATCCTTTATGCGCTGTTCTTTTATCTTCTCTTTTACAATTTCACCGTCACGGATATATACTATTCTTCTCGCATGCTCTGCAATTTCGGGATCATGTGTAATCATAACAACTGTCACACCTTCATCGTTAAGACGCTGGAACAATTCCATAACTTGTTCTCCCGATTTACTATCCAATGCACCCGTCGGCTCATCTGCCAACAAAATCTTTGGTTTATTCACAAGTGCTCTTGCTATGGCAACTCTCTGCTTTTGTCCACCAGACAACTGATTAGGCTGAAATTTCATTCTATCTCCCAATCCAACTCTCTCCAACGCCTGCGCTGCAATTATCCTTCTTTTTGCTCTCGGAACTCCCGCATAGCTAAGTGGCAAAGATACATTGTCTAGAGCGCTCTGTCTTGGAAGTAAATTAAAATTTTGGAATACAAATCCGATAAATTTTAATCTCAAATCAGACATATCATTTTCTTTACATTTTAAGACATTTCTTCCATCCAAAAAGAATTCTCCCTTAGTTGGCTTATCTAGGCAACCTATAATATTCATCAAGGTCGTTTTTCCTGAACCCGATGGTCCCATAATCGCCACATACTCTCCCTCTTCCACATTAAGGTTGACATTCTTTAGTACAGGAACAGTCATTTTATCTTGAATATAATCTTTATAAATTCCTTTTAATTCTAATATCATAAAGCACCTCCACTATTCACTGTCATCCGGTGCATCAATATCGGAATCTTCATTTTCTATTGTCTCCTCTGTTCCTGTGTCTCCACTAGAGAGGTCTTCATCTCCTGTAGTTATATCTTCGTCACCTTGACTAGAAGTAGTTCCATCTTCCAGTGTACTTTCTTCATCTAGAATTTCATCATCCACATTATCGATATTTTGATCCGTTAGACCTTCATCGTCTAAGTCATCACTCTCTAAATTCTCCTCATCTGAAATATCCTCTAGATTATTCTCAGTATCATCAGAATCCACTGTCGCCTCATCTGGATTTTTCGTTGTTCCCATACCTTCTTGCAAATTTGAAGATGGAAAAGCAATATAATCCTCTTCTGTCAAACCTGATATAATTTCGTACGTATCCTGACTATCGTCATATTCCCCAACTGTTACATTTCTTTTCTCAAGCAAACCTTTCTCATCTGCAACCCACACATATCTTTGTGTTCCCTCTGTCGCAAAATAGTAAGATGGAAGCCATAATCCCTCCTTTTGATCTGCCTGGCCAACATCTGTCTCAATATAAACATGCTGTCCTAAAATCAAACCATCTGATGAAGATAACTGTACATAAAATGGATAAGTGGAGGACTTTGCCGCACTATCTGTAGATTCACTATCATCTGAGCTTTTAGAAGTTGGCTTTTCTGTATCTACCGCCTGAAGAGTTCCCTTCCACATTGCTTTATCATCTGTACGAGAACGAACAATTACTTTAGCTCCCGCCTCAATTGTATAGACATTTTGTTCAGAAATTGTACCTTTTACTCTGTACTCGCCAGTCGCCAAAATAGACATTAACACATTGCTATCAGAAGATGAGGAAGAATCACTGCTGGAATCATCATCCGCATTAATCTTTTGTACTACACCCTTCATCTTACTTTCCACTACCGCATTGGCTATTGATTTTTCTAGCTTAGTAACTTCTGCGGATTTAGAACGAAGCTCATATTCAGACTTTTTAATACTAGCCTGTGTACTTTGAATCTGAATTGTATAATCTAAACGGTCGTCTGCATTTGCCTGTGCACTCTCTTGCTGTAAAGTAGTAACCTGACTTTGCATAGAAGTAATATCATTTTGAATTCTTTCCACTTCTAATCTCGCCTGATCTAAGTTCATCTGAGTATCTTCCACGTCATAAGAAAATAATTTTGTTCCTTTTTCTACACTTTGTCCCTCTTGAACAAATATCTCTTTTACCTTCTTATCAGAATTTTTTTGTATATTCCATGTATCTTGCGGCTCTACAACACCCGCATATCGATTCATTGCACCACTCACATCACCTAAACTTACCAATGTTTTTACGGAATCTACGTATACTTTTTCTTTAGAAAGCTTGTTTCCAAAAAAGGTATTTAATATAAAAAATACAACCGCACTTAACACTAGTACCCCTAGTCCAATCAGACCAATTCGCAATACTTTTTTCTTATTTATTGATTTTGTATTTAATTTCAAATTTATCTTCATATGAACCCTCCAAAGTTCCTCCTTCTGTTAAACCTAATATCTATATACTTCTTTTTATAGTATAGCACAATTTTTTATTATTCCTATACCAATATCATATTTTTTTCAAAAAAATACAATCTATAAACATGACGTTTAGATTTTTACGGCATCTTCTATATTCTTTTTTCTATCTTTACACTAAATTAATGTTCAACCCAAATTATAATCAATCTATTTCCCTATGTCAATCAAGGACATAAAACTTTCACTTATTTTATACTATGAATTGCAGTATGCCCTATGGGTATAAATTTTGAATTTTCCTCTTATTTTTGTTTATTTTGAATATTTCAAAGAGAAAAGCTTAGATATTCTCTAAGCTTTCTTAATTATTTCACAATATTCTAAATTTTTAATCGACTTATATTTTACAAACAAAAAAACCCAAAATGCCGTTTCCTGCGATTTTGACTCCTAGCTAAGCTAGGGGGGTTTTCTCAGTTAAGCTTTTGTCTTCCTTTGCGTGTTATACTCTAAGAAGGCCTGACATAGACTTATTCATATCGAAATCCCAAAAAATTCATGTAGGTTCAAAATGGCAGGCGTATCGAACACCCCAGGCTCTTTTTTATAATAGAATTATAACTTAATTATATGCAAATATCAAGAAAAAATTCTAATAATCGGCATTTTTATTTCTCAAAACTACTTTTTTAATATAATTTAACGTGTACTCCTCACCCTTTTTTTCGTACATACGGAGTAAATGTAAAAGCAATCTCTCTGTATCTGGATGTATAATACAGAAATCTCTTCCCTGCTCGTAATATTGAATAGGATTACTATTCGTAAATTTATCTTTTAAATAAATTTTTCCCGCACAGACACGGTCAATAAACATCTCTACAACATATTTTTTAGGCATCTTCATTCCTACCAGTCCTTTTCCTGGCTCTGGTGAGAAATCTATCCAATATTCATAGTGATGTTTATTTCTTCCTTTATGATGGAGCCACCCTTGTGAATATCCCTTCTCTATCTTCTCTTTGTAAATTGGACTTCGAAATCCCTGGTAATATTTCACACCAGCTAAAAATTCTACAGGAGAATATTTGGATAAGTCATGTAATAATCCTTGCTTGTATAGGCCGACACGAAAACAGGTTTTTCCCACTAAAATTTTATGCTGTGTAATAGTCTTAAAATGTCCAATTAGTCGATTCATTACTCTCGCCCCTTCCTCACCTCTATTAAAAACTTTTTTCTTTATTATAGACGACAAACAAAAAAAATACTAGACAAAAATATAATAAAGTATATATTTCCAAAAGAAAACAGCCTAGCCATTTTTCTCTAACTAGACTGTTCTTCTCTTTCATAATTATAAGTTTGTATATCCCATCATAGAAAGATCCACTTCTCTCGCAGCTTCCTTTCCCTCGCGGATTGCCCATACAACTAAAGACTGTCCTCTATGCATATCTCCTGCCACGAATACTTTAGGCACATTTGTCTTATAAGCACCTGCTGCTGTCTTTACATTTGTGCGCTCATTGACTTCTACACCAAATGCATTTGTCACATAAGACTGACTACCTAAAAATCCTGCTGCAATCAATACTAGATCAACTGGAATTTCATACTCACTACCTGCAACCTCTACCATATTCATACGCCCTGTCTTTGGATCTTTTTGTGACTCAAGCTTTACTAATTTTGCCTTGCACACATCTCCCTTATCATTGGCAATAAACTCTTTTACTGTAGTCTGGTAGACACGAGGATCTTTTCCAAACACTGCGATGGATTCTTCTTGACCATAGTCTGTCTTGCACACTCTTGGCCACTGTGGCCATGGATTATTGTCCGCTCTCTCATCTGGAAGTTTTGGCATCATCTCAAGCTGAGTGACGCTCTTGGCACCGTGACGAATCGAAGTTCCGACACAGTCATTTCCTGTATCACCACCACCGATAACCAATACATTTTTACCTTTTGCGCTAATATACTGGTTATCTTTTAAGCCAGAATCTAATAAACTCTTTGTGGTAGCTTTTAAGAAATCAACTGCAAAATAAATTCCGTTTGACTTTCTTCCTTTTACCTTCAAATCTCTAGGATTAGAAGCACCACAAGCCAAGACAATACTATCGTATTTCTTCAATAATTCACTCGCCTTTATGTCAACTCCGACATTTGTATTTGTAATAAATTCAATGCCTTCTTCCTTCATTATATTTACACGTCTATCAATGATATGCTTTTCTAATTTCATATTTGGAATACCGTACATTAAAAGTCCACCGATTCTATCAGAGCGTTCATACACTGTCACAAAATGTCCTCTTCTATTCAATGCCTGCGCTGCGGAAAGTCCAGAAGGTCCAGAGCCGATAACGGCTACCTTCTTTCCTGTTCTAATTTCTGGTGGCTTCGCCTTTACTAAACCGTGAGAATAAGCGTACTCAATCACACTGTACTCATTTTCCTTAATTGAGATAGCAGGACCGTTTAATCCACAAGTACATGCCACCTCACAAGGATTTGGACAAACTCTTCCTGTAAATTCTGGAAAAGGATTTGTCTTTTTTAATCTCTTATACGCTTCTGTCCAGTTTCCGTGATAAATCGCATCATTCCACTCTGGAATTAAGTTATTTAATGGACATCCAGATGCCATACCGCCAATTAACATACCAGATTGACAAAATGGCACACCACAATCCATACATCTTGCTCCCTGTATCTGTCTTTCTTTTGCAGATAGCGGAGTGTGGAATTCATTAAAATGTTTGATTCTATCTTTCGGCTCGACTGCCTTATTGTTTTTTCTCTCATAATCTAAAAAACCAGTTGGCTTTCCCATCTTCTTCTCCTCCTATCCTCTCTTATTTGCGTAGAACGCCTCAATTTGCGCCTGCTCGTTGCTAAGTCCTCTTTCCTCCATACGAACAATGCTATGCATCATATGTCTATAATCATGAGGAATGATTTTCTTAAATTTAGGCAGATACTTTTCAAAATGCTCTAAAATCTCTTTTCCTTTTTCAGAGTTTGTGCAAGCCACATGCTCCTCAATCAATGCCTTAAGCTCTAATACATCGTATTTTGCTGTCACAGTTTCAAGAGAAACAAGCTGCTTATTTACCTTTGTATACAAATCTGTCTCTTCATCTAATACGTATGCAATACCGCCACTCATACCAGCCGCAAAGTTCTTTCCAACTGGTCCGATAATAACAGCACAGCCACCTGTCATATACTCACATCCATGCTCTCCGACACCTTCTACAACTGCAACTGCACCAGAGTTACGAACGCAGAAACGCTCTCCCGCGATACCATTGATAAATGCTTTTCCGCTTGTCGCACCGTAGAATGCGACGTTACCAATAATGATATTTTCCTCTGCCTTAAACTTGCTTTCTGGTTTTGGATAGACAATTAATTTACCGCCAGATAATCCTTTTCCAAAATAATCATTGCTGTCTCCAATTAACTCAAGTGTAAGTCCCTTTGGAATGAAAGCACCAAAGCTCTGTCCACCAGCGCCGTGGCATTTTACTGTAAATGTATCGTCATCTAGCGTATTATGATAACGTTTTGTAATCTCGGAACCAAAAATTGTTCCAAATGCACGGTCAATATTTGTGACATCAATCTCAATTGTCTTTTTCTGTTTTCTCTCAAGAGCTCCCTTGAATTTCTTCATTAAAACTCTCTCATCCAATGTTTTTTCTAGCTCGAAATCATATACATTTTTCTTTGCATACTCAATCTTTTGTCCTACCTGCTCAAACGGATTATTTAAAATATTGCTCAAATCTACATTTAATTCTTTGGACAAAGCATTTGGTTTCAAGAAATGAGACTGCCCAACTAACTCATCCACTGTGCGGACACCTAATTTAGCCATATGCTCTCTAAGCTCCTGCGCGATAAACTTCATAAAGTTTACAACATACTCTGGTTTTCCTTTAAAACGCTTTCTAAGCTCTGGATTTTGAGTGGCAACACCGACTGGACAAGTATCCATATTACAGACGCGCATCATGACACATCCCATTGTTACAAGTGGGGCTGTCGCAAATCCAAACTCCTCCGCTCCAAGAATAGCAGCGACTGCCACATCGCGTCCTGTCATCAATTTACCATCTGTCTCTAATATAACTTTATTTCGAAGTTCATTCATAATCAAAGTCTGATGTGTCTCGGCAAGACCAAGCTCCCAAGGAAGACCCGCATTATAAATAGATGTTCTAGGTGCGGCGCCAGTTCCTCCATCGTATCCTGATACTAAGATAACTTGTGCGCCTGCCTTTGCAACACCTGCAGCAACAGTTCCGACTCCCGCCTCAGATACTAATTTAACGGAAATTCTAGCATCTTTATTTGCATTTTTACAGTCGTAAATAAGCTGTGCCAAATCCTCGATAGAATAAATATCATGATGAGGTGGTGGGGAGATTAAACTTACACCTGGTGTGGAATGTCTTGTCTTTGCAATCCAAGGATATACTTTTCCCCCCGGCAAATGTCCACCTTCACCTGGTTTTGCTCCCTGCGCCATCTTAATCTGAATCTCTTTTGCGCTTACTAAATATTTAGATGTAACGCCAAAACGTCCAGATGCAACTTGCTTAATTGCAGAGCAGCGATTGAGTCCATCTTTTCCGATTGTCAATCTCTCAAGACTTTCACCACCCTCACCACTATTCGACTTACCACCCAACATATTCATAGCAATGGCCAATGTCTCATGTGCCTCCTGTGAGATAGATCCGTAAGACATAGCACCCGTCTTAAATCTCTTCACGATAGAGTCAACACTCTCAACTTCCTCAATTGGAACTCCTTTTTCTGGATAATTAAATTCCATTAATCCACGAAGTGTTCCAGGCTCTAATTCTTTATCAATAGCCTCTGTATATTGTTTAAATAAATTATAATCTCCAATTTTTGTGGACTGTTGCAATAAGTGGATTGTCATAGGATTGTATAAATGTTTTTCCTTTCCACTTCTAAATTTATGTGAGCCAACACTCTCAAGTGTCAAATCATTATCCAGTCCAAGCGGATCAAACGCCTTCGTATGAAGAGCATCCACATTATTTTCAATATCTTTCAATGTAATACCTTCTACCCGACTCACTGTATTTGTAAAATATTTCTCAATTACTTGACTGCTAATACCAATCGCCTCAAAGATCTGAGAGCCCTGATAAGACTGAATTGTAGAAATACCCATCTTAGACGCAATTTTTACAATACCATGCAAAATCGCACTATTATAATCTTCTACTGCAGCATAATAATCTTTTTGAAGCATATTATCTTCAATTAATTTTTTAATACTAAGCTGGGCCAAATACGGATTAATCGCACATGCACCGTATCCAAGCAATGTAGCAAAATGATGCACGTCTCTTGGCTCACCACTTTCTAGAATCAATGCGACAGAAGTACTCTTCTTTGTATCAATTAAATGATGATGTACTGCAGATACCGCAAGTAATGAAGGAATTGCAACGTGATTTTCATCCACACCGCGGTCTGTCAAAATAATAATATTCGCTCCATCTCTATGGGCACGATCAACCTCAACAAACAAACGATTTAATGCTCTCTCAAGTGGTGTATTTTTATAGTAAGTAATTGGCACATCTGCTGCCTTTAATCCCTCCACTTTCATATTTCTAATTTTCAAAATATCTGTATTTGTTAAAATAGGATTATTTACTTTTAGTAAATGACAATTTTCTGGAATTGCTTCAAGCAAGTTACCGCCTTTTCCGATATAAACACTTGTAGATGTAACAATCTCTTCTCGAATAGCATCAATAGGTGGGTTTGTAACCTGTGCAAATAATTGCTTAAAATAATTAAATAATGGCTGCCTCTTTTTTGACATAACTGCAATCGGAGAATCAGTACCCATTGCTGCGATTGCCTCAGAACCATCTCTTGCCATCGGCAAAATAGCTGTCCTTAAATCCTCATAAGAGTATCCAAACGCCTTTAATAATTTTGCTCGCTCCTCTTTTGGATACTCCTCCACTTTCTGATTTGGAATTTTCAAATCTTTTAAGTGAATTAAATTACTATCCAACCACTCCCCGTATGGATGCTGTTTTGCATATTTATTTTTAATCTCCTCATCATCAATAAGCTCTCCTTTTACTGTATCGACAAGAAGCATTTTTCCTGGATGTAATCTCTCTTTTTTCACAATCTTTGCTGGATCAATTTCTAATACTCCAACCTCGGAAGATAAAATCAACTGGTCATCGGATGTAATATAGTATCTAGATGGACGAAGACCATTTCTATCAAGGATTGCCCCCATAATATCACCATCTGTAAAGAGAATAGATGCCGGTCCATCCCAAGGCTCCATCATTGTTTCATAGTACTGATAAAAATCCTTCTTCTTTGTATCTAATGTATCATTATTTTGCCATGGTTCTGGAACGGTAATCATAACAGCAAGTGGAAGCTCCATACCACTCATTACTAAAAACTCTAATGTATTATCGAGTCTTGCTGAGTCAGATCCGTTTGGATTGACTACTGGCATAATTTTATGCATTTCATGTTTTAAATACTCAGATTCCATATTTTCCTCGCGGGCAAGCATCTTATCGGCATTACCGCGAATTGTATTAATCTCTCCATTATGAACTAAGAAACGATATGGATGTGCTTTCTCCCAGCTAGGAGTTGTATTTGTACTAAATCTAGAATGTACAAGCGCAATCGCCGACTCATAGTTTACGTTGTGAAGATCATCAAAGAAAACTCGAAGCTGACCTACTAGGAACATTCCTTTATACACAATAGTTCTGCTCGATAAGGATACCACATAAGTATTATCATTACTTTGTTCAAATACTCTCCTAGCGAGAAATAGTTTTCTATCAAAATCAAGTCCCTGTTCCACATCTTCTGGTCTCTTTACAAATCCCTGCATAATACATGGCATACAACTTACTGCCTTATGTCCAAGTAAAGATGGATTCGTTGGAACTTCTCTCCATCCCAAAAATTCAAGTCCCTCTTTTTGTACGATAATCTCAAACATTTTCTTTGCCTGATTTCGCTTCAACTCATCTTGTGGGAAGAAAAACATACCAATTCCGTAATCTCTCTCTTCACCTAAAAAAATGCCGAGGGATTCACAAGCTTTGGAGAAGAATTTATGAGAAATCTGCAACAGAATTCCTACACCATCGCCTGTTTTTCCTTCGGCATCTTTGCCAGCTCTATGTTCTAAGTTTTCTACTATTTTTAATGCATTCACAACCGTTTCATGGCTTTTCTTACCCTTGATATTCACAACAGCACCGATACCACAGTTATCATGCTCAAAACTCGAATGATATAATCCAAGATTTTGCTTTTCCTTATTCATCATTCCATCACCTTTCTCTCTTCCTTTATTATACCTTATAAAACAGCAAAGCTGTTTTCTTTGCCCGTAGGGCATAAAATACGGTGTGCCCTGTGGGTATACCTTATAAAACAGCAAAGCTGTTTCCTTTGCTCGTAGGGCATAGGATGCGGTATGCTCTTTAAAGTATAAAAATCCAGACAAGCAGAGTAGTTGGCTTTCCAATATGATAAACCTCTCATCAGAAAACCCATATATTTGCAATAAATACTGAATACAGTTTCACTATTCTAATCTGCTTTACTTAGCTTTTTTCTATCTATGAGCATTTTTTCTCATTTTTTCTTTTAAATAATATTGTAAAACGCCCATTATAATTGTAAAAATACAGAAACAATCCTCTCTTATTTTTTTCTCTTCGATTGCTCTTGCACTATCATACTACATGTTTTGCAGTTTGTAAATAAAAAAATTTCATTTTTTAAAAAATTTAAACATTCTACATAATCCAAACTTTATTTTTTTAATTTTTATTAGTATTTACTATGAAAATTTCCATCAAGCATAAAATCAAAAAAATTACCACTCTTTTATTTTCTATCGAATTGGCATATTCTGACTGCCAATCTTCTTAATAAAAATATACCTCCAAAATATCTTTATTTCTACAAATAAATAGCCTGCACTATAAAACAATATCTTTGCACAATCTTAGACTATTCTCGGTACTTTCTTGTATTTTTCTTCGTTTTTTCACTAGACATCATTTTCTGAGCGTGATATACTCAGCTATGATAATAATGTTTCGTCTACTATAAAATAGACAAAAAGTTTATCATACCGAGCTATGGGGATATAAACATAAATAGAGCGCCGTGGGATATACAAAACTCTCTAATCTAGTTTATGTGCTTCACGTAAGACATCGTCTTTTTCGTGAGAGATGCAGTGGAGGAAGAAGCAAGAATCCCCTAATCTCAGGCATGGGAATATCAAATACTATTTATATATTAAAACAGAAAGGTTTGTAATTATGTATACATTAAAAACAGAAGCATCTTTTGACGCTGCCCATTTTTTAGCAGACTATTCTGGGAAATGTAAAAATATTCATGGTCATAGATGGAGAGTTTGTATCGAAGTGGAGGGCGAAAAGCTTTGTCAAGACAGACAGTCTCGTGGAATGCTCGTCGATTTTGGTTCACTCAAAAAAGATGTAAAATCACTCGCCGATTCTTTTGACCATGCCTTTATTATAGAAGAAGGTACTCTAAAACCAAAGACGTTGGAAGCTCTGCTCGAGGAAGAATTTAATATTATTGAGATTCCATTTCGTCCTACTGCAGAAAATTTTGCAAAATATTTCTACGATAAAACAAAAAAACTCGGCTACCAGGTAACTAGCGCAACAATTTACGAGACACCGACAAACTGTGCCTCCTACAGAGAAAGGTAGGTTACCATGACATACCCTATTGTAGAAAAATTTATCAGTATTAATGGTGAGGGAACTCGTTGTGGACAATTATCTGTTTTCATCCGCTTTGCTGGATGCAATCTTAACTGTAGCTTTTGCGATACGACATGGGCAAATAAAACAGATGTTCCATGCGAAAATTTAAGTGCTAACGAGATTTATGAATATATTCGCTCCACAAAAGTTACTAATATTACCCTGACTGGCGGAGAACCCCTTCTCGTTCCAGAAATTTTAACTCTACTAGAGAAATTGTCAAAGGATGAGAATCTTTACGTAGAAATTGAGACAAACGGAAGTGTAAATTTGGAGCCGTTTTCTCATCTTTTAAACGGTCCACATTTTACAATGGACTATAAGCTTCCTGGAAGCGGTATGGAAGCTTTTATGAATTTATCCAATTTTTCTTATTTAAGAAAAGACGATACCGTCAAGTTTGTTGTCGGCGACCACAACGACTTAGAGGTTGCGAAACATATTATAAATAACTATCAATTATTAGATCGCTGCTCTATTTATTTTAGTCCCGTTTTTGGAAAAATAGACCCAAAAGATATTGTAAATTTTATGATAGAGCAAAGATTAAATAAAGTGAATCTACAGCTACAGCTTCACAAAATTATATGGTCCCCTGATGAGCGTGGGGTTTAGAAAGAAGGAATAAAAATGGCTATTGACAAAGCAGCAATCGAAGAACATATCCGTGGAATTTTGGTTGCTCTTGGCGATAATCCCGATAGAGAGGGATTAGTTGACACTCCAAAGCGAGTAGCAAATATGTATGCCGAGGTATTCGAGGGAATGAATTATTCAAACCATGAAATTGCAGAAATGTTTTGCAAATCATTTCAGGATGATTTAAGTATTGACAGCCAGAGCAATGATATCGTCCTAGTAAAAGATATCGACATTTTCAGCTACTGTGAGCATCATATGGCTCTTATGTACGATATGAAAGTAGCAATTGCCTATCTCCCGACAACCCGTGTCCTTGGTCTGAGCAAGATTGCTCGAATTGCTGACATGGTTTCTAAGCGTCTTCAACTTCAAGAAAGAATCGGCAGCGATATCGCAGAAATTATGCAAGAGGCATCTGATTCCCCTGATGTGGCAGTCATCATCAAAGGTTGCCATAGCTGTATGAGTGCACGAGGTATCAAAAAACCGCATAGCACAACAGTCTCCACTACATTGAGAGGACGTTTTCAGACAGATATAGCATTGCAAAATAAATTATATATGATGATGGCACAGTAATACTGTCATTTCATCTTATCTCAAAAAAAGGTAAACGTATTCTTAAAGAATAAATAAAAAGGAGAAAATTTATATGAAAAAGAACAAAATTGCTCTTGTCGTATTGAGCGGTGGACAAGACAGCACAACTTGCCTTTTTTGGGCGAGAAAAAACTACGAAAATACAATCGCAATTTCTTTTGATTACAATCAAAAACATATTTTAGAATTAAAATATGCAAGACAAATCTGCGATAACTATGGAATTGAGCATCATGTCTTAGATATGTCTCTTCTTGGCAAATTAGCTCCAAATTCTCTTACGAGAGACAATATTCCAGTTGACACAGAGGCTCCTGAAGTTGGAACTCCAAACTCCTTCGTCGATGGAAGAAATATGCTATTTTTAACATTTGCAGCTATCTTTGCTAAACAAAGAGGTATTACAGATATCATTACTGGCGTATCTCAGAGTGATTTTAGTGGATATCCAGACTGTCGTGATGTGTTTATCAAATCCTTAAATGTATCTCTTAATTTAGCTATGGATTATCAATTTGATATTGTCACACCTCTTATGTGGATTGATAAGAAAGAAACTTGGGCACTTGCAGATGAGCTCGGCGTACTAGATATTATCAGAAATGAAACTCTCACTTGCTATAATGGTATTATCGGAGACGGATGCGGAAACTGCCCTGCCTGTAAATTAAGAAGTAAAGGATTAAAAAAATATTTAGCGGAAAAAGAAGCTAAAGTTGAGTCAGAGCAGTAAAAAATACTCCCGCCCCTTATATTTCACTCAGGGGTGGGAGTATTTTTCATATAATATATTAAAATAATTCGCGAAGCACTAAATCTGTCTCTCCTAGATTTGCTCCAATTTCAATTCTAAGCACTTTTGGGTGATTTCGATATCTCGTCCTCACCATTTCTCGTAGTTTCGTTCCTCCGTGAAACCCATGTATAACTCTCAATCTATACGTATTCTTTTTAGCATGTTTTAGCTGAGAATCAATATAGGTCTTTGCCTCGTATTGATTCATCTCATGTATATCAACCTCAATTACTCCTAATTGTACCAAATTATTCCTCTTTTCTAACAGTACAAATCCAAACTATCTGGCTAATATTCCAGCAGACCTACTTGCTTATTTTCTCACTAGTCCATACTAGCAGCCTAAAATTTTCCTTACCTCTTTTTCCATATCTTCTGTCTCACAAACAATATCATGAAGTACTGGTGCTGTTCTAATCTCCTCAATTGCATTTGGAACTGCAACACCAGAAATCTGATTTAACTCGTCAACTAACTCGAAATCACTTTTGCCTTCTATGTCACCACTAACTGCATTCATAACACTTCTTGTGAATTTATATGGACTGGCTGTGGATGCAATAACAGCCTTTTTCCCATCTTTTGTCTCTTCTTTATATTTCTTATACACTTTTGCTGCCACCGCAGTGTGAGTGTCAATAATATATCCTGTCTTATCATAGATTTCTTTTATAACCTGCGCTGTCTCTTCCTCACTCGCATATCCACCATAAAAATCTGCTAATTCTTTTTTCATCTCATCTGTAATCTCATAAACACCCTCTTTAGAAAGCTGGCTCATAAACTCTACATTTTTCTCAGAATCATGTCCGCAGATACGATAAATTAAGCGCTCTAAGTTGCTAGAAATTAAGATATCCATAGATGGGGAAGATGTCAAAATAAACTCTCTATTTTTATCGTAACTTCCTGTATTAAAGAAATCAAATAATACTTTATTCTCATTGGATGCACAAACTAACTTTGCAATAGGCACGCCCATTTGCTTTGCATAAAATGCAGCTAAAATATTTCCAAAATTTCCTGTAGGAACAACTACATTGATTTCTTCGCCATCTGTAATTTCTCCATTCTCAAGCATTTTTGCGTAAGCATATACATAGTAGACAATCTGTGGAACTAAACGCCCTACATTAATAGAGTTCGCAGAAGAAAATTGATATCCAGCCTCATCCATCTCTTTCGCTAATTTTGCGTCGGAGAACATTTTCTTTACACCTGTCTGAGCATCATCAAAGTTTCCTTTAATTCCGATTACGTATGTATTATCTCCTTTTTGTGTCACCATCTGTTTTTCCTGAATTGGGCTGACACCAGACTTTGGATAAAATACGATAATCTTTGTTCCCTCTACATCCGCAAATCCTGCCAATGCAGCCTTACCTGTATCACCAGAAGTAGCTGTGAGGATTACAATTTCATTTTTAATATGATTCTTTTTTGCAGATGTTGTCAAAAGATAAGGTAAGATGGAAAGTGCCATATCTTTAAAAGCAATAGTAGAACCGTGAAATAGCTCTAAATAATATGCCCCGTCTGCTTTTACAAGTGGAGCAATCTCTTCTGTGTCAAACTTCTTATCATAAGCATGTTCAATACAGTATTTTAATTCTTCCTCTGTGAAATCTGTCAAAAATAATTTCATTACCTCGTAAGCAGTTTCTTGATAACTCATAGGAGCTAACTCTCTCATTGTCTTTTCAAGTGCTGGAATTTCTTCTGGAACATAAAGACCAGCATTCTTTGCCAAACCTCTTAAAATTGCCTCAGAAGCTGTTACCTTCTCAGCACTATTTCTTGTACTTTTATACATAAGATTCATTTTTTTACCAAACCTTTCTTATATTTCTTAAAAGTCAGATTGCTTTATATATAGAAAAAACCACGAATCTCATCTATGTTTTTGTCACAATCGACCTCAAATTTTATATTCTTTGTTATTACGCCACTTAGTATAGCATAACCCATTTGAAATCACAAGCTAATGTCATTGATTTTTGCATAAAAAAGAAGATTTTCATTCATTTTTTCCTATTTTTATAAAATATCTTCCCCTAAATTTGTGCTATATTTTTAGTACAATTGTATTAACAGCACGGACATTTTTATATATTTTATGCCAATAAGATAATTCAACATCCTATACTGACTTATACTTAAAAACGAAAGTTATGCTCCATTAAAATAAAGAAAAGAGAATAGATTTTCTCTACTCTCTCCTCTTTGTCGAATCATAATTTTATGCTATCTTTTCTGTATAAGGATTTACATGAACCATACAATGCTTTACATCCTCAAATTCTTCCTCGATTTTATTATGCACCTTCTCCGCAATTGCATGAGAAGCTTCTAATGTCAGAGAAGCATCTGCACTAATTTCCACATCAACATAGATTTTAGAGCCGAATAATCTCGTTTTCAATAAATCTACGTCTTTCACGCCATCCTGTGCTAAAATCACTGCCTCCATCTTCTCATTTATCTCTTGGTCACAGGAAGTATCTAACATCTTAGATACAGCATCTTTATAAATATCGTAAGCTACTTTAAAAATACAAAAACAAATGGCAACACTTGCAATCGAATCAAAAATTGGAAATCCAAGAATCGCTGCTCCGATACCAACTAAACTTCCGATGGAAGATAATGCATCACTTCTATGATGCCATGCATCTGCCATAAGCGCACCAGACTTAATCTTCTTCGCCGCATTTCTTGTATACCAATACATTCCCTCTTTTACTATGATGGAGATGAATGCAGCTATAAGTGCCAACTTTCCAGGAATAATAAGTTCCTCGCCATGCATTCCACCAATAATCTTAGTAAGCCCCTGATATCCTATCGCAAGTCCAGTAAGCGCAAGCACGGTCGCTAAAATAATAGAAGCAACACATTCAAATCTCTCATGTCCGTACTGATGCTCTTTATCAGATTCCTTACTAGAAATATAGATTCCAATAATCACTATTAATGTACTAAATACATCTGAAGCGGAATGAATCGCATCAGAAATCATCGCACTAGAGTGAGCCAACAATCCCGCTAATAATTTTCCAACGGATAATATCATATTCACTCCGATACTCGTATGGGACACATGCATCGCTATTTTTTTCTTTTCCTTATCTGTTAAATTTATTCTTTCTTGATTTTGTTTCATTTTTCATACCCCGTTTCTTTCTATTATTGTATCTGTCTCAATATTATTTAGACAATTCACTTAACTAACAAATAAATTATTGTTTCCAAATAGCGGAGTATTTTTATTTACTATGAAAGTTCCGAAAAAACAGAACAATCGTACTTTCTAGAAAATAAAAAAATCCGCAGAACAATATACATACACTGTCCCGCAGATTATCTGCTGCCAAATAGGCCCGACTTACATGAAGAAAACTTCACAGTCTGATCAGTATTGGATGTTATATACAATATGGATTTTCCATATTCTATAGCAAGGTCAACTGGTCTTATGGATATTTTTTCTTATTAAGATTCGTTTTTTATTACCTTTGTCTGTCTTCTCATTCTACTATGCAAAAATAGTTTTAGTCAAGCGCGACTTTTGTTTTATTTCACTGAACTTTGTTTGTCGCTTCTTACTCTTTTTCTTCCGACTCACGATACTCAAAATTTGAGACATTATCTGCATTTTCTTCTGTCACTAGTACACATGAAATAAGCTGTACCTCTACGGGCGTCTCCTTTTTTTCTGTCAGATAATCATGAATTTCTGTCACTGCAAAATCTGCAATCTTATCTACTGGTTGAAGCACTGTAGCTTTTATATTGCCTTTTTTTATTTCATCAATTACATCATCGCTTCCATCGATTCCTGTAATAATTACCTCGTGGTCTAAATCAGCGTCTTTCACAGCATCTAACGCACCTAGCGCCATTGTATCATTTCCACATATAATTCCCTTCACATCTGGATTCTTCTCTAATAAATCAGAGACAATTTCCTTCGCCTTCGTAAAATCCCAATCAGCTCTCTTTTTTGCAATCATTTCCATCCCCTCTGTGATATCCAAATATGTGTGAAACGTATCACTTCGGATAGTAGCATTCTCATCTGATTCAAGTCCAAGAAGTTCAATATATTTTCCCTCTCCATCCATCTCTTTTATAAATTGCTGTACTACCAGAGCAGCTCCCTGATAATTATCAGACAAAACCTGAGCGAAAGCAATCCCCTGTTCTTCAATGCCTCGGTCAACTAAAACGGTAAGTATTCCCTCCTCTTTTGCCTTGGCAATCATCTCTGCCGAAAGTTTACTATCCGCATTATCGCAAATGACCGCAGCCGCTCCACCTTCTACCGCCTCTTCAAATAGCTCCTCCTGCTCTTTAGTATTATCTGTATGAGAAACGACTCGTACTTGATACCCATATTCCTTCAATTTTTTCGTTATCGCCTCTGCTTCCGCCTTAAAAAATGGATTGACATAGGATGGAGTTATAATATAAATTTCTACAATCTCTGTTCCCTGAATCGCATCCTTTTTACTCTTTTCCACTTTATCACTTAAACTTTCTTCCCCTTCCATGTTTTCTTTATATCTCATTGTCAAAATATTATGCTTACATGATATAAGTCCTAAGCATAATATCAAAAAAACTATCCCCACAATACTTTTTTTTACTCTCAAATTATTCACTTCTTTCTTTTCTCTAACTTTTTGGCTTCTCTACCAGAAACTTTTCATAAATCATACTATCGGAAAATTCTCCTCCGATGTAGAACTTTGCTCTGCCTCTGCTTATACCAGGAGCATAATAGGTTCTCAACATAATTACTCACTAATTTGCCAGCATAAAACTAAATATTTGCTTCGCAAGCTCTTAGTTTTATTACCTTATGAATCCCCATGTCTCCTCATAAGTTATCTTATCGAAGTTTTTTCATAAAATCAATGTCTTTTCTCCACTTTTCCCCCTTTCTTCTCTTGTTTTATCTTATATCTCTATGCTATACTATAAGAAGTGATATTGAATTATAAAAATCAATATGACACCAGAACTAAAACTTCTACATTATAGAATAGCGAAGGTTGGTATTATGAGTAAAAAAAAGAACACAAGTAATTTTTTGGTGCAAGGTTCTATTTTAGCTATTGCATCAATCATCGTACGAATTATTGGTCTGATTTATAAAATTCCTATGACCAATATTTTAGGAAACGAAGGTATTGGCTATTATAACACAGCCTACGAAATGTATAATCTGGGGTTAATTCTTTCCTCCTACAGTTTACCTCTCGCCGTTTCCAAATTAATTGCTGCAAAAGATGTCCTGCAAGAATACCAAAATTCTCAGCGAATTTTCCATGTTGCTATGCTTTTCGCAGCAAGTGTCGGTACTATTATGACTTTAGTTATCTGGTTTGGCGCAGATTTTATAGCACTACATGTTTTTCAAAGTCCAAATAGTGCTTTACCATTAATGATGTTGGTTCCTACTATATTAGTATTTTCTGTCATGGGTGTATTCAGAGGATTTTTTCAAGGAAAAAATACGATGATTCCGACATCTATTTCTCAAGTTATTGAGCAGATTGTAAACGCTGTTGTCAGCGTAGTTGCTTCTTTTTATTTTATTAAAAAGTACGCAGAACTTCCAAATGCTGCTGCTTTTGGTGCCGCTGGCGGTACTTTTGGTACATTTTCTGGTGCTGTAGCTGCCTTTATTTTTCTTCTTATTATATATATAATGAAAAAATCATCCCTAGATAATACAAAGTATTATCGGACAAACCAAACTATAGAAAGCTACGGACAGATTTTCAAACTATTAATTCTTACAATCGTGCCAATTATTTTAAGCCAGACAATTTATCAGCTCAGTGGAATTATCGATAATTCCTTATTTAATATTTTAATGGCAAGACAGGGATTTGGAGAAAGTATAAGAGCTTCTCTACTCGGTATTTATTCTGGAAAATATCGCCTACTGACGAATGTACCCGTGGCCATAGCCACTGCTCTTGGAACTTCTATGATTCCAAGTATTGTTACTTCAAGAGTTCAAAAAAAACACGAGGAAGTACAACAAAAAATTTATTCTACTATTAAGTTTAATATGTTAATTGCGATTCCTTCTGCAGTTGGTATGGGGGCATTGGCCTGTCCTATTATGCAGTTAATTTTTAATGACGATACAGTACTTACAAGAAACTTAATGATAATCGGATGTTGTGCAGTTGTATTTTTCTCACTCTCCACTGTGACAAATGCTGTATTACAGGGTGTGGATTTATTGAAACTTTCTGTTATCCACTCCGCAATCTCCTTAGTCATTCATATCATCTTAGTATATATTTTACTAAATCTCTTTCACTTAGGAGTTTATGGCATGGTAATCGGAAATGTTACATTTCCTCTTGTTGTATGTATTTTAAACTGGATTGCAGTCGGAAAGCATTTATCCTATAAGCAGGAGATAAAAACAACATTTATTCTCCCTCTTATTTGTTCTCTCATTATGGGAGCAGTTGCCTATGTAGTGTATCATGGAATTCACCATTTTATTATTTATTCCAATATCATATCCATTGTTCCAGCTATTTTAATTGCTGTTTTAGTCTATGGAATTACATTACCTATCTTTAAAGCTGTGACAGTAGAAGATCTCATGGATATGCCTCTTGGGACAAAGTTATTAAAAGTCTATAGAAAACTACATCTTATGAAATAAGTGACTAGAAAATAATTATCAGACTACGAACATATATATTTTATCATTTCCAATAAAAATATATCGATTGAAAAAAGGATGTTATAAAATATAAAATTCTAACAAGATACATTGCTGAATCATTTCAGTGATATCAATATCTTATATGGGAAATATATTTTATAATATCCTCTTTTTCTGAGTTAATCATATTAAAAATCTACAATTTATACAATTTTTGACCTATAATTTGTGGATATTTCACATTTTCTTCATATTTCTATCATAATTCAATCACAGTTTTCACTTATACTATTAACCATAGTAATCGAGAGGTTACTATAAAAACTTTTTTTCATTTTTTTCATATGCCGGTAGCTTCCCCCTAATACTACCGGCTCCTCTTATATATTTTTATCGTAACGAACATAAGTCACCTAGTTTTATCTAGGGAGATATAAGCTATAGACACCATACGCCATACAAACTAATCTAGCTTATGGACTTCATATAAGACATGATATCCTTCGGACAAGATATAGTGGAGGTATAGGCAAAAATTCCCTGACTTTAGGCATAGGGAATATCAAAAACTTAATACACTAAAGTAAGAGAAATAAATTAAGAAAAAAAGATGGCTATTTAACCATCTTTTTTTCTTAATTTATTTCTCTTACTTCACAATAACCGTACATTTCTTTTGTACATTCGCTCCGTATATAGATGCTGTAATAGTAGCTTTTCCTTTTTTAATTGCTTTTATATTTCCATTAGAATCTACAGTAGCAACTAATGAATTACTTGTTCTCCAAATTATTTTTGAACTACTAGGCTCTACCTTAGTTATTACTATACTTTCTTTTTCTCCTACAGCTAAATTAAGTGATGAAGGATAAATCTGAAGTTTTTTCTTTTTCACTATTACTTTATAGGTGGACTTAATATTAGTCCCTGTAACAGTCGCTGTAATTGTTGCTACACCAGGAGTCTTTCCACTTACCTTCCCCTTAGAATCTATAACAGCGATAGTAGTATTATTGGAACTCCAAGTAATATTCTTATTTGTCGCATTAGAAGGTGATACTGTAGCCTTTAATGTACATGTATTTCCAATATATGTCGTCTTTGCTCCAGTCTTAGAGCTAGATGAGATAGTAACGCTCTTTGGAGCAACAACTGCTCCACTGCTAACAATAACTTTACATTTTGCAGTCACCTTAACCTTACTTCCAGTTGCTCTCGCAGTTGCAGTAATTGTTGCCTGTCCTGCTTTCTTTCCAGTTACAGTTACAGAATTATTCGTTTTTCTCTTTAAACTTATATTAGAATTGCTAGCCACAAATGAAACAGTTAAATAATTAGAACTAGTAGGATAAATGGTAGCTTTTAATATTGAAGATTGTCCAGCTTTTATTGTCATCACTGATTTATTAAGCTTAACCTCTGTCACTGCTGCCTGAATCGTATCTGCTTTTGTGACAGTTGGACTTATAAAGCATATTGCTAATATTCCAAAGCACAAAAACAATGATAATAATCTTCTCTTCATAGTCTTCTTTCCTCCTTTTTACATACATATGCCAACTATGATTCTGTTATACTTAGCCCTCATAATCAAATACATACATATTCGCCCTCTACGAATTTGATTACCCTATACTAAGTTAAAAATGAGCTCATTCCCACCAGTATCTTTAAAACAGACACTACTAGAAATAAAAAACATATTTTTAGACAAAAGTAAAAATAGATTGACTCTTGCCCACCTGTTTTCTAAATTCTCATAGTAAATTATAACATATTCTATATACTATTTCAATTAATTTTCCAATTTTTCTCGATTTTTAGATAAAAGAAAGACTATTGTAAGAAAATTTTCATATTTACTAATGTCTTATTTTTCTTACAATAGTCTCTTTTATTATTTTATTTTAGTAAAGCTATACTCTGTATTAGAATAATTTTTTCCGTTATCATGGGAATACGATACTTTCATTGTCTTTCCGTCTGCTGAAATTTTAAATAGTCCATACTGCGTTGGATCTTGAATTGTCGCATAAATCCAAATAGAGCCATCTGCATTTACAGTAGAATTTGTAATTTTGTATTTGCTTCCCTCACTCTCACCATTAATATACATATATGTTTTTGTAATTCTATTTTGTATTTCAGTGGAATACTGAGAACCTTTCCATGTATGATAAAACTTATCCGCAATTTCTGCGGCCGTAGCGGTCTTATTTTTCACAGTCACTTTACAAGTATCCTTAATATTTGTTCCTGAAACCTTGACTGTAATCGTTGCCGTACCTGCTTTTTTACCCGTCACTTTACCAGCTGTACTAACTATGGCAACAGATGTATCACTCGAAGACCAAGTCAATTCCTTATTCGTCGTATTAGTCGGAGAGACAGTTGCTGTCAATGTTCTCGCTTCTCCAACATAAATAGAGGCTGTTGATGCAGATAATATTACTTTCTTTGCCTCCACATTTTTTACTGCTACTTCACATGTTTTCTTTATATTGGTATCCTTAATCTTTGCTGTAATCGTTGCCGTACCCGCTTTTTTCGCTGTAACTTTACCACTTGAATTTACTGTAGCAATTTTTGTATTACTTGATGACCACAAAATTTTCTCATTAGATGGAGTAGAAGTTGCCTTTAATGTCTTTGTGTCACCTACATATATCGATATCTTATCATCGGATAATTTAAGTGACTTTTCTTTCACTGTTATCTTACATGTCTTCTTAATGCTCGTTCCCTTAATTTTTGCTGTAATTGTCGCTGTTCCTGCTTTTTTTGCAGTAACTTTTCCTTTTGAATTTACTGCGGCAATTTTTGTATTACTTGATGACCACGTCACTGTCTCACTAGATGGAGCAACGGTCGCCTTCAATGTATATGTATCATCCACGTAAACAGTCTTACTTATAGAAGTTAAACGAATTGTAGGATTTTTTACTGTAATTTTACAAGTTGCCTTTTTATTTGCTGATTTAACTTCTGCCGTAATTGTCACAGTTCCTGCTTTCTTCGCAGTAACTTTTCCTTTTGAATTCACTGTAGCAATTTTTGTATTGCTCGATGACCATGTTACTTTTCTATATGTAGCATTAGACGGACTTACGGATGCTTTTAATGTCTTTGTATGTCCCTTATATACAACTGTACTACTTGGAGAAATCGCCACTTTTTTCGTGGCTACTTTTGGCTTCTGTACCTTAATCTTACATGTTGTCTTAACTTTCGTTCCATTTACTGTCGCCGTAATAGTGGCTGTTCCAGTCTTCTTAGCCGTAATTTCTACTGTATTATTTGATTTTCTTTTTACTGTAACAATAGAGCTATTGCTTGACTTAAAATTTACCTTTCTTTTTTTCTCACTGGAAGGTGAAATTGACACTGTCAATGTTTTCTTTGATCCTTGTGATATCGTATAACTGGATTTTGAAAACTTTACTTTAGAAACACTCGCCGCCTCTGCTTTTGTCGATATACTAAAGCAAAGCGAAACTGCCATTAAAATCAATAGGAAAATTTGTATTCCCTTTTTCCGTTGTTTCATTTTCTTTTTCCTCCTCTTTATCCTTTCTGAATCATTTGTTTATTATTCACTTCAAATTTCCTCTTCTCGTCCTAATGAATAATATATTAATTTTTTGTGTCATTTTTATTGTGTTTTTTACAAAAGTATTAAATTTCTTTTATTATAGCATAAATATTTTCATCTGTCACCCTATTTTTATAAAAAGATAAAGACTATCACATAAAAAATATATCTATCATGAAACAGTCAAAAAGAAAAAAAGTATATAAAAAAACGATAACAGTACTTTCAAAATTTCATCTATTCTATCTTTTACTGCATATATACTATAGCACTATAGAAAATACTTGAATAAAACAGCAAAAAATTAATATGCAGTTAAAATTTCAAAAATACAATATGTTTTTAAAATATACTTTTTCTTTTTTATAACGTCTATTATTCTATATAATTATTTAACTATGCTTCCAATAGCTCTCTCAAAATTTTATTTACCATAGCTGGATCTGCTTTTCCCTTCGTCGCCCTCATTGTCTGACCAACTAAAAAGCCCATAGCTTTTTTCTTTCCAGCCTTATAATCTGCAATAGACTGTGGATTTTTCGCAATAATTTCCTCGATCGTAGCTTTAATAGCACCCTCATCAGACACATTCTTCAAACTATGCTTCTCAATATAAGAAACTGGATCTATATCATGAATAAAGATTTCTTTAAATACGTCCTTCGCCACACTTCTATTTAACTCCCCTTTCTCAATCAATCCAATCATGGCAGCTAAATTAGCTGGAGAGAAAGAAATCTGATCCGCATCCATTTCTTGTTCTTTCAATAACTTCATTGTCTCACCCATGAGCCAGTTAGACACTTCCTTTGGCTTTCCACAGATGGCAATTGTCTGCTCAAAAATATCCGCCATATGCTTTGAGGCCGTAATAATATCAATATCATATTCCGGAAGTCCATATTCCTCTTTATATCTTTCCTGTTTTTCAGTTCGAAGCTCTGGCTGTGTATCTTTAATTTTTTGTAACCACTCATCACTAATCATAATCGGTACTAAATCAGGCTCTGGGAAATAGCGGTAGTCTTGTGCATCTTCCTTGGAGCGCATCGCATAAGAATATTCTTTCGCATCATCCCATCTTCTAGTCTCTTGGACAACCTTTTTCCCATCCTCAATCAAATCAATTTGTCTCTCTCTCTCTGCCTCGATTGCTCTAGCAATTGCCTTAAAAGAATTAAGATTTTTCATCTCCGTTCTCGTGCCAAACTCCTTTGCTCCTACTTCTCTCACAGAAAGATTAACGTCCGCACGCATAGAGCCTTCCTGCAACTTACAGTCAGATGCTCCAAGATACTGAATAATAAGGCGGAGTTTATCCAAATATGCGATAACTTCTTCTGCCGAACGCATATCTGGCTCAGATACAATTTCAATCAGCGGAACGCCACTTCGATTAAAATCAACCAAAGAGCAATCATCCCAAGGATCATGAATTAGTTTTCCCGCATCTTCTTCCATATGAATTTCGTGAATTCCAATATTTTTCTTTACTCCTCCTACCTCAATCTCGACATATCCGTCGTGACAGATTGGAAGATAAAGCTGTGAAATCTGATAGTTTTGAGGATTATCTGGATAAAAATAATTTTTTCTATCAAATTTACAGTATTGATGAATAGAGCAATTCGTCGCAAGACCAACCGCTAACGCATACTCTACTACTTGTTTATTCAAAACTGGAAGAGACCCTGGCATACCTGTACAAACAGGACAAGTATGTGTATTTGGTGCACCTCCAAATGCTGTGCTACATCCACAAAAAATTTTCGTCTTAGTGGCTAACTCCACATGCACCTCTAAACCAATGACTGTCTCATATTCTCTGCTCATCTTACTCGTCCCCCCTTTTTGCAATCTCACATCTTGCATAATCTCTTGTCTGCTCATACGTATAAGCAGCCTGAATAATTTTTCTCTCCTCAAAACAATCACCAATCATCTGTACACCGATTGGAAGACCGTTTTTATCAGTTCCACAAGGAAGAGAGATTGCCGGAAGTCCAGCTAAGTTGACAGAGACAGTATAAATATCTCCTAGATACATCTGAATTGGATCCGCTAAACTTTCTCCAATCTTAGGAGCTGTCGTCGGTGCAGCTGGTCCTAAAATAATATCATATTTTTTAAACGCTTTATCAAACTCTGCCTTAATTAATGCCTTTGTGCGAAGTGCTTTTAAGTAATAAGCATCGTAATATCCAGAGCTTAATACAAAGGAACCAAGCATAATCCTTCTCTTTACTTCTGCCCCAAATCCCTCAGAACGAGATTTCTTATACATATTATGGAGACCGCGATACTCCTCTGTTCTATATCCATATTTTACTCCGTCAAACCTTGCAAGATTTGAGCTTGCCTCCGCAGATGCGATAACATAATAAGCTGGAATTGCATACTCAACTAAGCCGAGTGTAAACTCCTCTACGACAGCACCTTTTTCCTCTAAAGTCCCTGCAACATCTAAAATTGCTTTTTTTACTTCCCTATCTAATCCATCTCCGAAATAATCTTTCGGAATACCAATTTTCATTCCTGCCACATCATTTTTTAATGCTGAAGTAAAATCATACCTCTCTCTTTTCATTGAAGTACTATCTTTTTTATCATAGGAAGCAATTATCTCCAAGATTGTAGCACAATCTGTCACATCCTTTGCAATAGGACCAATCTGGTCTAGGGAAGAGCCATACGCAATCAAACCATAGCGAGAAACCGTTCCATAAGTCGGCTTCATGCCAACCACGCCGCAAAAAGAGCTTGGCTGACGAATTGATCCACCTGTATCAGAACCCAATGCATACGTGCATTCTTCCGCCGCAACTGCCGCCGCCGAACCTCCTGATGATCCCCCAGGCACATGTCCTATATTCCAAGGATTTCTCGTTACACCGTAGGCAGAGGTCTCTGTCGTACTTCCCATCGCAAACTCATCCATATTTGTCTTTCCAATAATAATAGCTCCTACCTTTTTTAAATTTTCTACTGCTGTAGCTGTATAAGTGGGATTATAATTTCCTAAAATTTTAGAACTACAAGTTGTAAGCATCCCTTCTGTGCACATATTATCTTTAATTGCCACTGGAACACCTGCCAATGGACCAGAAAGGTTTCCATCGTCAATTAACTTTTGCACTTTCTTTGCCTGCTCTAGTGCAGCCTCTCTATCCACTGTCACAAAACTATTTATTTTTTCCTCTTTTTTTTCTATTGCCTCAATAGCAGCCTTAGCCGCCTCAACTACTGTTATCTCTCCCGCCTTAATTTTTTTTCCCAGCTCCACAGCAGTCAAACTCATTATATTCATCTTTTATTCCTCCTACTCTACCGTCTTTGGCACTTGGAATGCCCCATCTTTTTTCTCAGGCGCATTCTTCAATGTCAACTCGCTCTCATCTTTATTCGTCACAATATCCTCGCGAAAGACATTATTAACAGGAAAGATATGAGACATTGGCTCTACGCCCTCTGTATTCAACTCATTTAACATATCGATATAATCTAACATTTTTCCCATATCCTGCTTTGCCTGTTCCTTTTCTTCCTCTGAAAGCTCAAGCTTTGCCAAAATACCAACGTACTCTATTGTCTCATCTGAAATTATATTTGCCATTTTTTCCTCCTTATTAAGTCTATTATTTTTCTTTTATTTACATAAATTTACATTGTAAAAAGAAAATTGCCCCGAAACATTGTCACTGCTTCGTGGCCTCCTCAAAATTCTTCTAATAAATTGTTTTGAATATAGCATAAAATTTTCTATCACGCAAGTCCCTTTTTCTAAAGCTTTTTCCACTTTTACTATAATTCTCTTTCTTTTTTAATATGAAATAGCTTACGCTGTTTCATAAGGCATAGGTTTTGAAACAATTTAAATGACATATATTATACAAAAAATACAGATTAGAAGGGAATTTTCGAGAGAAATGGGGAAGGAAAGACCAAAAGAAAAGAGGCAGTGTTTTTAAACTCACTACCTCTTATATATTCAAAAAATAATTATTTCTGAGCTGCCTTTAAGCATTCATAAATCTCATCCGCAGTCTTCATCTCAACAACCTTAGCTGCCAATGCCTCAGCCTCTTCTTTTGTCCAATCAGACATAACTTTTCTTGTAGCTAATACAGATGTTGCACTTACACTAAACTCATCAAGTCCAAATCCTAATAATACAGGAACCATCAATGGATCTGCTGCAACCTCTCCACACATACCAACCATGATACCAGTCTTTTTAGCTGCAGCAATAATTCTCTGAATAGAGCGAACAACTGCTGGCTGGAATGGTTTGTAAAGATAAGCAACCTTAGCATTTCCACGGTCTACTGCCATAGTATATCCAATTAAGTCGTTTGTTCCAATACTGAAGAACGCTGCCTCCTCTGCTAAGATATCAGCGATAACACTTGCAGCTGCAGTTTCCATCATAATACCTACAGGAATATCTTTATTGTATGCGATTCCCTCTGCATCTAACTCAGCTTTAATCTCTTCTACTAAAGCTTTTACAGCTCTAAGCTCATCTACACATGTAACAAGTGGAACCATAATCTTAATATTACCGTATGCACTTGCACGAAGTAATGCACGAAGCTGTGGGCGATACAAATCTTCTACTCTGTCAAGACAAAGACGAACAGCTCTATAACCTAAGAATGGGTTCTCTTCCTGCTCAAGCCCCATATAAGGAACTGCCTTGTCACCACCGATATCCAATGTACGGATGATAACTGGTTTTCCCTCTAAGGACTCTGCCACCTTCTTATATGCCTCAAACTGCTCTTCCTCACTTGGAGCACTGTCATGATCCATAAATAAGAATTCTGTTCTAAATAATCCAACACCCTCGCCATCGCACTCGATAACTTTTGTAACATCCTCTGGTTTACCAATATTACAAACAAGCTCAACAACATGACCATCTGATGTCTGGCTAGGCTTTCCAATAAATTTCTTCAAAGCTTCTTTTGCTTCTAAGTAATCATTACGTTTCTTTGTATATGTCGCAACCTCATCATCTGTTGGTCCAACGATTACATCACCATCGCTACCGTCAACAATTACTAAATCACCGTCATTTACTCTATTTAAGATACCGCCTTCGATACTAAGAACAGCAGGAATCTCCAATGCTCTTGCCAAGATAGCAGAGTGAGAAGTCTTTCCACCAACCTCTGTCATAATACCTACAACATTTTGATTATTGATTCCAGCTGTCATAGATGGAGTCAAATCTTCTGCCACTAAAATAGTACCTGCTGGAAGTGCACTAATATCAACTTCCTCTATTCCAGCTAAATTTTTCAAAATTCTTGCACGAACATCGGCAACGTCTGTTGCTCTTTGCTGGAACATTTCATCTGGAATAGAAGAGAACATTGCGATAAACTGATCTCCTACTCGATTTAATGCTGCCTCTGCATTCAAAAGTTCAGCCTCAATAATTCCCTCTACCTGTCCAGAAAACTCTGGATCCATAGAGATTAAGAGATGTCCCTCTAAAATTTCAGCCTCTTTAGCACCCAATCTCTCTTTCATATCATCTGCCATAGCTTGAGTTTTAGCGATGAATTTATCAATAGCTTCCTGAAATCTTGCCTTCTCAGCTGCAACATCAGCAATCTTTTTTTCTACTATACTAACTTCCTGATCTTTGATTACAACGACCTTTCCGATTCCCACACCAGCTGATGCACCAATTCCTTTAAACATACTTACACCCCTATCTTTGTTTTATATGTTTTGTATGTTGACTTTCCCTAAGCAACTATTTAAATCTATTATTTAGTGTAATCCCGCTACTTTCGTTAAAGTTCCCACATACTCTCATCTTCATTGTTATCTTTTGATTTAGAAAATTCAGTGAAAGAAACCTCCCACTGAATTTTTATAACTCAATTAATAAATTTTCCTGCCCGAAAATATATCAAATTAATGAATTATTCACCTAATCCAGACTCGATTAACTCGATAGCTGTCTTTAAAGCCTCTGCCTCATCTGCTCCATTACATTCGATTTCTATTTCAGAACCACATTTAATACAAGCGCCAATAATATTTAAAAGACTCTTTCCATTTGTTTTGTTTCCGTTATAGACAATATTAACATCACTCTGGAACTTTGTCATAGCTTTTGCAAAAACTCCTGCTGGACGCATGTGTAAACCTTGCTCATTTTTGATTACAATTTTTTGTGATACCATAATTATCATTCTCCTTTTTCATAAAATTTATAATAGATTTGCTTTCGGTCTGCCCTCATATAAAGTGCCACCAGTTTTTGTCATAGGTCAGATCAGAAATAAACTTTCGTTTTACTATTAGAGATATCTGCAAAAAAAGAACCTAAAATGTATGTCATGTACGGTGAAAAATATGATACAATCTAGGCTTTGCTTTCTCTAAAGCAATAATCCTTCCATATGAATCTTTATGTTATAATGTTAGCATTTTTCCCAGAAGTTGTCAACTATTTCTTATTCGTTTTGTATAGTTTTATTTGAGAAAATTGTCTTTTTTATAGCTGTATTACACAAAATACTCTTTATACGATAAAATTCTTAGTCTATATTTAATCTTTGATATATTTCATTTGGCACATAAGCTTTCACTAAAATTCCCTCTGGTAAATATTCTTCCTCAAGTAATTCTCCTTTTTTTCGAATTTGTTGAATCAAACTTACTTCACCATAATGAAATATTTTCTCTAAATATTTCTGCTCGCTTCTTAGTATATCTGCCAAAGTCTCTTTTAATTCTTCTAATCCCTGCCCAGTTTTTACTGACGTCATAAGAGAGTAATCGGAAGAAAAATCATGAAAATATTTCTTCTCCTCCAATTTATCTTGCTTATGGAAAACCGTAATAATTGGTTTCTCTTTAATATTTAAACTTTTTAACGTCTCATAGGCAACTTTCATCTGTGCCTCCATCTGCGGATTTGAAACGTCTACGACATGAATTAATATATCTGCATAGCAGGCCTCCTCCAAAGTACTCTTAAATGCCTCTACTAAATGATGTGGAAGTTTTCGGATAAAACCTACCGTATCTGTCAGTAAAACCTTTTGCTTACCTGGAAGACATAAAACTCTCGTTGTCGTATCTAAAGTAGAAAACAATTTATCTTCCTCTAAGACCTCCGCTCCCGTCAAAGCATTTAAAAGAGCGGATTTCCCCGCACTACTATATCCAACTAACGCCGCTATTTTTTGATTGGTTTTCTGTCTTTGAGAACGGATTAATTCTCTATGACAAATAACATCTTTTAATTCCCTTTTTAGATGAGAAATTCTCTCGCGAATCAATCTTCGATCCATCTCAAGTTTTTTCTCTCCAGGACCTCGCGTCCCAATTCCACCGCCCAGTCTAGATAATGAATTTCTAAGACCTACTAATCTTGCCTGTCGATAGCGAAGCTGTGCAAGTTCTACTTGTATTTTTCCTTCTCTGCTCTTCGCATGCATGGCAAAAATCTCTAAAATAACTAATGTCCTGTCCATTACTTTACAGTCCAATTCCTGCTGCAGCTGGTTCATTTGTGCTGGCGATAGTTCATCGTCGCATATAATTCCTGTCGCATTTGTTATAAAAATAAATTCTTTTAGTTCTTCTATCTTTCCTTTTCCAATATAAGTACCCGGATGTATTTTTTCTCTTTTTTGAATTAAACGACCTACTACAGTTGCTCCTGCAGTATCCGCCAACTCACCAAGCTCGTCTATCGACTCTGTGATATCCTCATTATCTGGTTCTTGTACTCCTACTAAAATAACAAATTCTTTTTCTTCCATACACCCTCCTCGTAATATACGTACTTCTACAGATTAGCTCGTCCAATATCCATGAATCATTCCATATAAGCATTCTCTAATTTCATGGCTACTATACAAAACTTTCAAAGTAATATAAACAAAGAGTCATCGCACCGATATTTTAAATCCTTTTTTATTCTGCGCAATGACTCTCTATTTTATTCTTCTATTATCTTGTCTCTAAAAAGGTCAATTCCTTTATTCCGTTTTCATCATCTGGATATAAATTTACATACTCTTTCGCCTTTTCATAAGCCGTCTCGTAGTCCATTTTCTTCTCGTATAAGACAATCTCATCAAAAAGTAATTCCTGTTTAATACTCTCATCTTCTGAAGCTAAACCCTTTTTCACAACTTCCATCGCTTTATCATAGTTTTCCCTTTTTATATAGCAATATGCGAGATTTGGAAGAAGTATTGTATCTTGTGTAGCCTCATATCCTGTCTTATATGTCTCCAGAGCCTTTTTGATTTGCTTTTGCTTCATATAGCAGTTGCCCTTCATCATATAATTTTTGGAATCATCTGCTTTCTTTTCAATCATCTGATCATAAATAGCAATGGCTTTATCATACTGCTCTAACTTCACATAACAATCTGCCTTATAATAATCCACATCATCCTCTAATAGAATACTAAATAAATTCTTTGTTCTATCGATATCTTTCTGGTACTCTAGAGCAATATTATAGTCTCCTTGCTGATATGCATTCACCATATGTCTTCGATATCTTTTTTGATCTCGAAACTGTTTTGCTTGATATCCAAAAAAAGCTGCTATAGCTGCCAAAATTAAGATAATGATAAAAATAATTATGATTTTCTTCTTATTTGACTTTTTTGCTCTCGCCTTTCTCATAAATTGTTCTACCTTCTATTTAAAGTACTCTACTCCTGCTTCAAAAATATGCTGATTTTGATTTCCAGGAATATTTTTGGCTACATTTAATCCAATACGCTCAGAATGAGCCATCTTACCTAAAATTCTTCCATCTGGACTTGTAATTCCCTCGATTGCCGCATAAGAACCATTTGGATTAAATCTCTCATCCATCGTAGGATGCCCATTTAAGTCAACATACTGTGTCGCAACCTGTCCATTCTCAAATAATTTTTCAATCCACTCTTTACTTGCAACAAAGCGTCCCTCACCATGGGATGCTGGAATTACATAACTTTGTCTCAAAATTGCATTCTTTAGCCATGGAGACTTATTAGAAACAATCTTTGTATGAACCATCTTGGAAATATGACGACCAATGCTATTCATTGTCAATGTTGGAGAATCTGCCTGCTGTTTTGTAATCTCACCGTAAGGTAAAAGTCCAAGCTTAATAAGTGCCTGGAATCCATTGCAAATACCAAGTGCAAGTCCGTCTCTCTCATCTAATAATTTATGAACTGCTTCCTTCATCTTTTCATTTCTAAATACTGTGGCAAAGAATTTTGCAGAACCTTCTGGCTCATCACCGGCACTAAATCCACCTGGGAACATAATAATCTGAGCATCAGAAATTGCCTTCTCAAACTCCTCAATAGAATCTCTAATGTCTTGCTCTGTCAAGTTTCTAAATACTCTTGTCTCTACCTTTGCTCCCGCTAACTCAAATGCTTTTGCTGTATCATACTCGCAGTTTGTTCCTGGGAATACAGGGATAAATACCTTTGGAACTGCGACTTTATTCTTTGCAATATAAATCTTACCATATGCATCATAAACTGGCGTATCCAACTGCATAGGCTCAATTCCCGAATTTGTAGGGAATACGGATTCAAGCTGACTATTCCAAATTTCCTCCATCTTTGCCAAGTCAAATTCTTCATTTTTGTATTGAATTTCCTGCTCTCCAATAACCTCACCGACATATACACAAGGAAGTCCAATATTGCGGATATTTCTTGAAGTTACCTCAAGAAGAATAGAACCATAGCATTTCTCAGTCAACTGCTCTAAACTTAAATCACCATCCAGACGAACACCAAGTCCGTTTCCGAATGCCATCTTACTGATGGCACCAATGATACCACCTTTTCCGATAGCATATGCAGACTCAATTTGTCCTTTTCTCGCCATCTTATAAATATGACGATAGTTTATAGCTGCCACTTTATAATCTGGTACTCTAAACTTATCTAGAGGAACTCTCACTAAAACAAGATGGTTATCCTTCTTTTTCAACTCCGGAGTAATAATATGATTTGCATCTCCAATATCTACAGCAAAAGATACTAAAGTTGGCGGAACATCAATATCATTGAATGTACCAGACATACTGTCTTTTCCACCGATGGATGGAAGTCCAAATGCTTTTTGAATGCTATAAGCACCGAGCAATGCTGCAAATGGCTCACCCCAACGTTCTTTATCCTCACCGAGACGCTTGAAGTACTCTTGGAATGTGAAGCGAATCTTCTCATAATTTCCACCGCTTGCCACAATTTTAGCCATAGACTCAATAACTGAATAAATGGCGCCATGATATGGACTCCAACTAGAAATATATGGGTCGAATCCATAACTCATCATCGTTACCGTATCAGACTCTCCCTTCAAAATTGGAAGCTTAGCTATCATTGTCTGGATTGGTGTGGACTGATTTTTACCACCATATGGCATCAAAACAGTAGCCGCTCCAATAGAGCTGTCAAACATTTCCACAAGTCCTTTCTTAGAGCATACATTTAAATCCTCCATACAATCTTTCCACATATCCTCTAAGTTTATAGCCGCACTATCTCTTACTTCATATCCGTCTCTATACTCTGGGATTGTCACGAATACATCTGTTTCTTGATGCGCACCGTTTGTATCCAAAAAAGCACGAGATAAATCTACAATTGTCTTACCTCTCCAGTACATAACAAGACGTTTTTCCTCTGTGACAACGGCAACTTCTACTGCCTCCAAATTCTCTTCTTTCGCATAGGCAAGGAAAGTATCTACATCCTTAGGATCAACGACAACTGCCATACGCTCTTGAGACTCAGAAATAGCGAGCTCTGTCCCGTCAAGACCTGCATATTTTTTAGGAACTTTATCAAGCTGAATTTGTAAACCATCCGCAAGTTCTCCGATTGCAACGGAAACTCCACCTGCACCAAAATCATTACACTTTTTAATTAAGCGGCTTACTTCCTCTCGTCTAAATAATCTCTGAATTTTTCTCTCTGTAGGCGGATTACCTTTTTGTACCTCAGCACCACATGTCTCAATCGATTGTTCTGTGTGTACTTTAGAGGAACCTGTGGCTCCACCACAACCATCTCTACCTGTTCTTCCACCTAATAAAATAATAATATCCCCTGGATCAGACGTCTCACGAACAACATTTTTTCTTGGAGCTGCACCCATAACGGCACCAATCTCTAAACGCTTTGCCACGTAGTTTGGATGATAAACCTCATCTACCATACCTGTAGCCAAACCAATCTGGTTACCATAAGAACTATAACCATCTGCCGCACCCGTCGTTAATTTTCTCTGTGGGAGCTTTCCATTTAATGTCCAGTCGAGCGGAAGCGTTGGGTCTGCTGCACCTGTGACACGCATAGCCTGATATACATAAGAACGTCCCGAGAGTGGGTCGCGGATTGCTCCACCAAGGCAAGTAGCTGCCCCACCAAAAGGCTCAATCTCTGTTGGATGGTTATGTGTCTCATTTTTAAAGCTAATTAACCATTCCTCTGTCTGTCCGTCGATTGTAACTGGAACAACAATGCTACATGCGTTAATCTCATCAGACTCTTCCATATCTTCTAAGCCGCCATCCGCTTTGATTTTTTTCATGGCGATAAGAGCTAAGTCCATAAGACATACGAATTTATCTTTTCTTCCTTTATAAAGTTCTTCTCTATCTGCTAAATACTCTTTATAAGTACTTTCTAATATCTCCTTATAATATCCCTCTCCAAACTCAATATTTTTAAGTTCTGTGGAAAAAGTAGTATGTCTACAATGATCTGACCAATACGTATCCAATACACGAATCTCTGTCATGGATGGATCACGCTCTTCTTCCTTGTTAAAATAATTTTGAATATGCAGGAAATCTTTAAATGTCATAGCAAGTCCTAAAGAATCATATAATTTCTTTAATTCTTCCTCTGGCATCTTAGAAAACCCATCAAAAATAGCTACATCCTCTGGCTCTTCAAAATCAGTAAGCAAGGTATCTGGCTTATTTTCTTCAGACTGTCTAGAATCCACTGGATTAATACAATAGGATTTAATTTTCTCTATTTCTTCTTCACTCAAATCACCCTCTAATACATACGTAACAGCGGAGCGAATTGTTGGATCTTCCTTTTCGTTTAAAAGTTTTAAACATTGCTCAGCAGAGTCTGCTCTTTGGTCGAACTGGCCTGGCAAAAACTCTACGCTAAATACAGTTTCTTTTTCGTTTAAAGGAAATTCTTCTTCATACAAATGATCGACTGGCGGCTCGCTAAATACAGTATCTTTTGCCATATTATAAGTATCCTCGGATACATTTTCTATATCATAGCGAATCAACTGTCTCACATTATCAATCTTTTCTATAGAAAGATATGCTTTAATTTCTGCCAACAGCTCTTTTGCTTTTACCGCATAGTCTGCCTTCTTTTCTACATAAACTCTTTTTACCTGACTCATAAATTCCTCCATAATCTGTCTTTTACGATTTAACCTTTACCTTTTAGTCATCTGGTATTCAGTCACATTATACCGCATTTGTCAGAAAATGCAAAACTTTTTTTGAAATCTGTCTAATATTTTATTTTCTCGGAAAATGACGTTTATGCCATTTATCAAGATTTCTTTTTTCTTATCCTTTTTTTCTTTATGCATTTCTATATTTTTCTTCTGTTAAATTCAAAAATATATAGTAAAAACAGCATATAGTCTCTTATATTTCATCCATATTATCAGCAAAACTAGCTAAGTTTTTATTTCTAAAAGCCTAACTATGTAATCTTTTTATAATCTGAAATGCAATCGAATTTTGGAATATAACCGGCTTACTTCTCGTATAAAAAATGATTCCGTCCGTACTTGCCTTTAACTTTGATAAAGCAGTGCCTTCATACGGATCTATAATCTCCGCTAAAGTCTCTCCTCTTTTTACTTCCTGATTATTTTCCACCCTTTTTCGTAAAAAACCTGCTGTATTTGCTTTTATATTAACCAAATCATTCTCGTTTAAAACGGTGGCAATATAACCATTATGGCATTGATACTTAATAATACCCATTCTCGTCAAAAATCTCAAAATGGCAGAAACTGCTTGCATCGCCTCCTTTTCATTGATTGTATCTGTAGCATTTGTGTAAAGTGAAAATGCGTCTGTTCCCTTCATCTGCCAATTATAATTTAATGTTCTCTTATCATAAGGTCTCACACCACTTGTCACGACATAAGGAAGTCCAAATAAATTGGCCAAACTTGTGCTTTCTCTTCCTGTATCCATCATTCGAATATGTGGAATAAATTCCCCCTCCAAATAAAAAGATGGTATCTGAATTCCATATTGATATCCTGTTACTTCTCTCAATAGGGCATCTGCAATTCTACTTTGTGTCTCTCCCTTTGGATTTCCTGGAAATTCTCGGTTTAAATCCGCACCGTCATTCCCCCAAAATCTCCTTCCTATATTCATCACAGTATTACTTAAGGAGGGAATAACTAAAATCTCATTTTCTCCTTTGATTGCCTTTACTTTCTCAAGCTTTTCTAGGGCAACAATTAGCTGTGAACAAATATAGAGTTGCTGATATTCATTTCCTCGCATTGCTCCCACAATACAAGCCGCCTTCTCAGCCGCATCTCTTTTTCCAAAGCGATATCCTATAATTTTATATTCTTCTCGAAAGCCCGAATCCATCTCATATAGAATCTCTTTTACCATAGTTGCCTCCTAAAATCCTTCCAATTAATGCTCCCTCCTGCACAGCAGGATACTCTCTAAGTGTAAATACTATTCCGTCAATCGGTGCATATATTTCCTCCATCACTGCTCCCATAATCGGCTTCGCAATTGTCCCAATTAAATCTCCCTTTTTTACCTGCTGTGCATGTCTTACATTTGGAATAAAAATTCCACTGCTCTCACAGTTAATAAATTGAACTTGACAGTCCTGTGAGATAATTGGTTTTCTAGGAGTTATTGTCTCACCAGTCCATATTCCTGCTTCCTTCATCAGACAAAAAATTCCCTCTATAATCTGATTGCAATACTCATAATTTATTCGAAGCGCTACACCTGATTCGATCACAAAAGCTGTAACACCCTTTTTTTGCAATGCATAAGTTAAGCTTCCCTCTTTTACTGTATTGGACGGATGAATCCAGACTAAATCTGTATTCATTACTTTCGCAAATTTCATTGTGTCTTTTGTCAGTTTATCTCCCACACGAACTTGTGGAATCTCCTTTAAATTAATATTGCTTGAATGTATATCAATACAAATATCTGCATTTTCTAGCTCTTTTACAATATGATAAGCAATATTTTCTACCATATCTCCATCTTTTTTTCCTGGGAAAATAGTGTTCATATCAAAATCAAACTGAGGTACTCCTCGAATTAGGGAATCTAACCCAAGTGGATTTAAAGCTGGATATACATCTACAATTCCCTTTAAATGTTCAAATTCCTTCTTAATTCTTCGAATTACTTCATAACATATATACTGTCCTCCAAGCTCATCCCCATGAATTCCCGTCACAATACAAATTCTTTTTTCCCCTCCTATAAGCCAGTCTGGCATCAGCCTATTTTTCTTAATTTTTAATATCTCGTGAATCGGCATCTGTACCGACACAATCGTCTCTATCATTTCCCTCATTCCTTTTTATTACTCTAAATCTCTAAGTAGTGAATCTTCCTCCATTATATAATTATTTTTTTGATTCTCCCTTTATCTTATTATGTCGTCTTATTCGCATGAATATAATTATAGTTATTACCAATATAGTACGTAACTAGGCCTGTTAAATTATTGGAATATAAAATTGCCTTCTTTGAAAACTGAATTGGAATCACAGCCGCATCCTCACATAAAATTTTCTCCACCTCAGATATCGTTCTTTGCCTTGTCTTAGAGATATCGGTCTCTCTAATTTCCTTTAGCTTATTATCTACCAATTTATTATTATAACAACTTATATTATAAATGGAACTACTCTCCCAGATTTCTATATAAGCAAGAGCATCCGAATAATCTGGATACCATGTTGTCAAAGTTATCGCAAAATCCCCCTTCGCCTCACTATTTACTTTTTTTACTTTAGAACTCTTTTTCAAAATAACTTTAATACCTAAAAGTGTCTCTAACTGTTTCTTGATTTCTTCTCCCTCTTGCTTTTTTATCTGTGTATTCTCCACTAATAATTCTAATTGAATATCAGAGGCATCGCTAATTCCTAACTCATTTAATGCAGAGGCAAGATAATTAAGTGACTCTGTCCTATTTTCTTCTTCGCTAAACGGTGCATACTTTTGTTCCTCCCCATACGTACTAGTAATTCCATTAATATCTGGCATAATATATCTAGTCGCTATCTCATTTAGCTCTTGACCAGACTCTTTCAGTAAAGAAGTTCTATTGATAGCATAAGCAATTGCTAATCTCAAATTTTTATTTTGTAAATACCGATTATTAAAATTGAAGGTAAGATACTCTACACCTCCATCATAATCCACATTATAATTACTTTCATCACTCAAATACGAGGATTGATTCACTTCCACAAAATCTATATCACCCGATTGATACATTTTATATGCCTCTTCTATACTAGAAACAGAAATAATCTCCACTCGCTCAAGAGAAATACCATCACTATTATAATAATTCTCATTCTTCTCTAAAATAATTTTTCTCCCTTTCTTCCAGGCGGACACAATAAACGGACCATTATATACCGTGGTAGATGGACGCATTGCAAAGCTGCTTCCCTCTTTCTCTATAATATCCTCTCGCACTGGTGAAAAATTTACCATACATAATAAATTCAAAAAATAAGTAGTTGCTTCCTTTAAAGTAATTACAACTGTCTTTTCATCTGTTGCCTGCACATCTGCAATACAGTCAGCTAAATAAGAATAACTGCTTTTCGTATTCGGATTCATTAATCGCTTAATTCCATCCACAAAATGTTGCGCCGTCACAGGCTCTCCATCACTCCAATTTGCATCTCTTAAATAAAATGTATAAGTAAGTCCATCTTCCGATATTTGATATGACTTTGCCATTGCATTTTTTACAGTTCCTCGATTATTTTTTACTAATCCCTCATATACATGAAATCCTATTGTTGCCTCCACACTGCTACTAGTAAGCTGTGGATCTATATTGGATGGCTCTTTTACAATTGCATATCTCAATGTCTTCTTACCGTCAGCACTTGAAGTAATATCTTCGTCCGCCTGTGTATTTTCTACTGTCTCTTCTGGAGCTCCATCTCCCATATCAGTATTTTGAAATTCTCCACAGCTTGTACATAGAACTAACAAAAATATACAAAATATACTGACAATACAATACCCTTTTTTCTTGATCATATCTTATATTGTCTCCCTTCATATATGACAATGTTCGTTATGTGAACATACTCATTTACAGTATACTATACTTTCCTTTAAAAAAAAAGCAGTTTAAGACTTCTCTTATCTTAAACTGCTCGTATACACAGTTACTTTCCTGCTTATTATTTAATATCCGTCCTTGTCCCCACAATACATCCTTAAAAAATGAAAAGCAACTGACTTAATCCTTCTACATAATACACAATTTTTTAGAAAATGAAAAGTTATTTTATTATTAAAATCTTATATTTTTTTGTCATAAAAAAATAATTTTTTCTACAAATTGCATATGTTAAGAAAAGAATTTGTCCATAAACCCAAAGTTTTACTATTGAAATCCTATCAACTGGGTAAATAAAGACAAATTTATTTATATTTATCTGCATATTGACAAATCAAGCCCTATGAGCAAATAAAGCTATATCTTAACGTACGAATATGATGGCGATTATGAGAATGTCATAAAAGCAAAATATTGGGACTTTTATCTAAGCTTTCATATCTAACGATATCTCCACATATTATATAATTTTACTTTAAAAACGGAAAACATCTCAAGACCAAAACTATATGATAAAAGAGAAAATGGTTTTCCAATTAAAATAATCAACATAAATTTTTTAAAAGGCATCTTTGTGAGTCCTGCTAGATAACATAAAAAATCATCTGGAGCAGCGGGTAATAAAATGGCTATCGCAAAAAGTTTATCGAACTTTTTTTCTCCATGTTCTAGCCATTTTTTATATTTTTCATAAGTATCATCTGAAACTACACTCTTTGCGAGTATAGAACCGTATTTTCTTGAAATACCAAAAGCTAAAAATGAGCCAAGAGTAATACCAATATAATTATATAAAAATCCAATCCATGGACCATAGGATACTACCCCAGCGATACAACAAACTGGAGCAGGAAGGACAGGAATAATAATCTGCACTGCCTGTATCGAAATAAAAGCAACTGGTCCCCACATTCCTAATCCCTTGATAAACTTATTAAAATTTTCCGCAGAATCAAAAATATGGTTGCGATATCCAAGAAACAGCAATATGATAAGTAAAAGTAAAATAATAATACCTAGTATCTTAAAAAACAGACGCAAAAATTTAACTCTTTTATCATTTGGATCTGGATGTTTTAAGTATTCTATCCTTTTTTGCTGTTCTAATATAATCTTTTCTCTATCCATTCCTATCTTCTCATCACCTATCGTTATTATTATTTCTAAAAATATTCCTAACTACTTCTTATGGAAAAAGAAATTATCTTTTTCTTTCTCTCTTTGCTTTTATACAATCTTTCCTTAGTATATATTATATTTCTTAACTTTCGGTGAATTATTTCTTACAATTTTCCAAATATTTTTAAACAATCTTTAGCGAATTCTATCCGGAAATCCTATTTTTCTTTGTACCTTTCTCAATGTCTTTGTCGCATAATAATTAGCCTGCTCAGCATTATTTTTAATAATAGAATTGATGTAATCTTTATTCTTACTTAAGTCATAGAATTTATCCTGCAGAGGCTTTAATTCTGCGATAACTGCCTCAGCTACTCTCTGTTTTAAAACACCATATCCAAGCCCATCAAATTCCTTTAACGCAGACTCTACTGTAGCTCCTGTTGATGCACAGTAAATGTCAATTAAGTTTTTAATTCCTGGTTTATCATCACTGTAAGCGATAAAGCCATCAGAATCTGTCACGGCTTTTTTAAACTTGCGCATAATAACATCTGGCTCATCTAATAATAAAATATGAGCATTTGGATTTTCATCGGATTTAGACATTTTCTTTGTAGGCTCTTGTAAACTCATAATTTTAGCACCTACTTTTCCCATATATGCTTCTGGAATTGTAAATACATCACCGTAAATATTATTAAAACGGCTAGCAATATCTCTTGTAATCTCAAGATGCTGCTTTTGGTCAACACCTACTGGTACCACATCAGATTGGAATAGCAAAATATCTGCCGCCATTAGGACAGGATATGCAAATAATCCTACATTAATATTATCTGCATGTTTCGCCGATTTATCCTTAAATTGTGTCATTCTGTTCATCTCACCCATATATGTGTAACAATTTAAAATCCAAGCTAACTCTGCATGACCAGATACATGAGACTGATAATAAATACAATTCTTCTCTGGATCCAAACCTGCTGCAATATAAAGCATCAATAAATTTCTCGCTCTTTTTCTAAGCTCTGCTGGATTTTGTCTAACTGTGATAGAATGCATGTCTACAACGCTATAAAAACATTTATATCCTTCCTCGTCTAATTTTATCCAGTTTTTTAAAGCTCCAAGATAGTTTCCAAGAGTAATCGTTCCTGTTGCTTGCATACCACTAAATAAAGTCTTTTTTCCATCTAACATAATAATTTCACTCCTTTTATAAACCGACCTATCTTGCCTAAAAACATGTTTTTAATGATGTATTCACCTCATGGGCTTTACTATATGCAAAGGAAAAAGCAAGCCTTATAAGCCTGCTATCTACACATAGAAGTTTTATAAATAGGTCTTTTTCTAATATATTTTCATTTTGTTTGAATATATTTTTTCCCTTTACACATAATAACAGAGTCATTTCATTCATGTCAATAGAAAGGAGAAAACATTATGAGAAGCTCAAAAGAAATGTACCATGAGGTAGCACAAGCTTGTAGCAGTTATACTCCAACTAAGGATATTTATGCTGCTTGTAATTCTTCTGCGAATTGCGAGTGTCAGACTCCAAGCTGTTTGACATGTGCTCATTTTACAGCGGAAGAGTACTGTGATTTAGACTTATATGATGGAATCGCTGAATCTATCCAAAAATAGTTTTTAGTATTTTATCTATTTCCAGTACAAAAAAAGAGAGAAAAATTTATGAGATCAACTCTTAAATTTTTCTCTCTTTTTATATTAAATTTATAAAAAATCTCCCAATACCTCTTTCACGGTTCGAATCTTCGTCTCCTTATAGGCATCAGCTCCGCAAAATAGAAGTGCATTCTCTATATTGCCTTCTGCCGCATGAATAAGAGCTTCTGTAATACAGTACGGTATATTAGCTCTATCGCATTTTGCGAGACATTGATAACAATGTTTTGGTGCGAGACGCTCTTTTTCTACTTTTTCCAAAAACTTATTTTGAATTGCTCTTGCAGGCATCCCAACTGGGCTTTTTACAATTTTAATTTGTTTTTTATTACAATTAATATAAGTATTTTTATACTGAATATCCGCATCGCATTCTTTCGTAGTAACAAATTTAGTCGCTACTTGCACGCCTTTTGCTCCGAGTGAAAAACAATGCTCCATATTTTCTTTTGTTCGAATTCCTCCTGCCATAATAACAGGAATCTCTCTCCCATATTTTTGTTCGTACTTTGACGTTATCTCAATAATTGCTCGAATTTCTTTGTCGTAATTTGCATTTAAGTCTTCTAACTCTTCTAACTCTTCGGCTTTAAACCCTAAATGTCCACCTGCCATTGGTCCTTCCACAACAATGGCATCCGCCGTCGTATTATATTTTTTATCCCAGCGTTTTAAAATAAGATTAGCTGCTCTTTTTGATGAAACAATTGGAAGAAGCTTTGTCTTACATTTTCCTACAAAAGCTGGCAAATCCATCGGAAGTCCTGCACCTGAGATAATTAAATCTGCACCTGCCTTCACTGCCGCCCTTACATATTCCTCATACTTATTTGTCGCCACCATAATATTAAATCCAATAATTCCTTTTGGAGCAATTTTTCTAGCTTTTTCCAATTCTTTTCCAAGTGCTCTTAGATTAGCAATAAGCGGATTTTCATAAAAATCTTTTTCCCGAAATCCAATTTGCGCTGTACTAATAATGCCGATAGCCCCTTCTTTTGCCACCGCACCAGCTAATCCTCCCAGACTAATTCCAACTCCCATACCACCTTGAATAATCGGTATTTTAGCTGTCAAGTCTCCTATTTTTAGTGACATATTTTTCCTCCTAAAATTTGCGAAATCTCTCATAGCGCTCCTGCACTATCTGCTCGCCCTGCATTTTTTTATACTTTTCAAGAAATTCAAAAATTCCCTCTTTCATTTTCTCTGCCACTTCACTCATGTCTTCTGTTTTTACTGGTTCTCTCTCTTCAATCACTTTTTCGATAATTCCAAGCTCCTTTAAATCAGCAGCGGTACATTTCATAATACTTGCAGCCTCCGCAGCGCGCTTTTTATCTTTCCATAATATACTCGAAAATCCCTCTGGAGATAAAATAGAATACATAGAATTTTCTAGCATCCAAACCTCATTCGCAACTGCAAGAGCAAGAGCTCCGCCACTTCCTCCTTCCCCAATCACAATCGATAAAATTGGAACTTTAAGAGCCGACATCTCAAAGAGATTTCTGGCAATTGCCTCTCCTTCTCCCTTTTCTTCGGCCTCAATTCCACAAAAAGCTCCTGGCGTATCTACAAAACAGATAATTGGGCGATTGAATTTTTCAGCCTGTCTCATAAGTCGGAGTGCCTTTCGATAACCACTTGGAGATGGCATTCCAAAATTTCTCTTAATATTTTCCTTTGTATTTCGTCCCTTTTGCTGACCGATTACAGTAATATTTATGTCATAAATTCGAGCAAGTCCCCCCACTATAGCAGGGTCATCTCCCTCTAGACGGTCTCCATGTAATTCCATAAAACGATTGAATAAAACACTAATATAATCAAGAGCTGTCGGTCTATCGGCATTTCTCGCAATTTGCACTCTATCCCAAGCAGTAAGCTGTGGAGTTTCTACCTCTATCTCAAAATTTTTTTCTTCCATAACATCCTCTTTTCTCAATACATTTCCCTTTTTTTGCAAAAGTCCTATCCAATAATAATATCTTTGTCATCAGACATGTCCATTTAGCAATGCGGCAAGTGTATAGCGCAAATTTTTCCGCTCCACAATTTTATCTACGAAGCCATGCTCTAACAAAAATTCTGCTCTTTGAAATCCCTCTGGAAGCTTTTGTCCAATCGTCTGCTCAATCACTCGAGGACCTGCAAATCCAATTAAAGCTTTCGGCTCTGCTAAAATAATATCTCCTAGCATCGCAAAACTTGCCGTCACGCCACCTGTTGTCGGATCTGTGAGAACGGAAATATATAAAAGTCCAGCCTCGTCATGTCTCTTAAGAGCCGCGGAAGTCTTTGCCATCTGCATCAGAGAAATCATCCCCTCTTGCATCCTCGCTCCACCTGAACAACAAAAAATCAAGATTGGAATTGCGTAAGAAGTTGCTCTCTCAATCGCCCTTGTAATTTTTTCTCCAACAACCTCGCCCATACTTCCCATCATGAAATCGGTACCCATAACGGCGATCGCCACATGCTCTCCACCGATACTTCCCTCACCTGTAATAACAGCTTCTTCTAAGTTTGTCACTTCCCGAAGATGGGCAAGTTTTTTCTTATAATCCGGAAACTCCAATGGATCACTTGTCTCAAGTCCAGCATCCCACTCGACAAAACTATCCTGATCAAGTATCATACTAATTCTTGTCCTAGGACGGATTCTAAAATATTCCCCACATTTTGGACAAATATAATAATTTTCTGCGATATCTTCCGAGTAAATCGTATGCCCACATGCATCACATTTTTGAAAAAGTCCCTCTGGAACTTGAGGAATCTCTCTTACAACCTTTTTTACTTTTTTAGGACGTTGTTTTCTATCTGGCTTTATATATGTTTTTTTAAACATTCCCTCAAACATAAATTTCCTCCTTCCCCATCTCTTTTATTCCCTATATTCTTTATAGAATTCTCTCTACAAATCCAGTATCAATCTCTCCATTTTCAAACTCTGGATGATTAATTAACTCATACTGAAAATCAAGATTTGTTTTTACTCCTTCTATAATGACTTCTCCGAGTGCACTTCTAAGCTTACTAATAGCAAGTTCTCTCGTATCATCATGCACAATCAACTTCAGAATCATCGAATCATACTGCGGTGGAATCTCATAATTTGAGTAAAGCGCTGACTCGATTCTCACACCTTTCCCACCTGGAAAATGTAATGTTTTTATCATACCTGGAGACGGCATAAAATGATGTTGTGGATCCTCTGCATTAATTCGACATTCAATCGCATGACCATTTATTTTAATATCCTCTTGTTTATAAGATAATGGGTATCCTGCTGCAATTTTAATCTGCTCCTTAATCAAATCAATCCCTGTTACCATCTCTGTCACGGGATGCTCAACCTGAATTCTTGTATTCATCTCCATAAAATAGAAATTTTTATTTTCATCCAACAAAAATTCAATTGTTCCAGCATTATAATAGCCGACTTCTTTTGCCGCTCTCACAGCAGTCTCGCCCATTTTTTTTCGGAGTTCCTCGCTGATTGCGATACATGGAGACTCCTCAATTAATTTTTGATGTCGTCTTTGAATCGAACAATCACGCTCCCCCAGATGAATGACATTTCCATATTTATCAGCCAAAATCTGTACCTCAATATGCCTTGGATTTTCCATATATTTTTCAATATACATTGTTCCATCTGAAAATGCGTTCTCTGCCTCCTTTTTCGCTGTATTAAACTGAGAGAGAAACTCTTCTTCTGTTCTCGCAACGCGCATTCCTTTTCCGCCGCCGCCAGCTGAAGCCTTAATCATAATTGGATATCCAATCTCCCTAGCCAATTCAAGTCCTCTATCGGCATCATAAATTGCTTCCTTACTTCCTGGTGTAACTGGAACCCCAGCCTTCATCATCGTCACTCTAGCTTCAGATTTGTTTCCCATCTTATCAATCAACTTAGCGCTTGGTCCGATAAAATTAATATTGCATTTTTCACACATTTTTACAAATTTACTATTTTCAGATAAAAATCCAAATCCTGGATGAATCGCCTCGGCTCCCGTCGCTAAAGTCGCACTAATAATTTGCTCCATGTTTAAATAGCTGTCCTTACTTGGAGCAGGACCAATGCAGACCGCCTCATCTGCAAGCTTTGTATGAATGGCATCTTTATCAATTGTTGAGTAAACTGCCACTGTCTCAATTCCCATTTCTCTGCAAGCACGGATAATGCGAACAGCAATCTCTCCGCGATTTGCAATGAGTATTTTCTTAAACATCTCTCTACCTCGCAATTCCTTCTATTAACTAATCGCAAAGGTAAGCTCTGCGGATGCCACAACTTTATCTTCCACATAAGCTGTCGCTTTTCCAATACCCACTGGACCTTTCACCTTAATCATCTCTACTTCGAGCTTTAACACATCTCCTGGTACAACCTTCTGTTTAAATCTGGCCTTATTAATTCCACCAAAAAACGCAATTTTCCCCTTATTCTTCTCGTCCGCAAGACAGCATACCGCACCAACCTGCGCTAATGCCTCAATAATAAGTACTCCCGGCATCACTGGCTCTCCCGGAAAATGTCCTGCAAAATAAGGCTCATTAAAACTGACACATTTTCTTCCGACTGCCCTTTTCCCTATTTCTAACTCATCGATTCGGTCAATTAATAAAAATGGACTGCGATGAGGAATAATTTCTTGAATCTGTTTACTATCTAAAACCATCTCTTCTACCCTCCTGGCAAATAAAAACTAATTTTACTAAGTCATTACGATACTATAACACTAATTAAAGGCTGATTATACTCTACCATTTCTTCATTCTCTACTAAAATTTCTGAAATAATGCCATCGTAGTCACTCTCGACTTCATTCATTAGTTTCATTGCCTCCACAATTCCGATAACCTGCCCCTTTTTCACTGTATCTCCAACTTTTACAAAAGGCTCTGCCCCCTCTTCCTTCGCAACATAAAATGTTCCAACTAGAGGAGAATGCACCATTTTTAGTCCTAAGTCTTCCTCTTCTAAAGCAGAAGAACTAGAAGGCTCCTCAATCGCAATCTTTTTCTCTTCTTTTAATTCTTTTTTTATATCTGAAGAAGATTGCTCTTTTTTATTCTCCTGCTTCTTTTCTATCTCGTCTCGATTCAACCCTACTTTTTTTATTTTTCTTCCTTTTTTGGAAGAAGTCATGGAAATTCCAAAATCTTCATCCTCAAACTGAAATTTTGTCAGGTTAGAGTCGGATACTCTCTCAATTAAGGTTAATACATCATCTATTGTCACCTTCATCTTATCCACTCCTCTCCATTCCTAGTTTACTTTCTTTACAAGAAGGCTGGCATTATGTCCACCAAATCCGAGAGAATTGCTAAGAGCATAATTTACTTCTCTCTCTACTGGCTCTTTTGTATAGTTTAAATCACATTCCTCATCTGGAATTTGATATCCAGCTGTCTGATGAATGAAATTTTCCATGACAGACTTCACACATGCGATAAATTCTAAGGCTCCTGCTGCTCCAAGTGCATGACCAATCATCGATTTTGTAGAATTTATATTTACCTTATAAGAATCATCACCAAATACTTTTTTTATTGCCATAGTCTCAAACATATCATTATGATGTGTACTCGTTCCATGTGCATTAATATACTCTACCTGATTTGGACAAATTCCTGCTTCCTTAATAGCAAGCTCCATTGCCCTTGCTGCTCCCTCTCCATCCTCCGCTGGAGAAGTAATATGAAAAGCATCAGATGTTGCACCGTATCCTACGACCTCCGCTAAAATATTAGCGCCTCGTGCCAAAGCGTGATCAAGAGATTCTAAAATAACAATTCCTGAACCCTCACCCATAACAAAGCCATCTCTCTCCTTATCAAATGGGATAGATGCGCGGAGCGGGTCATCAGATGTGCTAAGTGCTGTGAGAGAAGAAAAGCCTGCAACTCCAAGAGGTGTGATACAAGACTCTGTTCCTCCTGCCACCATAATATCTGCATCTCCACATTGAATACTTCTATAGGCATCCCCGATAGAGTGAGTACCTGTCGCACATGCTGTCACTACATTTGTACATTTTCCTTTTAAGCCAAATTGAATAGAAATATTTCCTGCTGCCATATTAGAAATCATCATTGGAATCATCAATGGAGCAATTCTCTTTGGTCCTTTTTCCAGAAGCTTTTTTTCTTCTTTTTCCATAATGGAAAGACCACCGATACCAGAACCCACACAAACTCCAATTCTCGTTGTATCCTCTTTGTCCAAATCAAGACCAGACTGCTCTAATGCCTGCTTTGTTGCAGCGACTGCGTACTGACAAAACTCCGCCATTCTCCTAGCTGATTTTGGATCCATATACTCTTTTGGATTAAAATCCTTTACTTCTGCTGCTACTTTTGTTTTATATTCTGTCACGTCAAATTTTGTAATTTTATCGATTCCTACCTTGCCAGCTTTTAGGCTATTCCAATAAGTTTCCACATCATTTCCGATAGGGCTTATAACTCCCATTCCTGTTACTACTACTCTATTCATATCCTTACCTCAATTTTTCTTATACTGTTCTCGTTTTTATTGCCTTCTGTCAGTAATATCCTTTGCCTTCTATCCACAATGCAATTTGCCTGTGCACTGCTCAATTGAATTACATGAACATTCCACCGTCTACGCTAAGAACCTGGCCTGTAATATAGGATGCCTTATCTGACGCTAAAAATGCGACTGCCTCTGCAATATCTTCTGGTTTTCCAACTCGTTTTAGCGGAATTCCTGCCATAATTGCTTCTTTTACTTCATCCTTTAGTACCGCCGTCATATCTGTATCGATAAATCCAGGTGCCACTGCATTTACGGTGATTCCTCTGCTTCCAACCTCTCTCGCAAGAGATTTCGTCATTCCAATGACTCCCGCCTTAGAAGCACTATAATTTACTTGACCTGCATTTCCCATTCTTCCAGAAACAGAAGATAAATTAATAATTCTTCCATATCTTTGTTTCATCATGGTACGGATTACCTGCTTCATACAAATAAAACTTCCCTTTAAATTTATATCGAGAACTTGTTCGAACTCCTCTTCTTTCATCGCCATAAGAAGATTATCCTTTGTAATTCCAGCGTTATTTACTAAAATATCAATTCGACCAAATTTTTTAGTCGTCTCTTTTACCATCTCTTTCATCGCATCCATATCTGCCACATTTCCCTGATATAAAAGAGCCTCTCTTCCCATCGCTTCTATTTCACTTGCTACCTCTTTTGCTTTTTCCAAAGAACCATAATAATTTACTACTATATTAGCTCCGTAAGAGGCAAGCGTGAGGGCAATCTGCCTTCCAATTCCTCGGCTTGCTCCTGTTACGATAGCAACTTTTTCATTTAACACTTTTCCACCTCCTCAAGTTTTTCCAAATCTTCTACTTTTTCTATATTAATTGCTTTTACTTTGCGATTTATTTTCCTCATAAAGCCTGTCAATGTCTTTCCAGGTCCAATTTCAATAAAGGTATCTACCCCATCTGCTAACATCGCCTCAACTCCCTGCTGCCAACGAACAGAGCTATATACCTGTCTCTCTAATAATGGTTTTATATCTTCTTTTTTTGTCACATATCCTGCCGTTGTGTTGGAGATATAAGGGATAACTGGAGTATTTACCTCAACTTCTTTTAAAATCTCTCCCAATTTTTCTCCAGCCGGCTTTAGCATTTCTGAGTGGAATGGACCGCTTACCTTTAACGGTAAAACTCTTCTTGCGCCAGCCTCCTTTAAAGATTTAGAAGCTTCTTCGATCTGTTCACTTTTTCCAGTGATGACAATCTGTCCTGGGCAATTATAGTTTGCGATTCCCACTCCTTCTATTTTTTCACATACTGCCTCAATTTCTTCTGCCTTCATACCAAGAACGGCTGCCATTGCGCCCTGTCCAAGAGGTACCGTATTTTGCATCAAAATTCCGCGCTGTCTTACAACCTTCACCGCATCTACAAAGCTCATCGCTTTGCTGGCTACTAAAGCACAGTACTCTCCAAGACTTAGACCAGCTGTCACATCTGGCTTAATCCCTCTTTTTTCTATCTCTGCTAAGATAGCAACGCTTGCTGTCACCATCGCTGCCTGCGTATACTCTGTCTGATCTAATAATTCATTTTCCTCAAAGCAAAGTGACTCCATATCCAAATTCAACTCTTTGCTCGCCTGCTCAAAAATAGCTTTACTAGCTTCAAATTGCTCATAAAAATCCTTTGCCATTCCAATATACTGTGCTCCCTGTCCAGGAAATATAAATGCTATTTTACCCATACTTTTTATGATACCTCACTTTTATTTTTGTTTTCAAATATTTTGTATTTCAAACTATTTTTTCAAAAAAATATATAGAATGTTTTTTACATTCTACTCTTTTTAAAATTTATTATATTTTTTATTATTTTTATCTAATGAAATCTCTTTTTCTCACTCACCAAAATCGTTCTATTTTCCCTTATCTGAAAAAATTTCTAAAAAGCTCATCTCTCATTCTTCCTCCTCGCATGAGAGATAAGCTTAATTTTTTAAAATAATTTTGATGTAAGTAAAGATTCTGCTTTTATTACAATATCCTCGATAATATCCTTACAGGATTGTTCTTCTTTTATTAGACCAGCGGACTGTCCTGCCATAAAAGAGCCACCTTTTAAGTCACCTTCAACAACGGCCTTTCTTAGAGAACCAAGTGTCAAAAGCTCTAATTCCTCCAAGCTTTTTCCTTCTTTCTCCATCTTAAGATATTCTCTTGACATTTGATTACGAAGCACACGAATTGGATGTCCAGTTGACCTTCCTGTCACTACAGTGTCAATATCCTTTGCCTTCATTATTTTCTTCTTAAAATTGTCATGGCAAATACATTCCTTCGATGTAACAAATCTTGTTCCAACCTGAACCCCCTCTGCTCCAAGCATCATAGCTGCTGCCATTCCTCTTCCATCTGCCACTCCTCCGGCTGCGATAACTGGAATACTCACTGCATCTACAACTTGAGGTACAAGTACCATCGTTGTCAATTCTCCAATATGTCCTCCTGCCTCTGCACCCTCTGCCACGACTGCATCTGCACCGTATTTCTCCATACGTCTTGCCAATGCCACGGAGGCAACTACTGGAATTACTTTCATGCCTGCTTCCTTCCACATTTTCATAAATGGCTCTGGACTTCCCGCTCCTGTCGTCACGATTGGAACCTTTTCCTCCACGAGCATTTTCGCAAGCTCCTCAGCATTCGGATTCATCAACATAATATTGACTCCAAATGGCTTATCTGTCAATTTTTTTAACTCTCTAATTTCCTGTCTTACGACCTCAGTTGGTGCACCACCAGCTGCAATAATTCCTAATCCGCCAGCATTTGAAACTGCGGCTGCCAAGTGATGCTCTGCCACCCATGCCATACCGCCCTGTATCACTGGATATACAGTTCCAAGCAACTTACTTACTCTTGTCTCCATCTAATTACGCCTCGATACCCTTATCTTTTAAATAATTAATAACATCCTCCACTGTATTTAAGTCATTTAAATCATCAGAAGGAATCTCAATATCATACTCTTCCTCTAAAGACATAACTAACTCAAATAAATCTAAAGAGTCAGCTCCTAAGTCATCTTTGAAAGAAGTTTCTAATTCGATTTCACTCTCATCCACGTTTAACTGCTCTGCGATAATTTCTTTCATTTTTTCTAACATAATTTTATTCTCCTTTATATATTATAGTTAATTTGTATTATTTCGGATTAGTTTGACAATCAAAGTATATATCAGGTCATTTTCTTTGTCAAGCTAAATCCTATTATTTTCTTCCTTCATTATACCTATTCTATTATGAGTATGCAACTATTAAAATGGCAATTGATGTTAAAATTTTTATTTAATTCATCTCGAATTTATCGTCTAATTCCTTTTTCGCAGTATTTAATCTTTCCTTTAATTTTTCATATTCATCTTGCTGTTCTTTTATTTTTTCTTTATACGATTCATGCTCCGCATTATTATCAAGCTCATCTAACTTATCTTTCGCATTATCAAGTTCTTCTCTCAAAGATGCAACCTCATCATCTAACTTATAATAATCATCCAAATCATTTGTAAGTATATCTGAATCATCAATCTTATCAACTTTTTCCTCTAACTTCTTTAGCTTCGTTCTAAGCGAACTCAAACCTGCCAAATCATTCTTTTTTTCCGACTCAGCTTTTTTCTTCGCTTCCTCCTCACGCGCTTTTTGTTCTTCCGCCTCCTTAATGGCCTTTTGTTCTGCCTCATCTTGTTTTTTTCGTTCATCCAACTCATTCACTCTATTTTCCAAATCTTGTACCTGATTTATTAAATCCCTCTTACCGTTATTACATCCACTAAAACATAAAACTCCTGCTAGTAAAAAATATAATATTAGTTGTTTTAAACTGTTCATTTATTTTTCCTCCTGTTGCATTTTGCGAAAATGTCCTGGGCTGTCATTCATTACCTTCTTAAACGCCTTTGAAAAGGAAAACTCGTTTGAATATCCACACGAATACGCTATTGTCTTAATTGGTAAATCAGTAGTGAGAAGCAATGTCTCCGCCTTTGTAATACGAAATTTTACAAGAAATTGCTGCGGAGATAAATGTACTGTTTTTAAAAATAATTCTGTCAAATAACTTCGATTTAACGATAAATAATCGGCGATATCTTGCACAGAAATTGACTCCTGATAATGTGTTTCGATATATGAAATTGCCTTTGAAACATAAACGTCGTGAAACTGCTTACTTCTTCCCAGTGAATCACTCGCCTCGTCAATTAGACAAGATAGCATCTTCATCAACACACCTTCTGCATACATTTCATTAGTATAGCTTAAAGTATGATGTAAAAGCATATCATCTATATAAGATAGTAAAATTTTAGGGTTTGAATAAGAAAAAATCGGATTTTCTCTTGATAACTCCATCAGTTTTAAATATTTTTCCACTGCATTTCCACCGACTGCAATCCATATATAGAGCCAAGGATTTTCCTCATCTGCTTGATAGAATGTCAAGTCACCTGGACAGATTAAAAATCCCTGTCCCTGCTCAATTTCATATTTATAATCATTCGCAAAAAATACTCCTTTTCCTCTCACACAATAATGTAAAAGATAATATTCTCTCACCGCTGGTCCAAAAGAGTAGAGCGGTTCACATTGCTGCTTGCCATAAGAGAGAGGATAAATATCAGTGAATAAATTATTAGTAAGAGCCATTTCTGAATGCATAAAAAAATCATCTGTAGAATAAAACTTCATTAATATCCCTCCCTTCTATCATTTAGTATAACATAAAAAAGACCATTGCAAAATGAAAACTCTAAAGATATCCGTCGAAATACTTTTCGTACCATCAATACCTTATATGAAAAATTCATTTTGCAATAGCCCTATATTGGCATCTCCTACTTTTTAAAATCAGATGGTCTAATTTTTATTTGCCCTTAATACATAAATTCTTGAATGATAATCTCCAAGTTCAATTTCGTTCGTTCCCATAAATTCAAAGTTTGGATCAAGTTCATCCGATGTCTTCATTCCTGCGAGCATTAATTCATCACCGTACATATCTTTTTCAAGAACAGATACATGGTAAGAAAGATTTGCATCAAGTCCTTCTAACTTAATTCTCTCAAATGGAGCATTCACTGTCTGAAGTACACGGTAATATCCGACAATTGCCTCCTTTTTATCTTCAGACACAACCATCCATGCCATCACATTTCCCTCAAATGGACTCTTTAGACGGTAAAGCGTTCCAAACTGAAAGAGCTGTCTATATTCCTTCATAAAAGCAACCTGCTCTTTTACAATTTCTTTTTCTTTCTCTGGCATTTTTGTCACATCAAGCTCATATCCAAATGTTCCAAAATACGCCATATTTGCCCTCGTACTGATTGGTGTATTACGGAAAACTTGATGATTTGGCACTGCGGACACGTGAGCTCCCATACTGCTCACTGGATAAACAAGAGAAGTACCGTACTGAATCTTCATACGCTCCACTGCGTCGGAATCATCAGAAGTCCAACACTGTGGAGCATAATAAAGTAGACCTGGGTCAAATCTCGCTCCACCACTCGCACAGGATTCAAATAAAATATATGGGAATTTTGTCGTTAACTTATCATATAAACGATATACTCCTAATATATATTTATGGAATACTTTGCCCTGCTCATCCGCTTTAAGTGCTGCAGAGTATACTTCTGACATGCAACGATTCATATCCCACTTCACATAGGAAATCGGAGCCTCTTCTAATACTTTTTCCATCATCTTATAAATACAATCTACAACCTCTTCTCTTGAAAAATCAAGCACAAACTGATGACGACCGTAAGACATTTTTCGATTTGGAGTTTTTAAAACATAATCTGGATGTGCACGGTATAAATCACTGTCCTCATTTACCATCTCTGGTTCAAACCAAAGACCAAATTTCAAGCCAATCGCCTCTACTTTTTGGGCAAGTCCAGTAATTCCATCTGGAAGTTTTTCCATATTGGGATACCAATCTCCAAGACTCTTATGATCATTCGTTCTCTTTCCAAACCATCCATCGTCCAAAACGAAGAGCTCAATTCCAAGCTCTTTTGATTGTCTTGCCATCTCTAAAATTTTCTCCTCAGTGAAATCAAAATACGTTCCCTCCCAGTTATTAATTAGAATTGGACGTACTTTATCTCTCCATTCTCCTCTTGCGAGGCGAGAGCGGTATAATGTATGGAATGTTTGACTCATACCATTTAATCCCTCATTAGAGTAAACTAGTACAGCCTCTGGTGTCTGAAAAGATTCTCCCTGGTTCAATTTCCATGAAAATCCATCTGGATGAATTCCAATCATCCATCTTGTCACATCGTAAGTGTCGACATCTACCTGCGCCAAGAAATTTCCACTATATACAAGACTCATGCCCATAACCTCACCAGAAAATTCTGTTGTATTTTTTCTCTTTAAGGCAAGAAATGGATTATAATTATGGCTGCTGCATCCTCTTAGACTATAAATCGAAGTTATACCATGTTCTAATTTTCTTGTTTTGATATGACGCTCTCTAGCCCAAGCGCCTGTAAGCTCAATCATCTCATATTCCATATCTGGCAAATCAAGGCTCATACTCATTGCACGGTCTAAAACAATTGCCTCCTCCCCGTTATGGATAAATTTTGTATTTCTTGTAATAACTGGTAAGCTCTCATAAATTGTATAAGTCAAAATAATTTCTGTATCGATTACTTCATCTACTAATCTTATCTCAATTGTAGTTGCCTCACTGTTATCCTCCACATAAGTTGCCGGAAGTCCCTCTAAGCTTGGCTTACCTGCATAAATTTTATGTTCTTTGTACACAAACTCCGTAATATGACTTCCGTTTTCCTGTTTGATTTCAAAAGCTGGATACTGCATATCTCCTGTTCCGTAACAAGGATACTCCTGCTTAATATAATCTTTTGAATATGACATATCCTCATCGTAAGGACATACCGTCATAGATCTTGAGGCAAATTCTAAAAGGGTATCAAAATTTTCTCTATCTCTTAAAGCTTTTCCAAAATATAACTGACCTAATTCTCCACTTCTTACTACTTTAAAAATATAACTAATCTGACCGTTTGTTAAATGAAAAGTCTGGCTTTTTTCGTGAAATAAAATGCTCATTATAGATTACCTCCCTAACTTTCTAAAATTGCGATTTAAAAAATAAATATTCACTCATACTTTCTTTGTCTTTGCAAAACTAAATCTATCTTTTATATGCTTTAGTATAGCGAAATAAGATTTATTTTCCATAATATAATGTTGGAGTTTTTTGTCCAAATGTTGGGTATATTTACTGGCACTATTAATTTACTGAAAACTGGATGTTTTATTTAGGACAGTTTTCGCTTATGATAGCATGGAGTAATAAAAGAAACATTTTTTGATCGCTTTCATTAAAATAAATAGAGAGGATTATTACTATGGTAACAGCACATAATCATCAGAAAAAAATTGCCGTCATCAATGATTTTACAGGGTTTGGTCGCTGCTCCCTAGCAGTGGCACTTCCAATTATTTCTGTCTTAAAAGTGCAGTGCTGTCCAGTGCCAACTTCGATTTTATCGAATCATACTGGATTTTCTAGCTTCTTTTTTGACGACTATACAGATAAAATGAATCCCTATATAGAAGAATGGAAAAAATTAGATTTACGTTTTCACGGAATTTGCACAGGATTTTTGGGATCTAAAAAGCAGATTAAGATTGTGGAAAATTTTTTCAAGGAATTTAAGACAAAGGAAACCTTAATTATCGTAGACCCTGTCATGGGAGATTACGGCAAACCTTATTCCACTTATACAGAGGAAATGTGTCAGGAGATGAAGCAACTTGTCAAGTACGCAGATATTATCACACCAAATTTGACAGAGCTTTGTATTCTTACTGATACGCCATATAAAGAAAAATGGAAAATTGCTGATATTAGAAAGATGGCAAAAAGTCTAGCCAAAAAAGGTCCAAAAAAGATTGTAGTCACAGGTATTGTACAGCAAAGCTTTATCGCTAACTACTGCTATGAGGAAGGAAAAAAAGAAAAAATTCTTCGCACGCATAAGGTTGGAACGCAGCGTTCTGGCACAGGAGATATTTTTTCTTCTATTATCGCTGCAGATGCAGTAAATGGAGTTCCATTTGACAAGTCTGTGAAAAAAGCTTCTAATTTCATAAAGAAATGTATTTTAAAATCAACTGAGCTTGACATTCCATTAACAGACGGAGTATGTTTTGAAGAAGTTTTAGGAAAATTAAAATAAATAAAACTAAATGATAGAAAGGAAAACTGAAAAATGAAAAAAATGCAAACACTTTTATATAAAGTCCATAATAATCTATATGTCAATTTAACAAATAAATGTCCATGTGCCTGTACATTCTGTCTTAGACAGACAAGAGACCATATGGATGATTCTGGTGTACTCTGGCTCGAACATGAACCTAGTTTTGAGGAAATAGTGGAAGAATTTAAAAAATTTGATATGAGCCAGTACAAAGAAATTGTATTTTGTGGATTTGGCGAGCCAACAGAAGCTTTCCCTGTTCTTATACAAGTTGCTAAATATATAAAAGAAAACTTCAAAAATCCAACCCGTATCAACACAAATGGTCTTGGAAATCTCGTAAACGGAAGAGATATCACACCTGAGCTTGAGGGACTTATCGATACTATTTCTATTAGTTTAAACACTCCAAACGCCGAGGAGTATCATAAAATCGTCCGCAGCAAATTTGGTGAGCAATCTTTTGATGCAATGCTTGCATTCGCAAAAGAGGCAAAAAAATATGTACCAAATGTTGTATTATCTACAGTCTCTACTACAATTACTGCTGAAGAAGAACAGCAATGTCAAAAAATTTGTGATGATTTAGGGGTAACATATCGTATTCGTCCATGGGAGGATTAAAAGTTATAATCATAAATTTTAAAATATTTTTGAAATAAATGAAATAATAGACACGATAAAGAGCGAATAAGGTATTTTCTCCTTCACTATCGTTTATATAAATACCCTATTTGCTCTTTGCAAATGTACTATACAACCATCTTTGCCTCTTATTATCCACTTAACAAGGACATAAAAACAATATGCTTTATTAGCGTAATAAAGAGTAAATTTTCATTATTGACGATATTCATCTTCATTTATATAATAGAAATATCATTACGATTTTTTCAGAAAGCAATTCATTTTTTATTTGAGAAGGGAGTTTTCACATGATTGATTTTGAAAATAAAAAACTTTTTAAATTAGTAGCAGAAGATTTATCCAAAGGTGAAAAATTAATTAGTCCTTATATGGTACCTGGAGAAGAAGTTATCGACAGCTATGTAAGTATTAGAGATCACCTTATTTTCACAAACAAACGAATTATAGCTGTAAATGTGGAAGGAATTACAGGAAAGAAAAAGGATTTTAGCTTTATCCCATATTCCTGTATTCAGACATTTTCTATAGAGACAGCTGGAGTTTTAGACCTCGATGCACATTTACATTTATATATTAACTCTATCGGTATGGTTTGCTTTGAACTTAGCGGAAGCAGTAATGTCGCTGAGCTTTGTGTGGCAATCGGAGAATATATTCTAAAATAAAAAATAGGAGTCAAGCATAATAATTTTCCGACAAGAAACTATCATTTCTCTTCTTGTCTTTTCATTATTATGCTGACTCCTTTTTCCTATTTCATTAATACAATTGCCAAATTTAAATATCCCGCAAATGTCACCCAAAAAAGATAGGGATACAATAAAACTCCCGCCCTTTTTTGTAACTTTCCAAACTCCTGTATCAATAGTATAATAAGATACCATAAAAATATAAGCCATACAAACGCAAAAAAATATAATTCAAACCGAAAGAAAATAATAGACCAACCGATATTGACAATTAACTGGATTCCATATAAAATCAATGCCTTCCCTTTTTCTGCACTTTCGGTATTATACACTAAGTACGCCGCATAACCCATAAGAATAAAAAGAATTGTCCAGACAACTGGAAATACCCATCCAGGTGGAGAGAGCGGAGGCTTTGGCAGAACTTCATATTTTTTCATGCTATCTCCTGCCAAAATCCATGACAACATTCCACTTCCAACACTTATAAACAGACTAAATAATAACTCTTTCCATTTTATCTGTTCCATACTTTTCCCTCTACATTCTATCTTCATCATAATATTATGGAAAATTTCTTTTCCTTATGCCCATATATCTTTTCCTATTTTATATCCAGAAAATACTATTTGTTTATACTCAAAAGAAAATGTCTATTATTTCCAGGTGACTTCTTTTCTTTATCATATTATTCTCTAGCTATTTCGAATAGTAAATATATTATTCCACTCTCTTTGAAATATAAATTTGATTATTTATTATCTCAACGAAAAAACATAAAACTATTTGACAATGAGTCAATTATAATGCTAAAATACAAAAGTAAACCATTTGTGATACGATACAAGATATCCATTATGAGGATACTCCGATACGATACAACATATCAAGCAATCGTATGTATCGTCTTTCTTTCATTAGTACATACCATCTGTTTGGTATGTATTTTTTTTGCAAATGCAGATAGGAGGATTTATCACAATGTTAAAAAAAGAATTCATTAAATTTATGGAAACTTTTGATGCCAGCCCATTTATTATGAAGCTGGATGGTAAAGATTATAAAATTGGTCATGGGGTGCCAACCTTTACCGTAATATTTCATAAAACTCCCCATATATCCGAGCTATTAACTAGTACGTCAATCGCATTAGGAGAAGCATATATGAATGGTGATATTGAAATTGAGGGAGATTTATACCATGCACTAAATATGTTTTTAGGGCAAATGGAAAAATTTTCAACAAATGAAAAGAAGCTAAAAAGTCTAATTTTTTCATCCAAAACAAAGAGAAATCAAAAGAAAGAGGTTTCTTCCCATTATGATATTGGAAATGATTTTTATAAGCTTTGGCTTGATGAGACACTTAGTTATTCTTGTGGCTATTTTGAAAAAACTTCTGACTCACTGTATGAGGCGCAGTATAATAAGGTTGACCGTATTTTGAAAAAGCTCTATCTTCAAGAGGGAATGAGCCTATGTGATATAGGCTGTGGATGGGGTTTTCTCCTAATACAGGCAGCTAAAAAATATCAGATTCACGGTATAGGCATTACATTAAGTAAAGAACAAAAGAAGAAATTTGAAGAACGTATTCACGAGGAGCATCTTGAAGATTATCTTAGAGTTGAACTATTGGATTATCGAGATTTACCAAAATTAAATCAACAATTTGACCGCATCGTCAGCGTCGGAATGCTTGAACATGTAGGACGAGGAAACTACGAAGAATTTCTATCTTGTGTAAAAAAATCATTAAAGCCAGGAGGGCTTTTCCTTCTTCACTATATTAGCTCTCTCAGAGAATATCCAGGAGATGCATGGGTAAAAAAATATATCTTTCCAGGTGGTGTCGTTCCAAGTCTACGTGAAATAATGCAAATTGCTGGTGATATGCGTTTTTATACAATTGATATAGAAAGTCTTCGCAGACATTATAATAAAACGCTTCTTCTTTGGAATGAAAATTTCCAAAAGCATCGAGCGAAAGTAATTGAAATATTCGATGAAAAATTTGCCCGCATGTGGGAATTATATTTATGTTCCTGCGCGGCAACATTTATGAATGGAATTATTGATTTACACCAAATTCTATTTACCAATGATATTAATAACGAACTTCCTTTCAACCGCTGGTATTAAATCCTTTCAATCACTAGTCTAAAAAGAATTTATAATAATGATATAAACAACTAAAGGAAGTCGCTCCCTTCAATGCATCAGCATGAGACAGAGGACTTCCTTCATTCATTTTAATAAAATCAATCCGTAATCAAATTCGTCATACTCTTTAATCCAATCAGTAGAGTGGAAGTATTGTGTAAAAGTGCAGAAGTCGTCGGCTGTAAAAATCCAAGCACACCACCCGCAATTAACGCTCCATTAAATCCAACAATTGTTCTATAATTATTATTGATTCTCTTCATAAGGGCATTACTAATTTTTTTAATCGTTACAATCTCATATAAATTATCTGCGCCAATAATGACATCTGCGATTTCTCTTGCGATTTCCGCACCGTCGCTAATTGCCATTCCAACATCCGCCGCAGAGAGGGCTGGAGAATCATTGATTCCATCGCCAATCATGATTACTTTTCTTCCTGCATCTTTTTCCCTGGCAACAAAATTTGCCTTATCCTCTGGAAGTACTTCCGAAAAATACTTATCCACACCAACCTTCTTTGCAATGGCTTTTGCTGTTCTGTCACTATCCCCTGTCATCATAACAATATTGCTAATACCAGCCTCCTTAAGCTGTTTTAATACATCAGCTGCCTCTGGTCTTAGAGGATCCTCAATACAGATAACTGCTGCTAGTTTACCGTCAATTGCAAGATAAAGATGGGAATATTCTTCTGGAAGAGAATCAAATAAATCCTGCTTACTTTCTGGAATAATACATTGCTCATCTTCAAATACAAAATGGGCACTTCCGATAAGAACTTTCTTATCATCAATCTTGCTTGAAATTCCGTGAGCAACAATATACTCTACCTTAGAATGCATCTCATCGTGAGCTAAATTTTTGGAGAGCGCCGCATCCACAACTGCCTTTGCCATAGAATGTGGAAAATGCTCCTCAAGACAAGCCGCAATACGAAGCAACTCATCTGAATCTTTTTCTTCGTCAAAAGAAATGACATCAACTACAGTAGGATTTGCCTTCGTAAGTGTGCCAGTTTTATCAAATACAATCGTATCTGCTTCTGAGATTGCTTCCAAATATTTGCCACCCTTTACTGTTATCTGGTAAGTGCTCGCCTCGCGAATCGCAGATAATACCGATACTGGCATTGCAAGTTTTAATGCACAAGAAAAATCAACCATAAGAATGGACAGCGCCTTCGTGGCGTTTCTAGTTAGCAAATAAGTGAGTGCTGTTCCTCCAAGAGAATATGGAACTAATCTATCTGCCAAATGCTCTGCCTTGCTCTCTACCGAAGACTTTAATTTTTCAGATTCCTCAATCATCGTCACAATTTTCTCAAATCTGCTTCCATCTGAAGTTTGTTTTACGCTGAGAGTAATCTCACCCTCATCGATAACTGTTCCAGCGTAAACATAATTCCCAACTGTCTTTCTAACTGGAATGGATTCCCCTGTGAGAGATGCCTGATTAATCATCGCCTCACCCTCCACAATCTCTCCATCAAATGGAATAATATTGCTCACATGAACGACAACCTCATCTCCCTGTTTTACTTCTGTCGCAGGTACTAAAACTTCCTGTCCATCTACTTTCATCCAAACCTTTTGGATATTTAACGACATACTTCTAGCTAAATCATCGACAGATTTCTTATGTGTCCATTCTTCTAATGTTTCTCCAATTCCAAGCAAGAACATAATAGAGCTTGCCGTTGTATAATCTTCTCGCAGTATTGATACACCGATGGCTGTGGCATCCAACACTGGAACCTCAATCTTTCTTTGCGCTAGAGTCTTTACTCCGTTTTTCATATATTTCCATGATTTCACGAAGGTAAGTGCGGCTCTTAGCTGCACTGGCAGAAATATATTCGCTCCAGCTCTTTTTACAACCTGATTTACTAACTTTTCCCAATACTTTGCGTTTAACTCTCTGCCCGAGTTTTGCAAAAAATTTTTAGGAACATCCTCCTTTGCTTTCTCATAGCTAAATTTTCTAAGTGCGTCAATCAGCTGTTCTCTCTCTCCCGTATAGCGAATTACAACATCCTTGGATCTCTCATTTACTTTTACCATCTCTACAGACGGCAGATTACTTATATAATACTGTAAAATATCAGCTTGCTCGTTTGTCATTTTGCCCTGCACTGGACGCACACGCATACGATTTTTTATTTCATGCTTAATGATAAACTTCATGATTTTCTCTCTTTCCTTTTGTCATAAGAAAAACGGAACCCTCTCACATAATTATGTGTAAGCTCCGTTTTATTCTTCGTTTTAAATGACTCCGTGTCGCTCTTCTCGTATAATATCGAAGCTTTTTGGAAATTTACTCTTCTACAGTTTCCTCAACAGCCTCTTCCACTTCCTCGATAATTTCATCAATAATCTCGGCTTCCTCCTTCTCAGCTGCCTTTGCTGCTCTCTCTTCGTTAATTTCCTGAGCCGCTGCATAAATATCTTCTGCCTCTGCCTGTACATTTGTCACAACATTCATTACGCAATCTTTCACACGTAAAACTGCTGCTGTACAGTTTGTGTATACATTTTTAGCATCTTGGCTCTTTAGTAATTTTAAACCAGCTGTTCCCACTAATAAACCAGCTGCAAAAATTCCTGTATTTTTCTTATCTACTACATCTTTTACACATTTTAAACATTCTAACATAGTCAATTCCTCCTTCATCTCTTGCGTTTTACTTTACTTATGCTTATAACCTGTGTAGATTGTCATGAAAGCGGCAATAATCATCACCCATGCCCAAAATCTATGTTGTTTCATATCCTATTGACAACCTCCTTTTTATAATATGCTAACACCCCAACGACTAAAGCACATTGGACTCTTATGAATTATATTATACATATTATTGTAAAATTCGTCAATATTTTTTTAATTTACGATAATTTTTATCAATTAAATCAATATTTTTTGTTAGTTTTGCATAATTTGTATTAGTTTCGTATAATTTAGATTATTTTTTCACAACTTTCTCTCTCTGTAATCGAATATCCTCGATCAATTCTGCTAAATCTCTCGACACTCCCTCGAATAAATAATTCGTATTTCCTTTTTCTTTTCTATTTTCTGAAAGCTCCGCTCGAATCTCAATATTAGCATTTTCTATCTCTTCTCGCAAATTTCTTGCCGAGAGTCTTGTTGCACCTGCTCCCATAATAATCATCTGCTCTAAAGCATCTGAGGTGGCAACTGTAACCTGATATTTCTTTCCAATTTCATGCACTGTCTTCTCAATATACTGATCTGCAGTCTCTGCTTCCTTAGTATATACAACATAAATATTATGATACTTACTCACAGATCCAATATTTTCCTCCACTTTATAGGCATCAAATACAAGAATAAGCTTCATCTGCTTCCAACCTTGATAATTAGATAAAATGTCCATCAACTTTCCTCTCGCTGCTGCAAGGTCGCTTCTCGCAAGGTCTGATAAATCCTCCCACGCAAAAATAATATTATATCCATCTACAAGCAAATATTCTTCTCGCTTTTGCATATCTTTCCTATCTGTTTTTTTATAATCGAAACTTCTATTTTTTGACGTTCTCTCTCCTATATCTTCCCATGCTCTAGACGAGGATACTTTATTCACGACAGAGTCTGTATTCTTTTGTCTTCTCCACATATTCCTATTTTGCTTCTCAGTACCTTTTTTCGTCCCTGCATACGTTTTATTAAAAATTTCCTCTAACTCTTTGTCCATCTGATATCTCGAAATATTTGTTCTTTTTGGTTCCTCATAGGAGAGAACTGTAAGTTCCTCATTTTCCTCTTTCTCTTCCTTTAGCACACTCTCAAGATGCATATAATTTGGAACCTCATCCCAAGGAACAACAAATCCAGCTCCATGCGCACAAAAAACAGAACCTGTTGGATTATTCATATCTAACTCAGAATCATAAGCTCTTTGTACAATTACCTCCTCGGCATTATGACAAGGTTCATATCCATCTAGACTGCAAAAAATTTTTCCGCGCCCTCTCGTATAAGAGATAACTTCTCTTTGATAATCTTGCATTAAGACAACTGGCGCCGTTCCTGTAATAATTGACATTTCCCCTTGTAGTTCTGGCTGGGAAAATTCTCCCTTCATTTTCTGAATATCATTCATCGCTCGGCCAACATTTTCGGATGGAACCTCAAGACGGAATCGATAAACTGGCTCTAGCAAAACGCTGTTTGCACTCTTAAGTCCCTGCCTCACTGCACGATACGTTGCCTGTCTAAAATCTCCGCCCTCTGTATGCTTTTGATGTGCCCTTCCCGACACGAGCGTAATTTTCATATCAGTAATCTCAGATCCCGTCAGCACTCCCAGATGTTTCTTTTCTAATAAATGTGTTAAAATAAGTCTTTGCCAGTTTTTATCTAATAAATCTTCACTGCAATCTGTTCCAAAAATAAGACCAGTTCCCGCTGGCAGCGGCTCCATCAAAAGATGTACCTCCGCATAATGGCGAAGTGGCTCAAAATGTCCAACTCCCTCCACTCTATTTTCGATCGTCTCTTTATACACAATACTTCCGGAATCAAATCTCACTTCAATACCAAAACGATCCAAAATAAGACTCTGCATCACCTCAATTTGCACCTCACCCATAATCTGTGCATGAATCTCATTTGTCTCTTCCTGCCAAACAATATGCATCTGAGGCTCCTCCTCCTCAAGCTGGCGAAGCTTTAAAAAAGTATGATGTACGTCACAGCCATCAGGTAAAGTAATGCGGTACGTGAGAACTGGATCTAAAGTCGGCTTTCTCGCCGCCTTCTCAATCCCGATTCCCTCTCCTGAATAGGTCTTTGTGAGACCTGTGACAGCACAAATTTCTCCCGCTTTTACTTCCTTTGCCTGTATAAAGTTAGAGCCTGAGTAAATGCGGAGCTGATCTGCTTTTTCTTCCCACTCCATATTTTCCGTTTTTTCCTTCTCTTCACCTTTTAGGAGCATTTTTGCCTTTAAGCTTCCTCCTGTAATCTTCATATGCGTAAGTCTTGTACCTTTTTCATCTCTGGATATTTTATATATTTTAGCTCCAAACTCTTCTGGATATTTTCTAGCCAATGTATAGTCTTCTAGACCCTCTAAAAATTCATCCACACCGATTAATTTCAAGGCGGAACCAAAAAAACAAGGGAAAATCTCTCTTTTCGCAATCATTTTCACAATCTGACTTTTCTCAATTTTACCAGTATCTAAGTACTGCTCCAATAAATCTTCCTCTCCACATACAGAAATATTTTCATAAAATTCGTCTTCCTCAGAGCCAAATAAGACACAATTTTCATCTAATTTCTCCTTCAACTCGCTCAATAAGGCTTCTCTATCCGTTCCTTCTTGATCCATCTTATTAATAAAAAGAAAAACTGGAATTTCATACTGCTTGAGAAGTTTCCACAATGTCTCGACATGCCCCTGCACGCCGTCTGCGCCACTAATAACTAAGATGGCATAGTCAAGCACCATCAGAGTTCTCTCCATCTCCGCAGAGAAATCGACATGTCCTGGAGTATCAAGAAGTGTCATCTTCTTCTCCCCAATTTTCACCTCAGCCTGCTTGGAAAAAATAGTAATCCCTCTTTCTCTCTCCAACTGATATGTGTCCAAAAACGCATTCTGATGGTCAACTCTTCCAAGTTTTCTAATCTCTCCACTTCTATATAAAATACTCTCGGCGAGAGTCGTTTTTCCCGCATCTACGTGAGCCAAAATTCCCATACAGATATGTGTGCTCAATTGATTTGTTTCCTCTCTATTTCCTGAGAATTTTCCCATAGAAAATACTCCTTTCTCTCATTTATGATAATACATTTTGTTTTTTATCATACCATAGAATGAGGCATTCGTCGATAAGTGAAAATCCTCGCTTTGCTCTCACACATCGATAATTCTATTGTACTTCCAACGATTTTTATGTTATACTATATCTATGCATTTGCACTTACGATTAAAGCAAGAAAAAATATTGCCAAACTATGCGGCGTTAAAACTCGGCAAAGATGAGGATATTACAACAGAAATTCTCGGAAAAATCTGCCAAGCATTAATTTATAAAATGATAGTATGGCCAATAGTACGCCATAGAGAAACTGAAAGATTGAGGTTAATGAAATGAACAAACAACAACTTGCCAATAAAATATGGGAATCCGCAAACAAAATGCGCTCCAAAAATGAAGCCAATGAATACAAAGATTATATTCTCGGCTTCATTTTCTATAAATACCTCTCGGACACAGAAATTAAATTCCTGAAAGAGAACGACTTTACGGACGAAGATATAAAGGTGCTATCCGAGGACGACCCTGAAACGATGGAATACATTCAAAAAAATATCGGTTATTTCATTGCTTACAAAGATTTGTTTTCTACTTGGATTTCAATGGGAAAGGATTTTGATGTGTCGAATGTTACCGACGCTCTCTCCGCCTTCAGTCGCCTGATTTATTCTTCTCACAAAAAGGTATTCGATAAAGTATTCGACACCTTGCAAACGGGACTTTCCAAACTCGGAGACAGCTCTGGGGCAAGAACAAAGGCAATCAGCGGACTGCTTTCGCTCATTAAGGATATTCCGATGGACGGCAAGCAGGATTATGATGTACTCGGCTTTATTTACGAGTATCTCATCAGCAACTTCGCAGCCAACGCAGGCAAGAAAGCTGGAGAGTTTTACACACCTCACGAGGTTTCCTTGCTGGGAACAGCGGAAGTTGGACGACATTGCTGAAATAGTAAGCGGAGGGACTCCTGATACCAACAATCCAGACTATTGGGATGGAGATATAAGTTGGTATGCACCTGCTGAACTTTCAGATCAAATTTACGCTTGTGAAAGCGAAAGAAAAATAACTGAATTGGGGTTACAAAAGTCTTCCGCAAAAATGTTACCGCCTGATAAGACAATCTTATTTACAAGTAGAGCAGGAATCGGAAAAACCGCCATTTTAAAGCATTCTGCGTGTACTAATCAAGGATTTCAGTCGTTGGTATTAAAGGATAATATTGAGCCTTATTTTGTTTATTCAATGAGTAACATTATTAAAGAAAAAGCAGAAGCTGTTGCATCAGGTTCAACCTTCCTTGAAATATCAGGAAAGATGCTTGGAAACCTCGATATTATGACTCCAAAAAAGCAGGAACAGATTGCGATTGGTAACTACTTTCAGCAACTTGACAATCTTATTACCCTTCATCAGCGTAAGTTGGAAAAGCTACAAAATATCAAGAAATCTTGTCTTAAAAAGATGTTTGTTTAGGGAGGAATGACAAAAATGGATCAAATAATATTATATCATGGAAGTAATGTGGAAGTCAAAAAACCTAAAATAATCAAATCAAAAAGACTATTGGATTTTGGAACAGGATTTTATCTAACAAGTGATTATACGCAAGCAAAAAAATGGGCAATTCGTATAACTAATAGACGTGAAGAAGGTATGCCCATTATATCTGTTTTCAATATTCAGCAAAATGACTTAGAAAAATTATCTATTTTAAAATTTGAGTCTGCAAATCAGAAATGGCTTAGGTATATTGCAACAAATCGTACTGATAATAAGGCGGAAGATTTTTATGATATTGTAATTGGTCCAGTAGCTAATGACCAAGCCATACGAACGGTCAATAACTATTTAAAAGGATATTTTAATGAAGATATTGCCATTCAACTTTTGCTTCCACAAAAATTGAGAGACCAGTATAATTTTAAAACAGAAAAGGCGTTGTCTATGTTAAAATTTAGCGAGGTGAAAACTTTATGAAACGCTTAGAACCTGAAATTATTGATTATTATAATAATGAAGTAGTTGCGATGATAATTGAAAAATATGGATTAAGCCAAATGGATGCTTTTTGGGAGTTTGCGACTTCTAAAACACACGAAATGTTAGAAAATGAAGATTGTGGTATGACTGATTTTGGAGCTGGGGCTATATTTGAAATATGGGAGTGCGAAAAGGTAACAGGAGAACCGAAAAATTCAGTGTATATAAGAGGTGAATAAAGTGGATGAAGAAATGAAATTTTTTATGTATTTAGTAGAATATTATGCTAATTATAAGAATAAAAAAACAGGCGATATACTGAAAGAATGGAAAAAATGTGCCATTATCCAAAAAATCTATGATAATTATTGGATATATCATACAGAACGAATAGAAAACGCATATATGGATATTGATAGTTTAACTCAGACTGGAAAAACAGCTTGGTAATAACAATAACTTGGGAACAGCGGAAGTTATCCAAGATAGCCACTATGCACGCTCGAATAGGTTGGCAAAATCTTCGTAAATCTGAGTTTCTCGATGATGGAGATTACTACCTAATTACGAGTACAGACTTTGTTGGACCTATGTCAATACTTTGGACAAAAAAAGTTGAAAGGTTATGCTGCTTTTTTTAGTTCTTCATCCTCCTTTTGTTGGGGTGTTATATAACCGATAGCGCTATGGATTCGCTTGCGGTTATACCAACCCTCTATGTATTCAAAGATTGCTCTTCGGGCTTCGTTGGAATCCCAGTAAGTATGCAGATAAATCTCCTCCTTCTTCAATACGGAATGGAATGATTCGATACAGGCATTGTCATAGGGATTCCCCTTTTATCATCTGGAACATTGCCGTAATTGGCACGATGGTGATATTTCTTTACCACAACGGAACGCAGCCCCTGCTCCGCCATATGTCTCTGGACACGTTTGATACTGCAGGGAGTCCCGCTGCCATTGAGAGTTCGGCAGATTTTGACGGCTCCATACCTTTGTTTGGAATCATCGTAAGCCTGCTTCACTTTCCTGCCAAACTCCTCATATTCCTTCTGTCTGTTTGAGGGTACACGAACCAGAGCCTTGTAATAGGTGCTCCTTGGAAATTTCAAGGCACTGCAAAGCTGGGATACCGTGTAGAGATTTAAATGGTTCTGGATAAAAGACACAATTTCGGCTATTGTTCTTTTGCGAATATGGCGGTCGCTTTTTTTCATATTTCATTCTCAATCTTAAGACGCTGGATTTCTTTCTGAAGAGCCTTGTACTCCTTAAGGGTAACGGTCTCTTCCTCCGATACTTTGATAGTGGAAAGCTGTTTTACCCATCCGCTGATTGTATTCCGATTCACGCCATACTCACGCTCCAGTTGTGGATACGAGGTTCCTCCGGCATTGTACAGATCCACAATCTGCTGCTTGAATTCCAGAGTGTAAGATTTTTGGTTTTTAGCCATGTTGAACATCTCCTTTGCTTTTTCACTTAATAGTATAGATTGTTCAACTTTTCCTGTCTACACTTATATACTAACACCAAATGATCCTTTGGCTTGGAACTATTCTTTGTTCCACACTCCGTACATTTCGCTACTTGACGTACGATTTGTTTCACAATCAACTTCGCTGGCTGAAATTCTACTTCTGTACGCACAATCTCTTTGCCAATCACTTTTAAAGGTGCCCCACAAAGAGAACAGCTTTCTTCTGGTGGAATCACATATTCTTCGATTTCTTTTGGAAGACCAGCAAGCATCTCCATTCGGATTCCTGGCTGACGTGGAACTCTTTTGTGAGCCTTTACTGCAACTTTTTTCTGCTCTGTTGTTAACTGTTTTGCTAATTCTTTTTCTGTATCAAACAAGCTCAATTGCCCTTCCATTGGTTTGGATGCCTCAGAAGATGCCCCAAATATCTTCTTCCTTGCATGGAGAAGAGCCTGTATCATGTTCTCAATCTGAA
>CAYTNV010000013.1:0-90058 GCA_964439395.1 uncultured Blautia sp. | reverse complement strand
TTCTCAAATGAATTTTCAAGGATGTTGTTATTGTTCAATTGTCAATGTTCTTTGTCGCTTTCGCAACAACTCACTTATCATATCACTTATCTTTTAACTTGTCAAGCACTTTTTTATTTATTTTTTTTAATTTAAAGTCCTTATCAAGTTTTTCAATAGTAACTTTAATATTCTATCATATCTCTTATTATCTGTCAAGTACTTTTTTTGTTTTTCTGACATGATTCGATATAATATAACGATGAGTTTCTTACCACCCTGCCTTTCTTTAAAACAGGACAATAAAAAACGGAGAAGGAGGGATTTGAACCCTCGCACCGCGCAAACGATCTACACCCTTAGCAGGGGCGCCTCTTCAGCCACTTGAGTACTTCTCCATAATGCCTAAATATAAATTCTTATTCAGTTTTGCATCGCCTCATCAACAATGCTTGATTATCTTATCAAATTGAAATTATTTTGTCAAGTGCTTTTTTCAAAATTTTTTATTTTTTCTTAACAATTGTATTTTTCTCTTTATTTATGCTTATTTTTTCAATTCGTAAATGGATTATTTTTGATTTCTTTAATTAGACAATAACAAAATCTATGAAATTTTAATTACCAAATGCGCCGTCAAACCAATCATAGCACCCTGTACGTTAAAACTAAATAACAAAAACTTGATTCTTGCATTGACTTTTTATCTTGTTTTCATTAAAATATGTTTATAATTCTGATTTTATAGTTTTTCTGTAAAATTAGTCTATTTTAAAATTAACATATCTGATGCTCTAAGGTATTCCTGGAATAAAGATAAAGTGACATATATAAAACTATATATAAAAAATTGTATCGGGATATTCCCTTCCAATAAGTATTATATTATATAGTATATAGAAATAGAGAAATTTTATTTACTCATTTTCTTTATTTCTACATAATATGGCGTATTTATAAGTCATTATATTATCTTTTTCAGATGATAATATAGTGGCTTTTTCTTTTTACTTTTGACAGAGAGGAGGAAATATGGAAACAAAAATTGCAATTTTAGGAATTATTGTGGAAGATAAAACTAGCGTGAAACCAGTAAATGACTTATTACATCAATACAGTCCATATATCATTGGAAGAATGGGACTACCTTATGAGAAAAAACAGGTAAATGTAATTTCAGTCGTCTTAGATGCACCTGATAAAATAATCAGTGCACTTTCTGGAAAAATCGGAAAACTTTCTGGTATTTCCGTAAAAGCTATGATGACAAAAAACTCAACAACAAGTTAAAACTCCAATATATCCTAATCATCTAACCTCCATATATCATTTTAAAACAATAATGGAGAACTTCTTGCTGATTAGTGAAAAAATCAATACTATATCAACTAAACGAACTAACTATAAAGTATGAAGCTCAAAATAAGTTGAAATTACAAAATTATATCAAATAAAGAAAAGAGGAAAAATTTATGTACGATCCAAAATCAAAAATCGCTGAAGAATTTATCGATGACGAGGAGATAAAAGCTTCCCTCGCATTTGCAGATGAAAATAAAAATAACCGTGAGTTAATCGATTCTATTATTGAAAAAGCTAGAAGCTTAAAGGGGCTCTCCCACAGAGAGGCATCCCTTCTTCTTGTCTGTCAGGAGGAGGACTTAAATCAAAAAATTTATGACCTCGCAATGGAAATCAAGGAAAAATTTTACGGCAATCGTATCGTTATGTTTGCCCCACTTTACTTATCTAATTATTGTATCAACGGATGCACTTACTGTCCTTACCACTATAAAAATAAACATATCAGAAGAAAACAATTATCTCAGGAAGAAATTAAACAAGAGGTAATCGCCCTTCAAGATATGGGACATAAGAGACTTGCTCTTGAGACAGGAGAGCACCCAACTATGGCATCCATCGACTATGTCCTTGAGAGTATCAAGACAATTTACAGCATTAAGCATAAAAATGGAGCTATCCGCCGTGTAAATGTCAATATCGCAGCTACTACAGTCGAAAATTATAGAAGATTAAAAGAAGCTGGAATCGGAACTTATATTTTATTCCAGGAAACTTATAATAAAAAGGCTTATGAGGAACTTCATCCAACTGGACCAAAGAGCAATTATGCCTACCATACAGAGGCGATGGACCGCGCTATGGAAGGTGGAATTGATGATGTAGGATGTGGAGTTTTATTTGGACTTAATATGTACCGCTACGATTTCTGTGGTATCTTGATGCACGCAGAGCATTTGGAGGCTAGATTCGGAGTTGGACCTCATACAATCAGTGTTCCTCGAATCTGTCCAGCTGACGATATCGATCCAACAGAATTCCAAAATAGTATTTCTGACGAGATTTTTGCAAAAATTGTCGCAGTACTCCGTGTTGCAGTTCCTTACACAGGACTTATTGTATCCACTAGAGAATCTCAAAAATCAAGAGAAAAGGTATTAAAACTCGGTATCTCCCAGATCAGTGGAGCTTCCTCCACAAGCGTTGGTGGATACGCCGTTCCTGAGCTTCCAGAAGATAATTCTGCACAGTTTGACAGAAGTGATACTAGAACTTTAGATGAAATCATCGGCTGGCTCTTAGATTTAGGACATATTCCAAGTTTTTGTACTGCATGTTACCGTGAGGGACGTACAGGAGATAGATTCATGTCTCTTGTAAAAGCTGGACAGATTGCAAACTGCTGCCATCCAAATGCTCTTATGACCTTAAAGGAATATCTTGAGGATTACGCTTCCCCTGAGGTAAAAGCAAAAGGAGAGGCAATTATCGCAAAAGAAATTGAGAAGGTTACAAACCCTAAAGTAAAGGAAAGAGCAAAACAAAACTTAGTTGATATTCAATCTGGAGTAAGAGATTTCCGCTTCTAGTATACTTTCTTTGCTATGAAACTCTTTTATCTATTTTTTTAATAAGACAAAAAATAACAAGGAACTATTATCAACTGAAACATTTCTTAAATTAAGTAGACAATAAAACAAACTGCCGGCATATATTACTTGCTGGCAGTTTTATACTCTCCCTTTTAGAATAACTAATTTATATAATGGAACCATTTTTCACCACTATTATTTTATCCATCATAGCTGCAATATCCATATTATGTTCTATAAAAATACATATCTTATTATCCAATATCTTAAGTATATTATTTACTATTACTCGTACATAGCTCTAATTTTTTAAGTATTTCATTTTCACTGAAGGAATTTGTGCGTTATTAGCAACTTTTCCTATCATATATATTTTGTTCACCGAATTTTGAACTCGGTCCACATGGAAATACTTCATGGTTCGCTGAAATATAGCAAAAACTATGGGTGACATGGCAATGTAATATCAAACAATAATGTATTTTTCATTTTACTCATTATCAAAAAAACTTTCTATTAATTCATTGCGACATTATTCTAAAATTAAATGAATTTGGCAAATTAAAAACATCATCAAATAACTCAGGAAGCTCTTGCAATATTAATGTGATATTATTGAATACAACAGATGCAGTATCATTATCCGCTGTTCTTAATCTCCAGTGCTTCTAAAAAATCTGACCGAAACAACGACTCGGCTCCCAAAAGACTAATATAACAATGTTTACATCTCAAATTGCATTTTGATGTAATATCCCCTTTGCTTAAGCTTTTTGTAAAGCATATTTATTGTACTGAAATTTCCTCCTAATATCAATAAATATATTCTTTGAATTCCCATACTTTAACATATCCTTAATATTTCAAAATAAAAAATTTTAATTTATCTTTAATAACTAAATATTCTAATATAAAACCTTATCAACAAAAATTACATACTATATTAAATAAAAATATGCCTCCCTCCAAGCAATAAGCCCTATCTCCTCGCCTATCTGCCTAAAAGAAAGCATATTAATTTATAAATTTATTTTATAATAATACAGTCGTTTTATCCCCTTCCATAAATAAAACTCATTTTTCTAATCTTACTTAAGAGCTCCCCTGTTATCTCTCCTTTTTTTAGTCTCCACACCCAATTTCCACCAATCTTAGATGGTACATTCATTCTCGCCTCATCTCCTAAGCTCAAATAATCCCATATTGGTATAATACATGTATCTGAGACAGAAGCTAAAGCTAATCTAATAAATTCCCACGCAATTTCTTCTTGCTCCAATGATTTCCTTCCAATATATTCAAGAGCCATTTGTCTATCCTGTTCACTAATACTCCTATACCAACCACAGATTGTGTGATTATCATGCGTCCCTGTATAAGCTACGCTATTTTTCTCATAATGATATGGAAGATAATTCCCACTCTCTCTAGAATCAAAAGCAAACTGTAAAAGTTTCATGCCTGGATAACCACTATCTTTTACCAATTGGATAACAGACTCTGTCAAATATCCTAAATCTTCTGCAATAAGTTTTATATTCTCTCCTTCTTTCTGGATTCCGCTTTTCAAAGCACGAAATAACTTCATGCCAGGTCCTTCCACCCATTTTCCGTTTTGCGCTGTTGCCTCTCCATAAGGGATAGAATAATACTCATCAAATCCTCTAAAATGATCAATTCTAACGACATCATAAAGCTTAAGGCAATGCAAAACTCTCTCAATCCACCAATCATATCCAGTTTTTTCATGATAATCCCAACGGTAAAGTGGATTTCCCCAGAGCTGTCCTGTGACAGAAAAGGAATCTGGCGGACAACCTGCTACTGCAATCGGAATATTCTTTTCATCTAACTGAAATAATTCTGGATGACTCCATACATCGGCACTGTCAAATGCGACATAGATGGGGATATCTCCGATTATTTCAACTCCTTTTTCATTAGCATAACTACGCAACTTTTTCCACTGAATATAAAATTCATACTGAAGAAATTGTTGAAATAAAATGCCATCTTTATGCTTTTGTCCGTATTGTTCGAGTGCTTCTGGCTTTCTCTGTCTAATATCGTCGTCCCAGTCATTCCAGCATTTTTCCTCATACTCTGTCTTGATTTCTCGGTAAAGACAGTAATCATAGAGCCAGCTTTCATTTTCCTTACAAAATGCCTGAAAATCTTCTGACTTTTGAATCTGACTCTTTAAAAATGCCTTTTTGAGCAAAATATTTCTCGATATATATAATTTTCCATAATCAACCCTGCCTTCATCATCTCCAAAATCAATCTCTTCACATTCTTCTCTCGTCAATAATCCCTCTTCTATAAAATATTCTAAATCAATAAAATATGGATTTCCAGCAAAAGTCGAAAAGGATTGATATGGAGAATCTCCATATCCTGTTGGACCTAGAGGAAGAATCTGCCAATATTTTTGTCCCGCCTCCGCAAGCTGATCCACAAACTCATACGCTTCTTTTGAAAAACACCCTATTCCATAATTTGATGGAATGCTTGTCACTGGCATCAAAATTCCACTCGCTCTCATATCTTTTCCTCCTAATATAGCTTTTTTTCGCACTTCACAACATATTTTCATAGCTGTTCATAAGCTGTTTTACGTGTCTCACATAATATAAAATAATTTTACCAAAATATCCAAGATAAAACTATAATAAACCCAAACATAATTTATGAAATATTATACACCTGCAATATCAATTGATAAAATATAGGTTTTGAAACACCTTAGAATAATATAGAAATAACAGATGAGAAAAAGAGCAACGTCTATCTTCTTTGAAAACACGTTTCGTTCCCGTAATTTTTGCTGCTCCGCCGATTTATGAGGTTCATCGCAAACTCACTTCGCTCAGACACGCTCAGAACCTCAAAGCATCCGTAGCAAAAATCACTCCACTTCTCTATCGTTTTCAAAGAAGATAGACGTTGCTCTTTTCCTCTGTGCTATGGAACCAATTAGTTGATGAACCATAGTGTATTGGAAAAATATATATTGGTATCCTATATTCTATTGGAGATTATTTCATCATTGCTACTACATCGATACAATAATGTCAAAAATTTTCGTATATTATGATCTGAACTACCGCATATCATTTTTATAGTGTTTCGCCAATACACAGCCGAGAGAGCAAGCAGGTCTATGCTCCGCAAACGATAGAGAGCGGAGCATAGACCTGCTTGCTCTCTCGGCGTCTCCTTCCAAAAAAAGTTATCCACAATATAGTGTGGACATTGTGGATAACCCCCATATATTGTGGATAACTTTTCTCTTTTCCCTATTTTTTGTGGTTTCTTTTATCTAATTCATATTTTTTCTCTTGAAATCTTCAATCGCAGTCTCGTATAAATTATTACCATCCTTATCAATAACTACAATAACTGGAAGATTCTCCACTCGAAGCTTGCGAATTGCCTCTGTTCCCAAATCATCATAGGCGATTACTTCAGACTCCTTAATACATTTTGAGAGAAGCGCTCCCGCACCTCCAACTGCCGCAAAATATACTGATTTATTGCGAATAACTGCATCAATAACTGCCTTAGAACGCTTTCCTTTCCCGATCATTCCCTTTAATCCACGGTCCAACATATCTGGGGTATATTTATCCATACGACTACTTGTTGTAGGACCAGCAGAACCAATTACTTGTCCCTCTCTAGCTGGACTTGGTCCAAGATAATAAATAGCATTGCCCTCTAAAGAGATAGGCAATTGTCTTCCCTCTTGAATGCATTCATACATTCTCTTATGCGCGGCATCTCTCGCCGTATAAATCGTTCCTGAAATATATACATAATCTCCAGCTTTTAGTCTCTCTAATTCTTCCTGCTTAAAAGGCGCATTGATGTGTAAATTTTCCATCTTAATTCCCCCTATATGATTTCTGTAATATGACGATTTACGTGGCAACAAATATTAACTCCGACTGGCATACCCGCAATATGGGTAGGGTAAGTCTCTATATTAACTGCGAGCGCTGTTGTACTTCCACCGAGACCACCTGGTCCTATTCCGAGCTGATTAATTTCTTCGAGTAAATCTTTCTCTAACTGCTTCACATAAGGAGTTTCAGAATGGCTTCCCAACTGTCTTGTTAATGCTTTTTTTGCCATCCAGGCACATTTTTCAAAATTACCCCCGATACCGACTCCCACTACCATAGGAGGACAAGCATTTGGACCTGCATCTTTGACAGCAGTTAAAACAGCATTTTTTACACCCTCAATTCCATCCGCTGGTTTTAACATAAAAACTCGGCTCATATTCTCACTTCCAAATCCTTTTGGTGCAATCGTAATTTTAATCTGCTCTCCAGGTACAATCTGATAATGAATAATGGCTGGAGTATTATCCTTTGTATTTTCACGAAAAATCGGATCTTTTACGACAGATTTTCTCAAAAATCCGTCCACATAACCTCTTCTGACTCCCTCATTGATAGCATCCTCTATATTTCCATCAACAATATGTACTTCCTGACCAAGTTCAAGAAATACAGTCGTCATTCCTGTATCTTGACAGATAGGAATCATCTCCTCACCAGCAATTTTCATATTTTCCTCAAGCTGCGTTAAAATCTGTTTTCCTAAAGCACTCTTTTCTTCCTCTGCAGCTTTGTGAATCGCATTTTCCATATCAGGAGACAAAAAATGATTCGCCCTAATGCACATGTCCTTGATTGTCTCTATAATTATTGAAGCGCTTACATCTCTCATATTTACCTCCTTTTGAGTATACTCAATCGCCTAATAGGGGCTGATACAAAATACTTTTATTTTGTTCACCCCCTTTTTTCACATATTCTCGAAATTTTTTGTATTTGAATTGATGAAATAATTTTTAACATATGCCATAAATTTGTCAAGCATACATAATTTGTCCATCCATGAACCTCTCATCTGGCGTAAAATCACACATAAAACCGATACAAGAAAAATTCCAGGAATATATTTTTTATTATTATTTTACTAAACTTCCTCAGACTCAACTTCAAGCTCTGCAGCCTCAGCTTTAGCCTGCGCAGCATCTGCCTTTGCAACTTCACTACCTCTTACTTTGGCTATACTTGCTACCTTGACGTCACTGTCCAAATCAATATTAATTAATTTTACTCCAGTCGTACTTCTTCCCTGCTCAGAAATCGTATCAACCTTCATGCGAATAACAATCCCCTCCGTTGTAATCATCATAATATCACTATCATGATCCACAGCCTTGACACCCACGACATATCCACTCTTTTCTGTCATCCTATAACAGCGCACACCTTTTCCACCTCTTCTTTGTACGGAAAATTCTTCCATATTTGTTCTCTTACCCATCCCTTTCTCAGACACAACTAAGAGCTGGCTTCCCTGCGTATTAAGCTGCATGCCGACAACCTCATCGCCATCTGTCAAATTCATACCGATAACGCCCATAGAAACACGACCAGTCTCTCTGATATCATTTTCGTGGAAACGAATACACTGTCCATGTTTCGTCACTAAGAAAATTTCCTTCGTGGAATCTGTCGTCTTAACCTCGATTAGCTCATCTCCATCTCTCAAGTTAATTGCGGCTAATCCATGCTTTCTAATATTTTTATATTCATCAATGGAAGTTTTCTTTACAATACCATTTTTCGTTGCCATGCAAAGATACTGTCCCTCTTTATATTCGCGAATTGGTATAATTGCTGTAATTTTCTCATCTGGCTGCAATTGTAGGAGATTTACAATTGCCTGTCCTCTTGAAGTGCGACTAGATTCCTGAATCTCATACGCCTTCAAACGATATACTTTACCGCTATTCGTGAAAAAGAAAAGATAATGATGCGTTGTCGTCATTAAAAGATCTTCAATAAAATCTTCATCAATCGGCTGCATTCCTTTAATTCCTTTACCACCTCGATTTTGGCGCTTAAAATTATCGAGTGTCATTCTCTTTATATAACCCAATTTCGTCATAGCGATAATTGTGTTCGTCTTTGGAATTAAATCTTCGGCTGATAAATCTTCCGCATCAAAACCAATATGCGTTCTTCTCTTATCAGCATATTTATCTTTAATAATTAAAATTTCTTTGCGAATAACATTAAGTAATACTTTCTCATCTGACAAAATCTCTTTTAAACTCGCAATAAGTTTTTCAAGCTCATTATACTCGCCTTCTAACTTCTCTCTCTCTAATCCTGTCAATGCTCTAAGACGCATATCAACAATCGCCTGCGCCTGCTGATCAGATAATTTATACTTTTCTGTCAAACTTGCCTTAGCAACAGCTACATTTTGGGAAGAGCGGATAATAGAAATAACCTCGTCAATATGATCAAGCGCAATTAATAAGCCCTCTAAAATATGAGCTCTCTCCTGTGCTTTATTCAACTCATACTTTGTTCTTCTTGTAATAACTTCCTTTTGATGGTCTAAATAATAAACTAACATTTCATGCAAATTTAGCACCTTAGGTTCATTATTTACAAGCGCAATCATATTTACCCCGAATGTATCTTGAAGTTGTGTATGCTTATAGAGACGATTCAGTAGTACATTGGCATTAACATCTTTTCTAAGCTCAATACAGACTCTCATACCCTGGCGGTCTGACTCATCTCGAAGGTCTGTAATACCTTCAATTTTTTTATCTTTTACAAGCTCTGCGATTTTTTCAATTAGTCTCGCTTTATTTACCATATATGGAAGTTCTGTAACGACAATTCTCTGTTTCCCATTTTTCATAGGCTCAATATCCGTCACAGCACGCACACGAATTTTTCCTCTTCCTGTGCGATACGCACTCTCAATCCCAGATTTTCCTAAGATTGTAGCCCCAGTAGGGAAGTCTGGTCCTTTTACTACTTCTAAAATTTCATCAATATTGGTATCTCTGTCTTCCTCCACCTTATTATCAATAATCATCACAACTGCATCGATTACTTCCCCTAAATTATGAGGTGGAATATTCGTCGCCATACCGACAGCAATTCCCTGTGCTCCATTTACAAGTAAATTTGGAAATCTTGATGGAAGAACAACTGGCTCTTTCTCTGTCTCATCAAAATTAGGCATAAAGTCCACAGTATTCTTGTTGATATCCGCAGTCATTTCCATAGAAATCTTGCTAAGCCTTGCCTCTGTATAACGCATAGCAGCAGCGCCATCACCATCCACTGATCCAAAATTTCCATGTCCATCCACAAGTGGATATCTTGTAGACCAATCCTGCGCCAAATTTACTAAAGCTCCATAAATGGAACTATCACCGTGAGGGTGATATTTACCCATCGTATTACCGACAATACGGGCACATTTTCTATGTGGCTTGTCGGGACCGTTATTTAATTCAATCATTGCATACAGAATTCTTCTCTGTACAGGTTTTAGACCATCTCTTACATCTGGAAGAGCTCTCGATACAATTACACTCATGGCATAATCAATATAAGATTTTTCCATCGTTTTTTTCAAGTCTATCTCATGAACTTTATCAAAAATATTGCTCTCATCCATATTGGTTCCTCCATTTTTAGACATCTAAATTTTGTACATACTTTGCGTTCGCCTCGATGAATTCTCTTCTAGGTTCTACCTTATCTCCCATCAACGTATCAAAAGTAATATCCAGCTCGGATGCCATCTCCTTATCTACATTTACTTTGAGCAAAATACGTCTCTCTGGATCCATTGTCGTCTCCCAAAGCTGCTCAGCATCCATCTCTCCAAGTCCTTTATAACGCTGAATCTTATTATTTCCATCTCTTCCAATCTCTGTCAAAATTCGATTTAACTCCTCATCACTGTATGCATACCATACCTTTTTATTTTTTTCAACTTTATAAAGGGGCGGCTGTGCCAAATATACATATCCCTGTTCAATAAGCTCAGGCATAAAACGATAGAAAAATGTCAATAATAACGTAGAAATATGAGCGCCATCGACATCCGCATCTGTCATAATGATAATCTTATGATATCTTAATTTAGAAATATCAAAATCATCCTGGATTCCTGTTCCAAATGCGGTAATCATCGCTCGAATCTCTGCATTTCCTAAAATTTTATCCATACGGCTCTTTTCTACATTCAAAATCTTACCGCGAAGTGGCAAAATTGCCTGAGTTGCCCTTGACCTAGCTGTCTTTGCAGAACCACCGGCGGAATCTCCCTCTACAATGTAAATCTCACAGTTTTCTGGATTCTTATCAGAACAGTCAGCTAACTTTCCTGGCAAACTAGTACCTTCAAGAGCCGTCTTTCTTCTTGTCAAATCTTTTGCTTTTCTGGCCGCATCTCTCGCACGAGCCGCCAAAATTGCTTTATCGCATATAACCTTAGCAGTTACTGGATTTTGTTCAAGAAAATATGTGAGCTGCTCTGCCATAATGCTCTCGACTGCCCCTCTCGCCTCACTATTTCCTAATTTTTGTTTTGTCTGACCCTCAAACTGAGGCTCAGGTATTTTAATACTGACAATAGCTACTAATCCCTCTCGATAATCTTCACCTGTTAGGCTTGGCTCATTATCTTTCAATAAACGATTTGCTCTCGCATAATCATTCAATGTTTTTGTGAGAGCAGATTTAAAGCCTGATAAATGTGTTCCTCCCTCCGGAGTTGTAATATTATTTACAAAACTATACATTCCCTCCTGGAAAGAATTCGTATGCTGAAGAGCAACCTCCACATGAATATCTCCTCTTTCTCCCTCACAATAAATAATATTCTCATATAGAGGATCTTTATTTTTATTTAGATACTCAACGTATTCCTTAATACCTCCCTCATAGTGGAAAGTATTTACTTTCTCATTTTCTTCTCTCTTATCCTTTAAGACAATTTTTAAATTTTTTGTCAAAAATGCCATCTCACGAAGACGGGTTTTTAATGTATTATAATCAAATACTGTAGTCTCAAAAATCGTATCATCTGGAAAAAATGTTACTTTAGTTCCTCTTTTTTTCGTCTCTCCAATAACAGAAAGTGGTCCCATTACGACACCTCTCTCATATCTTTGATAGTAAATTAGCCCATCTCTCGAAATTTCTACTTCCAACCACTCTGAGAGAGCATTAACAACAGAAGCTCCAACACCGTGAAGTCCACCAGATACCTTATAACCTCCACCGCCGAACTTGCCGCCTGCATGCAAAATTGTAAATACCATCTCCGCCGCTGGAATTCCCTTTTGATGATTAATTCCAACGGGAATACCTCGTCCATTATCTTTTACAGTAACAGAGTTATCTGGATTAATTGTCACTTCTATCGTATCACAAAAACCAGCCAATGCTTCATCTACTGCATTATCCACTATTTCATAAACCAAGTGATGCAATCCTCTCTCAGAGGTACTTCCAATATACATACCAGGTCTTTTTCTAACAGGCTCTAATCCCTCTAAAACTTGGATTTGATCTGCCCCATATTCTTGTTCAGTCTTTTTATTTGAACTCATGAAATTTCCTCCTACATTTTTGTAATGCCATACTTCGTTAACAGTTGCTTCGAATGCCTTCAATCCGACCTTCTTTTACATAGTACACTTGATCAATCGGCATTCTACTCTCCAAAAACTCCTCTACCCCTGTGCAAGTGATAATTGTCTGAATATTTTTTATATTATCAAGCAAATACCCTTTTCTTCGATCGTCCAATTCTGATAATACATCATCTAAAAGTAAAATTGGCTTATCTTGAATGACATTTTCCACCATCCTAATCTCAGAAAGCTTAAGAGACAATGCCGCTGTTCTTTGCTGCCCTTGCGAGCCAAATTTTCTAATATCAATTCCATTGACTAAAAAATTAATATCATCTCGATGTGGTCCAATTGCTGTAGAACAATTTTTAAGATCTCTTTGTCTTCTCGCCAAAATTGTCTGCCTATAATCCTCGATTTTGACACTCGGCTCATAGACTAAAAAAAGATTTTCCTTTCCTCCAGTCAACGAATTGTGAATCCCGCTAATAATCTGATTGATTGTCTCTATAAAGTATTGCCTTTTTTTTATAATCTCTATACCATATGTTACCATTTGTTCGTCCCATATGTCTAGTGTTTCAGCTAAATCACCTCGGAAAATTATTTGTTTCAACAAGTGATTGCGCTGATTTAATACTTTTTGATACTGATCTAAAGCATACAAATAGGATTTATCCATAGAACAAAGCACAATATCCACAAATCTACGCCTTTCTTGTGGACCATTTTTGATAATCCGCAAATCCTCTGGGGAAAAAAATACGGCATGAAGCATCCCTAGAAGCTCTGATGATCTTCGAATTGGAATTTTATCGATTGCCGCACCCTTCGCTTTATTTTTTTTTAGGTGCATATCTATTCGATGATTTATTCCTTTTTTCTCTAATATGAGCCGAATATGGGCTTCCTCTTGTCCAAATCGTATTAATTCTTTATCTTTACTTCCTCTATGGGATTTTGTCGTACTACAAAGATAAATCGCTTCCAAAATATTAGTTTTTCCCTGTGCATTATCCCCGTATAAAATATTGATGCCATCCCGAAAAGTAATCGATATTGTTTCATAATTTCGATAATTTTGTAATTCTAATGATATTACTTCCATAGTACCGATTACTTCTCAATTTTTATTGTGGAATTCTCAAATTCCACAATATCATTTTCATATAATTTTTTTCCTCGCTGTGTACAAACCTCTCCATTCACTTTCACAAATCCATCCACAATGACTTCTTTCGCCTCTGCTCCAGATTCCACAAATCCCACAGCTTTTAGTGCCTGTCCTAATTTAATAAATTCATCTCTTAATTTTATTGTTTCCATTTATTTCTCTCTCTCTTTATGCATTAATATTGATTGGCAAAATAAGATAAATATAGCTCTCATCCTCATCTTTGATGAAACAAGGAGCTTTGGAATTAATCAAATATAGAGTAATTTCATCATCATCGATTACTTTTAATGCATCTAATAAAAATTTAGGATTAAATCCAATTAAAATATCTTTTCCCTGCTTATAAATATCTAGGTCTGCTTTCATTGAACCAAGCATAGAATTAATACTAAGTTCCATATTTTGTTCAGAAATATGAAGTACAATCGGTTTTTTATCCGATTCTTTTATAAACAATGTTGCCCTATCGATACAATTATATAATTCTTTTTTATTAACACGAAGCTTTGTTTCATAATCAGTAGAAAGCATTTGGTCTATGCGGAAGAAATCTCCTTCAATGAGGCGAGAAATTACTTTTGTATTTTCCATCTCAAATAAGACATGCTTTTCTGTAAAATAAATAATTACTTCATCATCATTTTCACCAGATAATATTTTACTAAGCTCATTAAGTGCCTTACCTGGTACAATTACTCGAATTTTATCTGACGCTTCTTTTAGCTCAATATTTCGAATAGAAATACGATGTCCATCTAAAGAAGCAATACGGAAATTATTTCCGCTAATCTCAAATAATTCACCAGACATAATACGGTTTGTATCATTTTCGGCAATAGAAAATAAAGTCTGACGAATTATCTCCTTTAATGTGAAAGAGGACAAGATAATATAAATATCCTTTTGGATATTTGGGAGTGCTGTAAAATCTTCTCCTGTTCGTCCCATAATATGAAAATTAGATTTTTCACATTGAATTAACGTTTTACCTGAAGGTTCTGTGTCAATATAGACAGCATCGCTATCCGGTAATTTTCTTACAATTTCAGAAAAAAGTTTTGCATCAAGGGCAATTTTACCCCCTTCGTTTATTTTTCCATTAACAATTGTCTCAATGCCTAATTCCATATCGTTTCCTGTTAATTTAATCTGTCCATTTTGAGCCTCAATTAAAATACAACCTAATATATCTAAAGTTGTTTTATTCGATACCGCTTTAGAGACAATGTTTACCCCAGCAAGTAAATCTTTTTTTGAACATAATAGCTTCATAATTGTGGATAACTCCTTTCAAGTTATTTGATTAAAATTTAAGGCAAAAATATATAATATAATATATAAAATTAGTAGTAGTAGTAGTAGGGGCTGTGGATATTGTGGATAACTATATGTAGCCCGCATGAATACTGAAAAAATAGATGTGGATAACACTGTGGATAACTTGAAATTTTATCCACAGTGTCAAAAAGTTATACACAGGTCAAAAGTGTACTAAAAAGTTATCCACATCTTATCCACATGGTTATCCACAGATTATTGTGGATAAAAAAGTAAAAAAATATAATAGATTTTATTTACTAAGAACTAGGGTCAATCTTTTTGATAATTACGTTAATAGTAGTTTGAAGCGGCTCATTATTAACTAAATCATTCTCAATTCTCTCACAACCGTGTAAAATTGTGGAATGATCTCTGCCGCCAAGCATTTTACCCACATATTGGAGGGATTCTTCTGTAAGTTGTCTGCAAAGATACATAGCAACTTGTCTAGGATAGGATATTTTCTGACTTTTTTTCTTAGATACAAGATCTTGCACAGAAATTTCATAATGTTCAGCGACAACTCGAAGAATTAATTCTGGAGTAATAATTCTCTCACCATCTGGGGTAATTAAATCTTTTAGCGCTTCCTCCGCAAGATTTAAATCAATTTCTCTTTTTTCAAGGTTTGCAAAAGCACAAATTTTATTTAGGGCTCCCTCAAGTTCTCGAATATTTGATTTGATATTTGTTGCGACATAAATCATAATCTCATCATCGATATTTAGATGATCAAGTTCAGAACGATTTCGAAGGATTGCCATTCTTGTCTCATAGTCTGGTGCCTGAATATCTGCGGTTAATCCCCACTCAAAGCGAGAACGAAGACGATCTTCTAATGTAGACATATCCTTTGGTGGACGATCACTAGATATAATAATTTGCTTTTTAGCTTCATGTAAAGTATTGAAAGTGTGGAAGAATTCTTCCTGTGTGCTCTCCTTTCCCACAATAAATTGGATATCATCGATTAGGAGCACATCAATATCTCTATATTTGCTACGAAATTCTTGATTCTTGTCGTGTTTGATGGAATCAATTAATTCGTTTGTAAATTTCTCAGAAGTTACATAAAGCACCTTTTTGGTGCTGTCATTTTCTAAAATATGGTGTGCAATAGAATGCATTAAATGTGTTTTTCCAAGTCCAACTCCTCCGTATAAAAAGAGAGGGTTATAAGCTTCTGCTGGTGATTCTGCGACTGCAACAGCAGCTGCATGTGCTAATTTATTATTATTTCCTACGACAAAAGTGCTAAAGGTATATTTTGGATTTAGCTGTTTAAATGGAGAATCTTCGGGGATTTCAGATACTGGTGCCTTTTTTTCTTCCTTTTCTTCGTCTAATCGGCTTGATAAAATAAAATTAATATTAAAAGATTTATTTGTTAATCCACTAATTACAAGCTGTAAGTATAAATCATAATATTTAGTTTTAATGAAGTCAATTCCACGCTGATCAAAATTGCTGTCTAGAACAAAAGTGATAGTATCGTCTGTAACCTCATGTATGGTAAGGGGTCTAATCCAAGTCTTTACTGCAATTTCAGAGACATCATGCTCTTTTACAAGTAAGTCCATGATATGATCCCAGTTGTTAATAATAAAGTCTTTCATTGACAAATAACCTGCTACTTTCTATAAAAATATACATTGTGAAACATCACCTGTAGGGGATAAGATACGATATGCCCTTTAGGGAATGAAATTTAAAACTGTTATGTATATAATATAATATTTAGAAATTTTTTTCAACAGCTTAAATGTGGATAACTTTTAATTTCCAGATTGTGGATAACTTTTTGATTTTTACATACATATAATAGGTAGAAAAATTTTAAAATAATCTATTCGTGAAATAATTGTGGATAACTTTTTCCACAATTTAGGTATTGAAAAATATAGTAAAAATGCGGAGTCTAAGGCTAATAAAAAATTTATCAACATATTATCCACAAACAATCCACAAAGTTATCCACAATATCAACTTAATGTGGATAACTTTAAAAAAATTGTGGATAACTTGCATTTTAATGTGGATAACTCTGTGGATAACTTTTTTTAGAAAATTTTATTACTATTTATAAATTCTGATATCCTATTCTAATTTCCATTTTTCTTTGTATAATATTTATTCTATTATCTGTTTTTCAATCTATGTTTTTATAAATCTCAATTTAAAAAATACTATATCATTTTGCTTTAAGAGGTGAAAATAGCGAGGGAAACAGCCAAAAAAAGCCAAATTTATAGAATTTATTTTGCTAAAAATACTTGACGTTTTCTCAAAAGTCAAATATAATAGGGTGTGATGTCTTAGGAAAATAAGTGGCTACATTTTGGTGCCACGTAACATGAAAGTCGATTTATTTGTTCAGGCTTTCAAAGTAAATTCAGAAATTTGATAAGGAGGTAGCTGGAATCATGAAAATGACATTTCAACCTAAAAAAAGACAGAGATCCAAAGTTCACGGATTCAGAAAAAGAATGAGCACAAGCAACGGAAGAAAAGTCTTAGCTAGTAGAAGAGCAAAGGGCAGAAATAAATTGTCAGCATAGGTCGCAGTTTTGTGACCTTTTCTTTTCTATGAGTGTGTAGAAGAAGATTATGAAGAATATAAAATCTTTAAAGAATAATAGAGAATTCAATTTGGTGTACAGAACTGGAAGATCGATTGCTAATCGTGCGTTGATTATGTATGTCAGGAAAAATGATTTGGATTATAATAGAATTGGCATAACGGTTAGTAAAAAAGTGGGAAATAGTATTGTAAGACATCGCGTGACCAGATTGATTCGAGAGAGTTATCGTTTGAATAAGGAAAAAATGGCCCAAGGATTTGATATTGTTATTGTTGCGAGAAATAGTGTAAAAGACAAGGGATATTTTGAAATCGAGGGCTCCTTTTTACATTTATTGAGATTGCATAAGATTTGTGATAAAAAAAGTCAGTAGGGATTCGATGAGGAAGATAAAAGTCTTTGATTGAGTAGCAAAAGGATACAAAAATATGATAAAAAAAATTTTGTTATGGATGATTCGATTTTACAGGAAATATTTATCAGCATTAAAGGGAAAAGGCGGATGTTGTCGCTATATTCCAACTTGTTCGCAGTATGCGATGGAGGCAATTGAAAAATATGGAGCAGGAAAGGGCCTTTTACTAGCGATATGGAGGATTTTGCGTTGTAATCCATTTTCAAAGGGTGGATTTGACCCAGTTCCTTGATATTTTAGGAGGTACGTTTTATGTTATTGACCCAATCTAATACTTTTATTATTGGATGGATTGCAAAACTATTAGGTTATGTAATGGAACTGATCTTTAGAGTGATGAACCAGGTAGGAATTGTAAATCTTGGTGTTTGTATTATTTTATTTACTATAGTTGTAAAGCTTGCGATGCTGCCGCTTACAATTAAACAACAGCATTTCTCAAAAATTAATACAATTATGCAGCCTGAGATTAATAAGATTCAGAAAAAATATCGTAATAAAAAAGATCAGGAATCCATGATGAGACAGAATGAAGAAATTCAAGCTGTCTATGAGAAATATGGAGTAAGTCCAACAGGCAGCTGTTTACAGTTGATTATTCAGATGCCGATTATCTTTGCTCTATATTATGTTATTCGTAATATACCAGCATATATTCAACCTGTAAAGCAGGTTTATGAAGTTGTTGTGAACGCTATTACTTCTGTAGAAGGATATGCTAAAACTCTTACACAGATAGGAGAGTCTGCAAAATTGCTTACATCCTTGCAGGACAGTCCAACTACAAATCAGGTAATTGACTTTTTAGCACAGTTTAAACCAGATACTTGGAATGCTTTGGCAAATGCAATGCCATCTATCAGCGATACGATTACAACACAGGCAAATACAATTGCTAAGATGAATAATTTCTTATGGGGAATTAATATTGCTGAGACTCCAAGTTTTTCAAAACCTGTTTATTTAATTATTCCAGTGGCAGCTGGCTTATTCCAGTGGCTATCTATGAAAACTATGAACACAAATACGGATGATAATCCGCAGCTTGCAGCAATGAATCGAACAATGATGTTTATGCCACTTATGTCTGTATGGTTTTGTTTTACTTTACCGTCAGGTATCGGTATTTATTGGTCTATCAGTGCATTATTCCAAGTAGTTCAACAGATTGTAATTAACAAATATATGGATCATATTGATGTGAATAAGTTGATTGAGAAGAATAGGAAAAAAGCTGCTAAGAAAAATAAAAAAAAGAAAAAATCGCTCACTACAAGACTTATGGAAGGTGCAAGTCAGAATGCAGGCAATCCGAATGAGGATGTTGTAGTTGCACCAAGTGGTCGTAGAGTAGGAAAAATAACAACTAGAGCGACAATGAATACGAAAAATATGAGTGTCAACTATGATGATCTTTATCCTTTGGATCAATTAGCTGATATTCAAGAAAATAAACAAGCGGATGCAGGTACTACGAAGAAGAAAAAAACACAAGAAGGAGGTAGTATTGCTGCAAATGCAAATCTAATGAGAAAATATAATGAAACGCATGGAAAAGGGGGGAATAAATAGTGGATTCTATAAGATTTGAGGGAAAGACTGTAGCGGAAGCTTTGACAAAGGCAAGTATTCAGTTGGGAATTGCTAGTGATAAGCTTGAATATACAGTAGAGTCAGAAGGGAAATCAGGCTTTTTTGGATTTGGAGCAAAGCCAGCAGTGATTCTTGTGACGAAGAAAGAGGAGAAAGCTGTTATTGTAGAAGAAAAAAAGGAAGAAATTCCGGTTATTAAACCTGTTATAACTCCAGTTGAGACGGTGACAGTGGAGGAAAAAACAAGAGAATTTTTAGAAAAATTATTCCATGCAATGAAGGTTGAAGTAAAGATTGATTTACAGTATAATGAGAATACAAAAAATATGGATATTGATTTATCTGGAGATGATATGGGAATCTTAATCGGAAAAAGAGGTCAGACGCTTGATTCGCTTCAGTACTTAACAAGCCTTTATGTAAATAAAGAGAGTGATTCTTATATTAGAGTGAAAATGGATACAGAAAATTATAGAGAGCGCAGAAAAGAGACTTTAGAGCATTTGGCTAAAAATATTGCATATAAAGTAAAGAGAACTAGAAAATCTGTATCTTTAGAGCCAATGAATCCATATGAGAGAAGAATTATTCATTCTGCATTGCAAAATGACAGATATGTATATACAAAGAGTGAGGGAGAAGAGCCTTACAGAAAAGTTGTTATTATGTTAAAGAGATCATAGATATTGTATTTAAGTTAAAAAATAGGGCTGTTGTAAAACAAATTTATTTATTTTACAATGGTCTTATTTTAATATAAGGCATATTATACGTTACAATACTAATGTACTGATATGATTATCAAGAGTGGTAAGTATATCAGTATATTAGATAGGAAGGAGTAGAAAAATGAATTTTGATGATACAATTGCGATGATAGCAACCGCCATGAGTGATGCTGGAATTGGAATTATCCGAGTCAGTGGTAAGGATGCGATAAAGATTGTAAAAAAGGTATTTCGTCCTCAGAAAAAGAAGGATTTAGAAAAGGTTGATAGTTATACCGCTCATTATGGAACTATTTATGATAAGGAACAAATGTTAGATGAATGTATTGTTCTAGTAATGAGAGGTCCTCATAGTTATACAGCGGAGGATGTTGTAGAAATTCAATGTCATGGAGGTGTCGTTCTTTTAAAAAAGATTTTGGAGTTAATTTTTAGGATGGGAGCAAGACCTGCCGAGCCAGGAGAATTTACAAAAAGAGCTTTTTTAAATGGAAGATTAGATTTATCCCAAGCCGAGGCCGTTATGGATTTGATTCATTCTCAAAATGAGATGGCAATTGACTCGGCGATGAAGCAGTTAAAGGGAAGTGTGAGAGATAAGGTAATGCAGCTACGAGATATAATTTTATATCATGTTGCTTTTATTGAATCTGCTTTAGATGATCCTGAACATATTAATATAGAAGATAATAGTGAGAGATTTGAGATAGAAATTGGCCAGTGCAGGCAAATAATTGAGAAGCTTTTAAATACTTCAGATGATGGAAAAATTATGCAAGATGGCATAAAAACTTGTATTGTCGGTAAGCCAAATGTTGGAAAATCTTCATTGCTGAATGTGTTAGTAGGAGAGGAGAGAGCAATTGTAACAGAGGTGGCTGGAACGACGCGAGACAGCTTACAAGAGACAGTACTTTTACAGGGAATTCCACTTCATATTATTGATACTGCGGGGATTCATGATACTGTGGATATTGTGGAAAAAATCGGTGTGGATAGAGCAAAAATGTGGATTGAAGATGCAGACCTGATTTTATATGTTGTCGATGTTTCAAGACCACTTGAGGAAAATGACGAAAAAATTATAGAGTTGATTAAAGAGAAGAAGGTTATCGTTTTATTTAATAAGTCAGATTTGGAAAAGAAAGTGGATGATAATAAAATAAAAGATATATTTGGAGATTTTGTTATAGAAATATCGGCAAAATTAGAGGAAGGAATGGATTTTCTGTACGAGAAAATAAAAGAAATGTTTTTTCAGGGAGAAATTTCCTTTAAAAATGAGGTTTGCATCACTAATATGAGACATAAAACAGCATTGCAAAATGCGCTAGAGAGTATTATACTAGCAGAGCAAAGCTTTAAAGATGGTATGCCAGAAGATTTTCTATCTATTGATTTGATGAATGCTTATGAACAATTAGGATTTATTATAGGAGAGTCTTTGGAGGAAGATTTGGTAAATAAAATATTCCAAGAATTTTGTATGGGTAAGTAAGGAGAAAAAAATGGCTTTTGTAGAAGAAAAGTATGATGTCATAGTGGTAGGAGCAGGCCATGCGGGATGTGAGGCGGCGCTGGCGGCGGCAAGACTTGGATGTGAGACTATCGTATTTACAGTGAGTATTGATAGCATTGCGTTGATGCCATGTAATCCAAATGTAGGTGGAAGCTCGAAGGGACATCTTGTGAGAGAAATTGACGCACTTGGCGGTCAAATGGGAAAAAATATTGACAAAACTTATATTCAATCAAAAATGTTAAATAAGTCAAAGGGACCAGCAGTTCATTCTTTAAGAGCACAGGCTGATAAAGCAGAATATTCTAGGCGTATGAGAATGACATTGGAAAATACGGAGCATTTAACAGTTCGTCAGGCTGAAGTGACAGAGCTTTTAGTCGAGGATGGTCAAATTAAGGGAGTGAAGACCTATTCTGGCGCTACGTATGAAGCAAAGGCAGTTGTCTTGGCGACTGGAACTTATTTGAGAGCAAGATGTATTTACGGAGATGTGAGTAATGAGACTGGACCGAATGGATTATCGCCAGCGAGATTTTTGACGGATTCCATTAAGAGTCTTGGCGTGGAAATGTATCGCTTTAAGACGGGAACTCCAGCGAGAATTGATAAGAAGTCTATTGATTTTTCAAAAATGGAGGAGCAGTTTGGAGACGAAAAAATTGTTCCGTTTAGTTTTACGAATACAGAAGAAGAGATTAAGCGAGAGCAGGTTTCTTGTTGGTTGACTTATACAAATGAGAAGACACATGAGATTATTAGACAAAATTTACATCGCTCTCCACTTTTTTCAGGAGCAATTGAAGGAACAGGACCTAGGTATTGTCCTTCTATTGAGGATAAGGTTGTAAAGTTTTCTGATAAGAATAGGCATCAAGTTTTTATTGAGCCTGAAGGAGAATTTACAAATGAAATGTATATCGGCGGTATGTCAAGTTCTCTTCCTGAGGATGTACAGTACGCAATGTATCGCTCTGTGAAGGGTTTGGAAAATGCAAAAATTATTAGAAATGCGTATGCAATTGAGTATGATTGTGTAAATCCATTAGAGTTAAAATCTTCTTTGGAGTTTAAAAAGGTGAGAGGATTATTTAGCGGAGGACAGTTTAACGGTAGCTCTGGATATGAGGAGGCAGCAGCACAGGGGCTTATTGCAGGAATAAATGCTGCGAGAAAAATCCTTGGAAAAGAGCCAATTATTTTAGACCGCTCTCAGGCTTATATCGGAGTTTTGATTGATGATTTGGTTACGAAGGGAACACATGAGCCATATCGTATGATGACTTCTCGTGCGGAATATCGCTTATTACTTCGACAGGATAATGCTGATTTAAGACTTACCAAAATTGGATATGAGATTGGTCTGATTGATAAAGAGAGATATGAAGGATTACTTGAAAAAGAAAAAGTAATTAAAGAAGAGATTGCAAGACTCGAAAAAACAATGGTCGGAGCAAATAAAAAAGTACAACAATTATTAGAAAAGCATAATAGTACTCCGCTAAAAACTGCGGTTTCGTTAGCCGAATTGATTCGAAGACCAGAATTATGCTATGAAGATTTAGAAGCAATCGATGATAGTAGAATAGTATGCGACAAAGATGTGATAGAACAAGTAAATATTAATATTAAGTATGACGGCTATATTAAGAGACAGATTCGACAAGTAGAACAGTTTAAAAAGTTAGAATATAAATGGATTCCAGAAGACATTAAGTATGATGAAGTGAAGAGTCTTAGAAAAGAGGCAGTTCAAAAGCTAGAAGAGACGAGACCACATTCTATTGGACAGGCTTCTAGAATTTCGGGTGTTTCCCCTGCAGATATCTCCGTATTATTAATTTATCTGGAAAATAGAAGATAAAATTAGATATATTTGAAAAGAAATATAAGAAATTTTTATTGAAAATTTGGAGGATTAGATGCTTAAAAATAGAGAGAAATATTTTTATGGGAAAAGTATAGATAATTTCTCGCTGAAAGTTGGTGAATGAAATGGATAAGAGATGGAGAGAAACTCTTTTTTTTAGAGCAAATGATTTAGGAATTATATTGTCAGAGAGACAGATAGAGCAGTTTTACAAATATTTCCAATTATTAATAGAAAAAAATAAAGTGATGAATTTGACGGCCATTACGGAGCCTTATGATGTGATTGAAAAGCACTTTATCGATAGTTTATCGATTGTAAAGGCGATATCTATGGCAGAAGTTCAGACTGTTTTGGACTTAGGAACGGGAGCGGGATTTCCAGGAATTCCGTTAAAGATTGCATTTCCGAATTTAAAGATTACTCTTCTTGATTCACTGAATAAAAGAATTAAGTTTTTAAACGAAGTAATAGAAGCTCTAGAATTAGAACAGATAGAAGGAATTCACGGAAGAGCAGAAGATATTGCTAAGAAAGAGGAATATAGAGAACAGTATGATTTATGTGTGTCGAGGGCAGTTGCAAATTTATCCACACTTGGAGAGTACTGTGTTCCATTTATCCACATTGGTGGGTTATTTGTAGCGTATAAAGGGGAAAAAGTGGATGAAGAAATGCAAGGAGTGAGAAAGGCTTTTGATGCACTCGGAGCTGAGATAGAAAAAGTGGAGCAGTTTAGACTTCCAAATACAGATATTGATAGAAAAATGGTTTTAGTAAAAAAAATTAGGAACACTCCAAAAAAATATCCGAGAAAGGCGGGGCTTCCTTCAAAGGAACCGCTTTTTGGGAAGAAAGCTTCTGTTAAAAAATAGGATCTGGCGCAAGATGAACCTTGCGCCAGACATTTAGTACTGAATGTGTGAAATATAAAATAATTGCTTGGCTAAATTTCAATCGGATGCATTGGTGGTAATCACCGTAGCCACTATTATATTGGTATGCTTTGCAAGATTAAAAATTTATTTTATGCGATGAGTTTAACTATTAGTACACTAATATTAAAAGAATATATTGCAAATTTCTAAAAAACTTGTAGGATTTTCAAAATGTGGATAATGTTTTGTGGCAGGGAGAATAGAAGTCTCAATTGCACAGTTTTGTGTGAGATATTGATGGATTGTTTCTTGATGATTTGGTTCTGTCTCTCCCATAATAATATAAATACTATTATTTAGTTCGCGTAAGGCGTGATAAATCGTACTATTCATATATCTTGAATATACGCTAGAATAAATATATTTTGAATTTGTTCCTTGAGTATGTGCAGCCTCGTAGCATGTAAGTAGATACGTTTCAGAGACTTTATTTGGATTATAAAATTGCTTTCTTATAGTTGTTTTTGTTTTTTCTATTGTATTTAGCATATAGTAGGCAAAGCTACCAACAAGTGGAAAGTCAATGAATTTTTTATATGCCTTTAAAGCTGTATTAGGTATTTTATTCAAATTCTGAAAATTCGTAGGGTTGATTAATAATAATTTATTGTATAGATTAGTCTCAGTATAGCATGCCATGATAGCGATACTGCAAGATGAGCCAGAAGCTATAATATCAGTAGGTGTTCCTATAATCTGTTTTACGAAATCATTTAATAGCTGTACATAGAGATAGCTTGTGTAGGTGATATTAGATTTATCCGAGCGACCACATCCAAGTAAATCTATTGTATATACTGTATGATGCTTAGAAAGTTGTTTTTTAGTTTTTTTAAATTCAACTTCTGAGCCATAATGTATAATATCATGAATTAATAAGATTGGAGAGCCGTTTCCTTGTTTGGTATAAAAAATACGTCCAAATCTCCAGTTATAATAATTTTCATTATCAGAGTATAGTAAATCACGGCGAGTAGAAAGTTTATTAATATATTTATTGATGAAAAGCATAGGTAAGCTTGTGGCGGAGGCAAGCAAGGAGAAGGCAGCTATTTTTTTTGTTGTTGACATAGAATTGCTCCTTTCTAAAATTAATGATTAAATTTATTATAAGACAAAATGGCATAAGTTACAAATAAAAAATGATATTTTCATAAATATCTTTTCATTCAGAAGTTTTTAGTGTAAGATAACTTATGAGAACTTACTATGGAAACTAAAAAGGAAAAAATAATTATATAGTAGGTTTTTAATGAAATAAAATAGGAAAGGCGGGTGAATGCATGGAACTATTAGACAGAGAACAAATGTATAGTGGATTAAAAATATTTTTATCGAGAGAAATTGAAGAAAAAAATAAAAAGAAGAAAAATCTATTGGATGAGAGAGAAAAACTTGAAAATGAGAAAAATAAAAAGAGAAAGATTTTATTTCAGACAGATGAGAGCGGCGAGCGAAGGAAAATGTTTTCTCCGTTGAATACCATTTTTTATCCTTCTCAAAGTGAGAATTTTCAAGATAGAAAAATTAAAAATTTAAATTATCGAATTGAGGATTTAGAAAAGCAGGTAGGAACGATAGATACTGAATCTGATGAAATTCAAAGATATCTGAAGGCATTAGAAGAATTTATGGACAAAAATCATCAGACATCTGAGAAAGAGATGGAAGAAAACTTAAGTGAAGAAGAAGAAAGGCTATCTATTAGTCCAGTATTAGCTGAGGCATTAGAGAGCTTGCAGCAATTTATTCAAGTGCGATATGATAAAGTAGAAATGCTTTACGATATAGAAGATAGCAAAAAAGAAACAGAATCTTCGGTGAATGAATATATTGTGGAAGTTCTGCAAAATTTGATAGAGACTTCTGTGAATAAAATGAATGCGGATGTATTTTTGGTAGATGTAAAAAATAGAGAAAAACTCCAAGTAGAAGTGGAGATTTTGGCCAATAAAGAAAAAATAGATCATTGCACATTTTCAATGGAAGCTTAAAAATTTATCCACAATTCTTATAAATAATGTGGATAGATTTGAATTTTTATTAGAAAAATGTGGATAAGATAATAGACTAGGAAGGGATAAGAAATGAAAGAAAAAATTAGTGAATTAATTGCTAGTAATATAGTAGAATTATCAACAGAAGAGGTGGCTAATTTATTAGAAATTCCACCAAAGGCAGATATGGGAGATTTTGCATTTCCATGTTTTCGATTAGCTAAAATTTTTAGAAAAGCTCCCAATATGATTGCACAGGATATCAAAGAGAAAATTGGAGAGCAAGATTTTTTAGAGAAAGTGGAAACTGCGGGGGGATATGTAAATTTCTTTGTTAATAAGGAAATGTATGTAAAGCAGATTATTGAGAAAGCTTCTTCAAAAGATTATGGTGCAGATATAGAGGGAGAGGGAAAGACGATTTGTATTGACTATTCTTCTCCAAATGTAGCAAAAAATTTTCATGTTGGACATTTGAGAACAACGATTATTGGAAATTCTCTTTATAAAATTCTTACAAAACTTGGTTATAAAGTAGAGAGAATTAATCATTTAGGAGATTGGGGAACTCAATTTGGAAAGTTGATTGTTGCATATAAAAATTGGGGAAATAAAGAAGAGATAGAAAAAGAGGGAGTAGCTGCCCTTATGAGAATTTACGTAAAATTCCATGAAGAGGCACAAAAAGATGATACTCTAAATGATCAGGCTCGTGCTTGGTTTACAAAGATGGAACACGGGGATGAGGAGGCATTATCTATTTGGAAATGGTTCCGCGAGATTAGTTTGAAAGAATTTTTGCGTGTTTATGATATGTTAGGAATTGAATTTGATTCTTATGCAGGTGAGAGTTTCTATAATGATAAGATGGATGCAGTTATTGAGGAGTTAAAAGAGAAAGGACTTATCACACTGAGTGAGGGAGCCCAGATTGTAAACTTAGAGGAATATAATATGCCTCCTTGTTTAATTACAAAGAAGGATGGAAGTTCTCTATATGCGACACGCGATATTTCAGCAGCATTATATCGTAAGAAAACTTATGATTTTTCCAAATGTATTTATGTCACAGGGCTTGAACAAAAGCTTCATTTTGCTCAATGGTTCAAAGTAATTGAGTTAATGGGTTATGATTGGAATAAGGATTTAGTGCATGTTCCATATGGTCTTGTTAGTTTACAGGGTGGAAAATTATCTACGAGAAGTGGAAATATTATTTATGCAGAAGAGATTTTGCATGAATCTATTGAGAAGGTAAAAGAAATTATTGCAGAAAAGAATCCAAATCTTGAGGATAAGGATAAAGTTGCAGAAATCGTTGGAATTGGAGCAATTTTATTTAATGATTTATATAATCAGAGAATTAAGGATGTAATCTTTAACTGGGATAAGATTTTAAATTTTGATGGAGAAACTGGTCCATATGTTCAATACACATATGCTCGTGCGGCAAGTGTACTTAGAAAATCTGGAGTTGAAAATATCGACGAGAATATTAATTATTTTATGTTAACAGATGATGCAAGTATGAATTTAATGAAAGAAATTAATCGTTTTCCTCAGGTTATTAAAGATGCAGCAGATAAGTTAGAACCGTTTGTCATTGCTAGATATGCAGTTGCAGTTGCACAGGCATTTAATAAATTCTATCATGATTGCCAAATCAATGTGGATGATACAGAAGTAAAAAATGCAAGATTAAAGGTAGTTATTATTACGAAGCAAGTGTTAAAAGATGCATTGGCATTATTGGGAATTGGTTGTCCAGAACAGATGTAAATTTGAATTATAATAGACGAAAGAGAAACAGTGGGAAGAATCACTGCTTTTTCTTTTATCATGTTTCACGTGAAACATGATAAAATATAGCAAAGTAATAAGAAAGAGAATAGAAAAAATGAAGTTATGTTTCACGTGAAAGATAGAAGAAAAGGCATGGCAAAGTAATGAGAAAAAATAGAAAAAATGAAGTTATATTTCACGTGAAACATAGAAGAGAAGGCATAGTGAAGTAATGAGAAAGAAAATAGAAAAAATGAAGCTATGTTTCACGTGAAACATAGAAGAGAGGGTATAGTGAAGTAATAAGAAAGAAAATAGAAAAAATGAAGTTATGTTTCACGTGAAAGATAGAAGAGAAGTTATAGTGAAGCAATGAGAAAGAAAATAGAAAAAATGAAGTTATGTTTCACGTGAAAGATAGAAGAGAAGAAATAGTGAAGTAATGAGAAAGAAAATAGAAAAAATGAAGCTATGTTTCACGTGAAACATAGAAGAGAAGTTATAGTGAAGTAATAAGAAAAAGAAAAGAAAGAATGAAGTCGTGTTTCACGTGAAACATAATAAAATAAATAATGTATAAAATGTTTCACGTGAAACATAAATTTTTGTTTACTATTTTAGGAGGTTGGATGTAGAAAAAAATGTAGCGATTATGTTATAATTGAGATAAGTTAGGAAAAATCGACAATTCGAAAGGAGAGAAAAATTAATGAGTAGAATTATAGCTATTGCTAATCAAAAAGGTGGAGTTGGAAAAACTACGACGGCAATTAATTTGGCAGCATGTTTGGCAGAAAAAAGAAAAAAAGTTTTGATTATTGATATGGATCCACAGGGAAATACAACAAGTGGATTGGGATTAGATAAAAATTCATTGGAGAATACAGTTTATGAAGTTTTGAGAGAAGAAGAAGAAATTGATAATTGTATTATTCATGAGATTTTTCAAAATCTATCTATTCTTCCATCAAACCGAGATTTGGCAGGAGCAGAGATTGAATTGATTGCAGTAGAAAATATGCAATTTATTTTAAAAGAAAAATTAGAAATAATTAGAGATAGATATGATTTTATTATTATAGATTGTCCACCAGCATTGGGAATGTTGACTGTAAATTCTATGACGGCTGCGAATTCTGTATTAGTTCCAATCCAATGTGAATTTTATGCAATTGATGGTTTATCACAATTAATCTATACAATCGAGTTAATTCAAGAAAGCTTAAATCCAGATTTATACATAGAAGGTGTCGTATTTACAATGTATGATGCTAGGACTAATTTATCTTTACAGGTTGTGGAAAATGTAAAGGATAATTTGGATCATAGAATTTATAAAACAATTATTCCAAGAAATGTTCGTCTAGCTGAAGCTCCAAGTTTTGGATTGCCTATTACATTATATGCAAATAAATCTACAGGTGCAGAGAGTTACCGGATGTTGGCGGATGAAGTTATTTATAATAATAAAGAATAGGGTACGGAGGGATATTTATGGCGACTAGAAAAACAGGATTGGGCAGAGGGTTAAATGCATTGATTCCAGAAAAACAGGATTCCAGAAAAAAAGAGGATACAAAACCTGTTGAAATTATAAAAGAAGTAGTGAAAGAAGTGGAGGTAATAAAAGAGGTTGAGGTAGAGCAAACTTTAAATATATTAGATATTGAGCCTAACCGTGAACAGCCGAGAAAGCAGTTTGATGAGGATGCTTTAGAAGAGTTGGCAGAATCTATTCGTCAGTATGGAATTATTCAGCCTCTTGTTGTTACTAAAAAAGATGATTATTATGAGATTATTGCGGGAGAGCGCAGATGGAGAGCTGCACGAATGGCGGGATTGACAAAAGTTCCAGTTGTGATAAAGAATTTTGGAAATCAGGAAATTTTAGAGGTATCTTTAATTGAGAATCTTCAGAGGGAAGATTTGAATCCAATTGATGAGGCATTTGCTTATCAAAGATTGATTCAGGAATTTCATTTAAAACAAGATGAGGTGGCAGCTAAGGTATCGAAAAGTCGAGTTGCCATTACAAATTCTCTTCGATTATTAAAACTTGATAAGCGTGTGCAGGAAATGTTAGTAGAAGAGATGATTACAAGTGGACATGCGAGATGTCTTTTAGCATTAGAAAATGGTGATAAACAGTATGAAGTAGCAACGAAAATATTAGATGAGAGTTTGAGCGTTCGTGATGCAGAAGCACTTATCAAATCCATGCTTAGGGAAAGGAAAGAAAAAGTAGAGAAAAAAGAGGATTATTCTTTCTTGTATCGTGATATGGAGGAGAGAGTAAAAAATATTTTGGGAAGTAAAGTTTCTATTAAAAATAAAAAGAATAATAAAGGAAAAATTGAGATAGAATATTATTCACAGGAAGAATTAGAAAGATTGCTTGATATGTTACAATCTATTCAGATATAGGAATAATTCTGCTCTTATGAAAAAGCACTCTTTTGTTTTGCAAAAAACATCTCCATTTTTTATGAGATTAAAAAACATGGTTCTTATGTTGATACATTTTGCTTGACATAAGCATCTGTTAAACATATAATATAAATGTATAGGGTGTAAGAACTTATGTCCTTGGTGGGAGACCATCAGAATATAGATATTAATGTGACCAGAGGGTTGCTCACCTGTATCTTTTACTCTGAATAAGAATAATTTGCCAAAGCTCATATGGTATGTGAAAGAAGTAAAGATTTATCTATTAGTAGCATCCATTAAGTTTATGTGATGGAGTAAGTTAGAAGCTACAGGAACTGAAAATAAATATAGTGCAAAAGAACAGTGAAGAAAACAAAGATTTTTTTGGACAATGCAGAGAGTCAATGGTTGGTGCGAATTGATTTGTCGGGAAATCGGTCCATTTTTGGAGTTGCTAATGAAAGTTAGATGGTTGGTATCCATTATCATACTACAAGAGGTTATAGTTTTTTATGTTTATAACAATTTGGGTGGCAACGCGGAATCTTTCGTCCCATATATGGACGGAAGATTTTTTTCTTTTATCCCTTGTGAAAGTAGGATATAGAATGTAGTATGCTCTGTAAGTATCTCTAATAAAACAGCGAAACCGTTTTTCATCTAGTAGAGCTTACAGTATGCTTTGTTCTGCGAGTATATTTTTAAGCAGTAAAGGCAATTATGAAATAAGATGAATGAAAGAACAGATATCTTAAAATAATTATCTACAAAAAAGAAAAATAAAGAAAGATAATGTGGATAAGTTTTGAGAAATAAAAAAATAATGTGGATAGATTCTTTACTAGGAAGAAGCACAAAACGAGAGTTTGAAAGGAGAAAAAAATGTTAGATATTAAGCTATTGAGAAATAATTTTGAAGAAGTAAAACAAGCATTGGCAACTAGAAATGAAGATTTTAATTTAGATGATTTTCAAGTTTTAGATTGTAAGAGAAGAGAATTACTTAGTGAGGTAGAAGTTTTAAAGAGTAGCCAAAATAAAGTATCTAAACAGATTCCAGCCATGAAAAAAGCAGGAGAAGATACAGCACCTATTTTCAAGGAGATGAAAGAACTATCTGAGAAAATTAAGGGACTCGATGCTCAGATTAGAGATGTGGATGAAAAATTAAATGCATTTATGCTTACTATTCCTAATATTCCACATCCGAGTGTACCAGCGGGAAACACAGATGAAGATAATGTTGAGATTAGAAAATTTGGAGAACCAAGAAAATTTGATTTTGAGCCAAAGGCACATTGGGATTTAGGAAAAGAACTTGGAGTTTTAGATCCAGAGACAGCTGGAAAGATTTCTGGTACAAGATTTACAGTATATAGAGATTTGGGAGCAAGATTAGAGAGAGCAATTGTGAATTTCTTTTTGGATACGCATACAGAGCAGCATGGATATACGGAAGTATTTCCCCCATTTATGGTAAGCAGGGAAAGTATGACAGGTACAGGACAACTTCCAAAATTTGAGGAAGATGCATATAAAGTATATGGAGACGGAAAAGAATATTTCTTGGTTCCAACAGCAGAAGTTCCAGTGACAAATATGTATCGTGAGCAAATTTTAGATGGAAATCAGCTTCCAATTAAACATGTTGCTTATACAGCATGTTTTAGAGCAGAAGCAGGTTCCGCAGGAAGAGATACAAGAGGATTGATTCGTCAGCATCAGTTTAATAAAGTAGAGCTTGTTAAATTTACAAAGCCAGAGCAATCCTATGAAGAGTTAGAAAAATTGACGGCAGATGCAGAGCATGTACTTCAGCTCTTAGGTCTTCCATATCGTGTAGTAAAAATCTGCATTGGAGATTTAGGATTCACAGCGGCAATGAAATACGATATTGAAGTTTGGATGCCAAGTTATAATCGATATGTAGAAATTTCTAGCTGTAGTAATTTTGAGGAATTCCAGGCGAGAAGAGCAAATATCAAGTATAAAGATAATATTAAAGATAAAGCGAAATTCGTTCATACATTGAATGGAAGCGGTGTCGCAGTTGGTAGAACAAGTGCTGCAATTTTAGAGAATTTCCAAAATGAAGATGGAAGTATTACAATTCCAGATGTATTAGTTCCTTATATGGGTGGAAAGAAAGTAATTAAGTAAGAGAGTTATTTAGTTCATATATGATAGAGAAAGGAGGTGTCATTCATGCATGACTATTTAGTAGCGATTGGTTTTTATGAAAAAGAACAGTATAGAGAGATTATAGCAGAGACAATTGAGAATCCAGATGAGGAAGCCAGAACAAGAAATGAGGATGGCACCTCCATTATTCAGTGTAATAAAAAATATGGAGAGCATTTTGGCATTTCTGTAGTTGGTGAAATTAATCAAATGGGATATATTGATATGGAATATTCTTACCCATATGTTACTGGAGAAAATCCAATGTATCAAGAAATCCAAGTAGAAAAATATACTGACAAGAATGCTTATGCAGGTGTATTTGAGAGTATTCATATTGGAATCCCTGTCATTTTCTATGCACAAAATTTTGTCCATTATCTTAATATGAGAAAATATAAAGATTTATTTCCAACGGTGAATAATGTAGTCCTATCTGCGCTTTCTGTGAATGGGATGATTATTTTATCTGTTCAAAAAGACCCAAAGCAGGCAGCAAAAGAGATAAGGATTAATCATAAATATGATAGACTTGTACAGGAGGCAAGAAAAGGAGATATGGAGGCAATTGAAAATCTTACTCTAGAAGATATGGATTTGTACTCACAGATTTCTAAGCGAACTAAAAAAGAAGATGTCTTAACAATTGTGGATTCTTACTGGATGCCTTACGGTATTGAGACGGATAAGTATTCTATTTTAGGGACAATTATTCATGTAAAGGAAGAGATAAATCGAAAAACATTTGAACAGATTTATTATTTATCTATTATATGTAATTCTATGAATATTCAAGTTTGTATTAACAAAAAACACTTATTTGGAGAACCAAAAGTTGGAAGAAGATTTAAAGGAATTATTTGGCTTCAGGGAAATTTAGATTATATATAAAAGTCTAGATAAATACAAGATAAGTTAAATTATTTATAGCAATAAAATAGTATAGTGTTTATTGCTTTAATATGATACAAAACTTGACTTTATCTTTTAAGTGGGGTATGATAGTAAAGGATAAATAATTTATATCTTCGTGGCTTAGTTGAAGAAAGTACTTGGCTCTTAAGGAGAAGTCAAGTGCGAACTCAAAGGTGAGAATGAAAAACAATTGAGAGTTCGAGGCAAGTCTAGTTAGTTAAAAATTGACGAAGAGTTATTTTTTTAGAAAATTTTTTTAAAGTCAGTTTCTTGAACTTTTTACTAATGAAAGTTAGTAAAAGATAGAAAAATCGGTTGCCGATTCCGAAGACAATAAAAAGCCTAAAATCGGTGTTTTAACTGAATAAGTTCCATTAGTTTAACGGATAAAACAAGCGCCTCCTAAGCGCTAGCTGTGGGTTCGATTCCCGCATGGAACGGTTGATGAAAAGCGGAAGTGATTAGCTGGATCTAATACAACTTCCGCTTTCTCTAGTTTATGGTAGAAACGGACTTGAAAAGTACTAATGTAATTCATTCAGATATAGATGATAATAAAGCATGATATATGAAGGATGAACAATATCTGGAGGTACTGATGTAATCATTATTTTGTCACTATTGACAAAAGCAGCGTTGCTTTTGCGCAGACAGTTCTCGAACAGTGGTTGATATTTTAATCTGATTAGGTATATAATATTCCAGCTTCTAATTTTCTCACGAATATTTTAGGATACTATGGAGAAAGTTTGGATTTTAGGATTTTGCATAAAGTTTTATAGAGTAGAATTTGTTAGTTTCATCTAATAACTGTTCCTATTCCAACAAAAATCAGTCCCGCAAGAGGGCATATAATCAGAGGCCACATAATGCAGTGTTCGGGTATTGCCAGTGTAAGCATCCATTTTTTTAAATTCCATGCTTCACAATGTTCCGTACCTGGAATCATAATCCCTTTGTCTTTAACAAGACCTCTAAAAAAACAGTCAAGTCCGAAGAAATCACCGAGATTCACAAAGAACATTTCCACATATCCTGTCCAAAACAGATTCCAAAAACCACTCACTCCAGCTTGCCTTGCACTGACAGCCATATATATAAATATCAATATGTACAGTGGGTAAAGCACAGTAGCTAATATAGCAACTTCTTTCTTTTTTCTTTTAGGTGCCGCCTTTCGAATTTCTGGAGGTAGCATTTTTGAAAAAGCATTTGGTATAAGCATCCATAATAATGCGACCGTCATATTAAATATTAGACATACTGCAATGCCGTCTAATATAGTCCTTAACCAGTTCATAGTAATTCTCTCCTTCCACAATTTTTAAATGAGTTCTCATGGCTCACGATTACTTCCTCAAGAAATCGTTTTGAATGTTTTGTTATCGGTTAGTACCTCAAAAAGTATGATAAAGCTAAATGAGATTCCATATCAAATATGAGTTTTTCTATTAAAATTTTCTACGATATAATCTCTAAATTGTCAAATCTTATCCAAAACAAACTTAAACTCCGTTTCTGAAAGATTAAATAAATAGGAATTCTCTGAAAAATTCATTCAATGTAAATATTATAATTCAATATTGTTCAATTTATATTGAATTTTTTTGTAAAAACATCCTCGTATAGGATTATGTTTTATTAATTGTATTTGTTGAAATTTTATTATAGTAGCCTAAATTTTTCTGATTCGCATTCCGAAAAGCCAGTGGAGTCATATGATATGTTTGTCGAAAGGCTTTAATAAAGCTGGCACAACTGGCATATCCTACTGATATTCCTATCTGATGTATTGAGTGGTTGGTTTCAGTCAGTAACCTGGTGGCTTCAGCCATACGACAGCCACGAATATATTGTCTAATAGTCATATGATAGCAGAGGGAAAAGCCAGCTTGTAGTTTTTGCTCATTTAAAAATACTTGTTTGCTTAATTGAAGTACAGAAGGTGGACTGCAGAGATTTTTACGCAGAATTTCTGCAGCTTGTTCTATTGCTGTTAGATCAAAGCTATTGAAGGTAAGTGTGCGTTTTCCTAATTGAACAGTAGGAATAACAATGGAGATGGATGAGCCTTGTTTTGGAAGTACAGTAGTCAATGTTCCTATACATTGAAGCAAAAATCCTTCTAACATAAGTGGAGTTAGACAATTGTCAGAAACGATACTAAAAAGTTGCCACATTGTTGACACTACGGAAGGTGGCAAAAAAGGGTAGCATAAATTTTTAGGCAGGTAGGCAAAGTCTGCCACGCGAGGATCAATTTCCTGTAGTTTATTTAGATAAGATGGGAACAGAGCGAACTCGATTCCTTTTAAATGATTTCCAGAATTCCATAATTGGTATCCCTTTGCATGATCTTCCCATACGAAAAAGGCTGTGGGGGAGGAAGAATGAGAAGGGATTCCTTCTACCCGAAAATTAGTTTTTCCCTCATAGAGACAACCGAAACGAAGCAAATGCTGACAGCCTTCAAATGAGATAGAAAAAGTTTTGCGAACTTTATAGTCGGCAATGGAAAGAATATAATATCCTGGGCGTTCATACACCAATACAGAGCCTGTTTCAGGAGAGACAGGATTATCCCATTTGGTGTAAAATTTATGTCGGGTTGGTTCAAAAGATAATTGATGGAAAATAGCTTTTTGAAATTCGGTATGAGTATAGGATGCCATATAAAACCTTCTTTCATTTAGTTAGTTAAAAAAAATTAAAGTTAGTTTTATATTACCATAGTTTATATTTCAGATGCAATGGAAAAAAATATTCCTAAACAGTGTCATTCATATTCCTGAATAGTGCATTTTCTAAATATAATTGTTTTTTAGTATTTGCTATGCTAAAATGCATACAGTTAGCAGAAACTAACTGTATGGTGGCACCAAATTGATAAATGAAAGGAAGGAAAATATGAAGAAAAGAAGAAGAAGAACTTTGGCAATATTTTGCGCTGTGATTGGATTAATGATTGCAGCAGTAGGTTGTAGTCAAGTAGATGAAAAGCAAGAGGATGTAGCCTCTAATCGTATGCGTGTAGTGGAAACGGATAAAGGAGAGGTGGAAATTCCAGAAAATCCTCAAGTAATTGTATCGGATTATTATTTGGGTGAGTTGTTGGCTGTAGATGTGAAGCCAGTAATCGCATCTCCTTACTCCCTTTCCAATCCATTTTTGGAAGATAAAGTGGAGGGAATTCAAGAATTGAATACGGTTAGCGCAGAGACTTCTTTAGAGATGATTGTAGCAAAGGAGCCAGATTTGATTATCACAATTACGGAAGCAGATTATGAAAAGTATTCTGAGATTGCACCTACAGTTTATATTCAGGATGGAAAACGCAGTGAAGAAGAACTATTTCGTTATATTGCCGATTTAGTGGGAAAAAACGACGAAGCAGAAGCCTATATTGCAGATTTCAATGCACGTGTAGATGCGGCGAAAGATGAAATTCAAGAAATTGTGGGTGATCAGACAGTTTCTATTGTGGAAGTTTGGCCACAGCAAATTTATACGATGGGCAGTCATTTTGCCAGAGGAGCATCTATCCTTTATGATATGTGGGAATTGAAAGCACCAGATAAAGTACAGAAGGAAATGGTAGATGGTAATACTACATATGAAGTAGTATCTTTGGAAGCGTTGCCTGATTATACTGGTGATTTTATTCTGTATGGTGTTTTGGCAGATACAGATTCTTCTTTTGTGGAAGATTCCAAAGTATGGAATAATCTAGAGGCGGTTAAAAATGGAAAAGTTCTTGCTTATGAACAGATTGCATTTATGCATCGAGATCCCATTACTCTAAATAAACAGTTGGACATTTTTCTTGATTTCTTTCGTAGCTTTAAGGAGTAGTGATGAGTGAAATGAGTGAAAAGAAAAAATATAGGATTTGGGCTTTTTTCATAGCAGGTTGTATAGTAGTTATGGTTACGGCAGTGTTTTCCGTTTTATTTGGGAGCACCCAGATTGCATTGGCTCAGATTTTAAGTGCTGTCTTGCATCCTGATTTGAATGATTATAAGCAGCTCGTTATTCGAGAGCTTCGAATTCCTAGAACGATTGGATGTATTTTGGTAGGAGCGGCCTTTGCTTCATCGGGAGCGATTATGCAGGGAGTCACTAAAAATCCTCTGGCTGACTCTGGACTTTTAGGGGTAAATGCGGGAGCTTCCTTTGCTTTAGCTCTTTGCCTAGCTTTTTTGCCAGGTCTTGGATTTTCAGGTGTAGTGCTGTTTTCTTTTTTGGGAGCAGCGGCTTCTATGTTATTACTGTATTGTCTAATGAGTATGAAACATAGGAAATTGGATCCTGTTCGACTAGTTTTGGGAGGAAGTGCTATTAGTATCTTTTTAACTTCTTTGAGTCAGGCAGTCTCTATTTTTTATAATATAGGATATGATTTGACCTTTTGGACAGCTGGAGGTGTGGCTGGAATTCGCGCCAAGCAGCTTTATTTGGCAGGACCAGTAATTGGATTGGGTTTAATCATTGCTATCTTTTTATCAGGAAAGGTTTCTGTACTGAGTTTAGGTGAGGACGCAGCTAGAGGATTAGGGTTAGATGTGGAGCGCTCTAGAGTTTTTTGTCTGATGATTGTGCTTTTGCTGGCAGGTGGAGCGGTGGCATTGGCAGGGCCAGTGGCTTTTGTAGGATTAATGGTTCCACATGTGATGCAGTATTTTGTAGGAGCGGATTATAGATTTGTTATTCCTGCTTCTATGGTAGGTGGTGCCTTTTTCATGCTGGTGGCGGATATTTTATCTCGTGTGATTAATGCCCCTAGTGAGACACCGATTGGTCTTGTATTTTCAATAATTGGAGTTCCTTTCTTTATCTGGACTGCACGGAAAGGAGGGAAGGATTTTGACTAACCAAAAAAGAAGAAAAATCGTTATCGTGCTTGTAGTGCTGTCCATTTTACTTGTTTTAGGAATATGGATTGATATGAATGCTGGATATCGACAGGTTGCTCTTTCGCAGCTATGGGATATCCTAAAGGGAGAAGGAGAGAAGAGTCTTCGTTATACGTTAATTAATCTTAGACTTCCACGTGTCCTGACCAGTCTGTTGGTAGGTGTGGGACTTGCAGTTTCTGGATGTGTGATTCAGAATGTTTCAAGAAACGATATGGCTGAACCAGGTATTTTAGGTATAAATGCAGGTGCTGGTCTATTTATAGCATTTTTTATAGTATTAATTCCCAATAGCAATTCTTCGACATTATTATTTCCGATACTTGCTTTTGCGGGGGCTGTGACTACGGCATTTATAGATTATCGTTTGGCGGTTACTCGTGAGGGCCTGTCGCCAAGACGTCTGTTATTGATTGGTGTAGCTATGTCAACAGTGGTTTCTAGTATTACTACTATGTTGATGCTTCGAATGTCGGATAGTGAATATGCCTTTGTGCAAAATTGGATTTCTGGCAGTATTTGGGGGGCTACTTGGTCTAATGTATGTATGCTTTTGGTAGGACTTATACTTTTAGTAAGCTTTGTTTTTTACAGAGGAAGAGATTTGAATGTATTAAATTTAGGAAGACAGACAGCTACGGGGCTTGGAATTGATGTATCACGACAGACCATAATTCTTTTGGGAATGGCAGTTGGTATATCTAGTCTTTGTTGCGCTGTAGGAGGAGGTCTTAGCTTTGTGGGACTAGTATGTCCACATTTGGCTAGGAGATTGGTCGGACCAAACTGCAGAGTTTTACTTCCAGCAACAGTACTGACAGGGGCGACGCTTATGGTTTATGCGGATATTATTTCCCGTACACTGCTCTCTCCTAACGAGATACCAGTAGGAATTGTGGCAGCAGTAATAGGGGCTCCGTATTTTCTGTATTTATTGATAAAAACATAAAGGAGAATGAAGTATGAATACAGTTTTGGAGGGAAAGAGCATATCTGTAGGATATCAGCAAAATGTGATTATTTCGACTATGGATGTGCAGATTCCCAAAGGAAAGATTACATCTATTATAGGACCTAATGGTTGTGGAAAGTCAACACTTTTAAAGGCACTTTCTAGAATGCTTCCTATTAACAGTGGTGAAATTGTGCTAGATGGTAAACGAATTTCTGAGATGCCTACGGTAGAAATTGCAAAAAAGATGGCAATTCTTCCTCAGGCGCCTCAGGCACCTGCAGGCTTGACAGTTTCTGAATTAGTGGCTTATGGTCGTTATCCTCATCAGAAAGGATTTGGAAAACTTCGCAAGGAGGATAGAGAGAGAATCCAATGGGCATTAGAAATTACACATATGGAGGAGTTTGCTAATCGCAATATTGAGGCATTGTCAGGAGGACAGCGCCAGCGGGCTTGGATTGCCATGGCACTTGCACAAGATACACCAGTAATTCTTTTGGATGAACCTACTACTTATCTGGATATGGCCCATCAATTGGAAGTGCTAGAGCTTTTAGAAGATTTAAATAGAAAACAGAAAAAGACGATTGCACTTGTGATTCACGATTTGAATTTGGCTGCCAGATTTTCAAATTGGATGATTGCCATGAGAAAGGGAAAGATGATGTATAAAGGGACGCCAGAAGAAATTATGACAGAACAAATGATGGCGGATGTATTTTCACTTAAGGCATATATCAAGGAGGATCCGTGGGCTAAGAAACCGATGTGTGTTAGTTATCAGCTAATGAATGGGCGTGATAGTTGTTAATGTATATACTTTACTTTTGTAGTATATTGGGAGTTCTGTTAAAAAAATAAAGAGAAAGGTTATCCGAGGTACATGGATTGTTCACTAATATATGAGAAATAATCGAAATTTTCAGCTTGTTTTGGTTGGGCAGATTATCAGTCTGTTTGGCAGTGCTATTCAGAGATTTTCCATTTCACTTTACTTATTAGAATTAACTGGAAGTGCTTCGGTTTATAGCACTATACTAGCGCTATCTATGCTTCCATATGTTTTTTTTGCTCCAATATCTGGAACAATTGCTGATAGCTTCAATCGAAAAAATATTATGATTTGTTTAGACTGTATTTCAGGAGTACTTCTCCTTAGTTATAGTGTTTATCTCATTTTTGGGATGGATTCTGTTTTGATAGCTGGAATAGTTCTTATCATTCTTGCAGTTATTTCAACATTTTATAATCCAGCTGTCACAGCCTGTCTGCCACAAATTGTATCAGCAGAGCAGTTACCTCCTGCCAATAGTTTTATTAGCCAGGTTTCTTCCCTTTCTAATATTCTTGGACCAGTATTGGCCGGAATCTTGTATGGATTTTGGGATATTGAGATGATTATTATTTTTAATGCCTGTAGCTTCCTTTTTTCTGCAGGGATTGAATATTTTATCCGTATACCAAATCCTCCAAAGAAGGAAAATAAAACTATTAAACTATTATCTTCTTATTCATATATAAAAACGACTTGGAAAACATTACGTAAAAATTATATCGTAGTTTCAGGAATTATTCTTTCTTATGGATTGTATAATATTTGTATAGTTCCGATTAATTCGATAATCTTTCCAACGGTAATGAATCTTGAATTTCATGTCTCGTCAGAGGTTTACGGTATAGGTGAAGGTATTATTACTTTAGGTATGTTAATTAGTGGGATTTTAGTGGCTTGTTGCCATAAGTGGTTTCAACTGTCAAAAATTTACCGCTGGAATTATCCCATGCCAATTATGATGGTGATTATAAGTATTGTCTTTCTTTGTTCATCGAATGAGATTTTATGTATCTTATTTTTGGTTCTTGGTGGCATGATTATCATGTTTTGCCTTGGCATCGGAAATATTGTTACCTTGACTTATATGCAAAATATTATTCCAATGCAGATGCTCGGCAGTGTTAGTGCCCTCTCGACTGCTGTGGCAACTGGAACCATTCCCATCGGACAAATATTATTTGGACAATTATTGGACAGTCAGTTAAATATTGGACAGATTTTTTTACTCTCTTCGATTGTCGCAGCTTTGGTATCGTGGTATGTGAAAAAAAATATTCAAAGGAATTAGTTGTAGTCAAGAGAGCGAAGGGCTGGCGGAAAATAAATTTTTTAGATAAAGTATAAATGATTATGAAAAGATTTCATACTATATTTGATTGAAATTTTATATTTTTCGCCAGTTTTTTGTATTAAAACTAAATTAGTGAGTCTCTTTGGTGCGATAGGCGGCAAGAAGCATCTAGTTTTAGAGGGGAATAATGTCAATAAATAGATATTGAAGAATTTTTGCTGAAGACGAGAGAAACAATCGGATGGAGCAGGTATTTTTTAATTTATATCTTCCTTAAATCCTTCTCCCACTACCTCATTCGATTCCATAATAATTGTAAATGCTCTTGGATCGATCTCATGTACCATCTTTTTTATAGAATACATCTGTTTATTATTGCAGGCACACATGACAATATCTTTTGAATGTCCAGAATAGCTTCCACGCCCTGGGAGAAGGGTGGAACCTCTTCCAGCATATTTCGCAATATGATTTGCTACATCTTGCCCGTGTTCTGTTACGATAAGTGTCATCTTACCTTCATTAATTCCGTACATAATTTTATTCATAACGATTGCTATTAGGTAGGTTACAATGACACCATATATAAATCCATCTATATCCTTAAATACTAATACACTTCCAACAATAATTGTTATGATATCTAGTAAAAAAGTAATAAATCCTATGCTTAGATGTGGATATATTTTTTTTAATGACATAGTGATAAAATCCTGTCCTCCAGTGGAAGAGCTACGCATAAAAATGATAGCGTAACCAGCTCCGCATAGTACTCCCATGCAAATGGCAGCTAAAAATCTACTTCCCTCGTACACTGGAAAAAGTGGTGCAATATAGTCTATTAACATAGAAGTAATAATAATTGATTTCACTGACTTTAAGAAAAAATTACGTCCCAAAAATTTATAGCATAAAATTGAAACTGGAATATTCAAAAGAATTGTTCCGATACCAACAGGAAGGCCAATAAGATGATATAAAATAATGGCGATTCCTGAGAAGCCTGCCACAGGGAAATTAGCATTTAATGCAAAATTGTATAAACCGACGGCAATTAAAATTCCTCCGATTATATCTACTAAGACATCCATTCCAAATTCTTTGAAATTGTATTTTTTCATCTTATCCCTCCTAATTTTCTACTTAAAATTGGTTTAGTATCATCAAATATCTTTTAGCATTAATATCTTAATATAAAAAAGCAGCTACAAACTATAAGAATATAATTCGCAGCTGCTCTTTATGCTATTCATTATAATATAGGTTCTTTTATTTTGTCAATAGTGAAGCTAGTATGACATGGAAATCAATTTTTTTGAGAATGATGTAGATTCTTGAAGAGATAGGTATTTTTTCTGTTATAAAAAAGAAGAATGTGGTATGATAAATACTAGTGAAAAGGGAAGGAGAGGAAGCAAATGAAAAATCCATTGCATTATCAGATATCAGAGTATGACTGTGGCCCGACAGCGATGCTAAATGCTATAAGCTATTTATTTGAGAGAGAAGAGATACTGCCAGAGATTATTAGAAATATTATGTTATACTGCTTAGACTGCTATGGAGCGGAAGGAAGCCCTGGAAAGAGCGGAACCTCTTGTGCGGCAATGATGTTTTTGAGTAGCTGGCTGGATCGGTTTGGAAAACTTGGCCAGATGTCAATTTCAAGTCAATATTTATCAGGAGAAACTGTGTTTATCGGAAAAGATAGTTTAATTAATGATGCATTGAGAAGAGGGGGAGTTGTAGTTGTTCGATTATTTTATGATGTAGAACATTATGTATTACTTACGGGAGAAAAAGATGAAAAAATTTTGATGTTTGATCCTTACTATGATACAGAACAATTTGAGGGAGAAGATGTAGTTGTGACACTAGAACATCCTACACAGTATAATCGAATTGTTCCATTCTCCTATTTTAATCGAGTGACGGAGGAATTATATTCACTCGGAGAAAAGGAGAAGAGAGAAGCGGTTATTGTGTATAATGAGAAGACAAAACTAACTCCAGAGAAAACGATTGAGTATTTTATTTAGATATTAGACAGGTAGCATATGGGCGAGAGATGGAGAGAAAAATTTAAAAATAATATGATAATGGAAATGAGGGAGAGCAGATGTATCATTTTATTGTAAATCCAAATGCTAGTTCTCAAAAAGGGATGAAGATTTGGAAGCAATTATATAAGAAATTACAAAATGAAAAAGTTGAGTTTAAAGTATATTTTACAATGTGGAGAGGACATGCCACTAAGCTTGCGAGAGATATTTCTGTGAATTATGCCCCTTGTACAGTTGTGGCAGTAGGTGGAGATGGAACGGTAAATGAAGTGATAAATGGGTTAGAAAATTTAGATACCATTTTATTTGGATATATACCGACTGGCTCAGCAAATGATATGGCGAGAGCTCTAAAATTGAGTGAAGCGCCAACAAAAATTTTAGATTGTATTTTAAAGCCCACGAAGATTCGAAAAATTGATATTGGTATGGCATATAATCAAGAGAGGGGAAGACAGTCGTTTCTTGTCTCAGCAGGAATGGGATTTGACGCAGCAGTTTGCCATGAAGCTATGCATTCTAAAATAAAGGATATATTGAATAAGGTGAAGTTAGGCAAACTTACCTATTTATTTATTGCGCTGAAGCAGATAGTTACATTGAAGCCATTCGCAGCAAAAATTATAATGGATGGAAAGGTAATTCGGACATATAAAAAGGTGTTTTTTGTGACGGTTATGAATATGAAATACGAGGGAGGTGGACTTCCAATTTGTCCGGATGCTAATCCAGAAGATAGATATTTGGATATCTGTGTCTGTGAGAAGCTACCACTTCCAAGACTGATCATTGCCTTAAAAAAATTATTTAAGGGGGAACATATGGAGGTAAAGGGAGTATATATTTTCCGATGTAAAAAGATTAAGATTATATCAAATAGGAAGGTAGCTATTCATACTGATGGGGAAGAGCAGGGAATTCAAAAGCAGAGTAATATGTGGATTTCAAGAAAAAAATTGTCTTTTATTGTGGGATAATTCTCGGTATATTTCATTAAATTGAAACTTAATTATGGAAATATTTTCAAAAAAGAAATGATATCAAAAAACGATGATATCATTTCTTTTTTTATTATTAGAAGAGTTACGGAGTTTATTTGAATATATAGAAATAAATCTAATTACTATTTATTATATTTTTTTAAAATTTATCTACATTATTTACATCAAAAATCTTGAATAAAAGTGTAGTAAATGTAGTAAAAAAATAAAAATTAAAATTAAAATGTAGTAAATGTAATTAAAATTAAAAATTATTTTAAAATATTTATTATATCTATTACATTTAAAAATAAATTTAAAAAAATAACTACATTATCTACATCAATTTGGGACGAAAAAGGGGGTTAGAAGAAGAAAAAACTGTGGAAACTGTGGAACTTGTGGATAACTAATGTAGTAAATGTAGTAAAAAATAAAAATTAAAATTAAAATGTAGTAAATGTAGTTAAATATTAAAATAAGTTTTAAAAAATAAATACATCTACTACATTTTAAAATTAATTTAAAAAATTAGATACATTAACTACATCAAAAAATTGTGGAAATTGTGGAACTTGTGGATAACTAATGTAGTAAATGTAGTAAAAAATAAAAATTAAAATTAAAATGTAGTAAATGTAGATAAATATAAAAATAAATTTAAAAAAATAAATACATCTACTACATTTTAAAATTAATTTAAAAAATTAACTACATTAACTACATCAAAGAATTGTGGAAACTGTGGAACTTGTGGATAATTGATGTAGTAAATGTAATAAAAAATAAAAATAAAATTTAAAATGTAGTAAATGTAATTGATTTTTAAAATTATTTTTTATTTTTAACTACATTTATTACATTTTAAAATTAATTTTAAAAATTAACTACATTTACTACACTAAAACTATAATTTAAAAAACTAATTTAAATAATTAACTACATTATCTACATCCAAACTATAACTTAAAAACTAATTCAAAAAATTAACTACATTATCTACATCCAAACTATAACTTAAAAAACTAATTTAAAAAATTAACTACATTATCTACATATAAATTTTAGACATAAAATTAATTTGGAATTATCAATGAAAAATTATTGCATAAGTTGAAAAAAAGACATAAAGAAACTGCTCCACATATTATGGGAGCAGTTGAGATATAGAATACTGAGATATTTTTAAAATTTATGATTCGATACAATTTTTATTTTCTTGTTGAATACAAGTATGCTCTAAAATAACGAATCCCTCGCTTCTTCTAGTAAGTGTTTTTTGTTTTCTTAATTCTTTAATAAAGCTTCGATAATTGCACCTTGGATAATCTTTTTCTCTGCACCATTTTGAATAAGCCTTAAAAACTTCTTTTACAGAAATATTTTGGTCCTCATCTTTCAATAAGTTTTTTTCGATAAACGTTGCCACTAAAGAAAAATCTTGTTCTTGTTTACATTCCTCTATTCGTTCTTTCACTTTTTTAGGAAGATAGTATTTTAATCCCTGTGAGGAAGTATGACGCAAAGTCATATATTTTTCTAGGCCTTCCAAGCACCAGTTAAAAATGCCGCTTAGATTTTCTGGTTCACAGAAAAAGGCTTTTAAAGCTGGGTCTTCCTTTCCAAGTGGAAAATGCACTGGAAAAGGAAGGAGAATCATTTCATTTGATGCAAAAATTCGACTGTCGTTAATTCGAGGCAGGTAGTTAGTGGAAATAATAATTTTAAACTTCGGATTATACTCAAAACTGTCCTGATAAGGAAATCGTGCAGTGATAGGATCGTGTTTGGTTAAGCTCTTTATCAGTTTTGTATCGATACTTAATTCTTTATCAGATCCTGTAATCGATAAAAGTCTACATCCTCGAAGTCTCGCAAGGTCTTCATTTGGAGCTGTTAGATTATTTCCTGTTTTTCTAGTAATACTGGAGGAGCTGGCTGCCTTTGCGTAATCGCCCATAAGATAAAGTAACGTATCACAGAGCGTACTTTTTCCATTTCTTCCGCCAATACCATAAAATAGGAAGAAACATTCTTCATCTGTATAGGATGTCAAAAAGAGCCCGCAAATCATTTGGAGAAATTCGATGCAGGCAGAATCTCCATCCATGATTTCAAAAATGAATTTCTCCCATCTCTCGCAAGTTGCATTTTCCTTATACTCTACATTTGCTATTTGTGAGAGAAAATCTTCGGCATCATGTTCATAAAATTCATTTGTATCTAACCGCAGAGTACCATTTTGACAGTTAAATAAATGAGGTGAAGTATCAAACTGTTCAATAGAAAGCGGGGAGACTGTTTTACAATCTTCAATTAGATTCGCTCTTTTTTTGAATCCTAGATAGGAATTATAATAAAAAATTTCTTCTGCATTTTCTTTATCATGCTCTAGTATGTATGCAAGGATGGATTTTACAAAATCTTTGGAATAAGATTTTACTTGAATATGCTCAATATCGGGAATCCATTTTTTTCCGTTAAATATGTAATAAGTTTTTTTCTCTGGAACATAATGCATCTTATTTTTATAAAGAATTCCAAAAAGCTCTGCGACATCCATATCGCCATATTGGTGGGAGAGAAGCTCCAAATAGTTTTCCAAAGGGACCTTTGAGTTGGGATGTTTGCTTGGATTTATGAAAGGCGTCTCTGAATTTGGATGCTGATTTGATGTTTTTGAATCTGTTTCTTCTATATTAATAGGTAGTTTGGAATCTATATTATCTGTAGCAGCAGAGAAATTTATTTGTTTTATTTTGGAAGAGAGAGTTTTCTGTGGATACTCCTCAAAAAAAGTAGAGCTTTTACTATCTTCTAATATTTGATTGTTTTGGAGAAAAGGCTCGGTAGGTAAAATAACTGGTTCTTGTTCCTCTTGCAGTAGATCCTTAGTAGTTAGAGGATGCGATGGCTGTTCTAATTTCACTGTCGTATTCCAATTTTTTAAAATAAAAGAATTAAATTTTTCTCCAAATTCCTCAGCTTTTTTTCGTCCATCACTTTTTTCAATCTCATCTTGAATATTTCGCATAATTTGTATGGCTTCAGTGATACTAGTTGCATTGGAAAGAAGGTCATTGAAAAATTCATTCGTAAATTTTTCCATTATATATTCCTCCTAAATAAAATATCCTAAAATGTTTAACATATATTCCTCATAAAAAATGGTTTATTCTTCTATAGTTTACAACAAAAAGGAGCTTGAATACAGCTATTTTTTAACTTTTTTTTAAAATGTGGTAGGAGATAGGAATAACAGCTCTTCTCCTTACAATCGCAGGTCCGTTTTTTCCGCTGCTGTGCGGCAGTGCAGACAGGAGTGCCGTCCCTGGCAAGAACCTAGTGTTCCTGAACAATCAGCTCCTTACGGATGGAAGAAACGAGAAACTGCTGTTTATAGAACTGGAAGGTTAGAAAAAATGGATTATCAGGTTTCAGTTGCCAGCGTTCCAGCAGGGGAAAGAGCTTGGAAGCGGTGCTGGAAGAGTCACAGGGAGTCTTGTCCCCTTTCTTTTTCCCATTAGGTGGCCTCATTTTAGGAAAACGGTCTTTAGAAGAAAGGGGATCAGAGTCATGCTGCCAAATGTGGGAAAAGAAATCATAAAAAGTTCCGACACTGGGAGTATCTCTGAAAGGGAAGCCATTGAGGATGGCATAAAGGGGAGTTTCCCTGAGCATACGGCACCAGACTGTGATGGAAGTCAATTTGAGCTTCAAAGCAAGCAGGTAGGAGCGCAACATACAGGAAGGGAGCCGTGGCTTCGGGCCAAAGAAAGAATAGCAATCCTACATAAGGGAATCCGTCTGGGAAAGATCCAGATACCAGAACTGCATGATATAATCCCAGCTGTCTTTTGGAAGCACAGAGGGGTTTTGAGAGAAAAGCAACCTGTTCTTTGATAATATCTTCTCATTCATCGTCAGATACTGGAAGTTGTCCTGCCTCTGTAGGAAATAGCACAGATTAATTCGCCTAATCTCCAATCTCTTGCCATTGTCTTTGAATGGATACAGGAAAGAAAATTTTTTTGTAAATAAAAATTGAGCGATTTTCGCAAGTATGCTATAATTTAAATATATCCATCTTTGGGAGAAAGAAAGGAAAATAAAATGCAAAAAGAAGATTCCTTACGAAAAGAACAAGTAAAGAAACAACCATCAAAGGAACAATCGGAAAAAGAATCAAATTCAGAAATAGATAAAGTTACTCACCCACATGACAAAGGTTATAAAAGAATTTTTTCCGTAAAGAAAAATTTTTTAGATTTTATCAAAAAGTATGTCTCCTTAGATTGGATGGAACATTTGACGGTAGACGATATTGAACTGATAGATAAGGAATTTATTTCCGATCAGTTTGACACTTATGAATCTGATTTAGTGTATAAGATTCGTTACCAAAAAGAGAAAAATGAAAAAATAGAAGTAGAGGAAGAACGAGGAGAAGTTTATTTATTTTTTCTACAAGAGATGCAAAGTCGAATGGATTTTACGATTCCATTTCGTTTACTAACTTATATGACATTTATTTGGTTAGATTATTTTAAAAATACAGATAAAGACGAACGGAAGAAAAAAGAATTTCGTTTGCCTGCGATTATTCCCTTAGTATTGTATAATTATAAAGATAATTGGACAGCGAAGAGACAATTCAAAGAAATGATAAGAGATAGTGAAATGTTTGGGGAGTATATTGCAGATTTTCATTATATTTTAGTGGATGTGAAACGATTATCACAGACAAAAATTAAGGATAGCAATACGCTAATTGATAATGTACTTTTAACAGAGCAAATGACAAATGCAGAAAAATGGATGCATAATATTATGGAAATCAGTCGGCGAGTGAACCAGTTGGATACGGAAGATAGAAATGCATGGCTTACATGGTTTGAAAAAGCATTTGTAAACTGTAGCGAAGATACAAAGCGAGAGTTTTTGGAACAATTTCAGAAAGGAGATGATAAAATGATTAGTTCAATTGAAACGATTCTAATGGAAGAAAGAGAAGCGGGAAAAATAGAAGGAAGAATGGAAGAAAAAAGAGAAACAGCTCTGAATATGAAAAAGAGAGGATATTCAGATAATACTATTGCAGATATACTGGAGGTCGGTGTCAATAAACTGCATCAATGGTTTATTAGTGCCAATCTGATAAAATCATAAATTTATGTTTTAGAATAGTGGTTATAAAGGGATATGAATAGATTTAATTGAAAGAAGTAGAAAATGAACTAAAAGTTAAAACAAAGAGGGCAGTAGTCGAGTGACTATTGTCTTTTTTGTAAGATAAGACTATATCAGAGAGAAATTTAATATTGTTTAAAACGGTATAACTTATAGCTATGCCGTTTTTATTTTTCATGCAGAGTTTTTTTGAGCTTTATTCTATGTCGATTTTATATAATTATTTTTCTTTTCATCTATATATTCTTCTTTACTTTTTCTACTTTTATAGTTTCAAAAATAAAAATATGAAACAGTATTTTTTGGAACCAGTCGTTTATATCTATATGGTTGAAATTAGGAGAGGCTTGGCATGATAATAGTTAATTCTGAGACTCCTGTATAAAATAATCAATAAATAAAGATATCAAGTTTAATTTTTTGTGTAAAAAGTATGATACTTGATAAATACTTTAATATTAAATATGATACAATGATATAAGTGAATTTATATCCATAGATAGGAGAGCATATGGATATGAAAAATAGGGACGGTATCTTAGTTATTAGCAAAAAATATTATTAGAAGCTTCGCTTCTCGTAAGTTAGATTATACAAAGAAGGGAAAAGTAAGATGAAACTTTTGAAACTAGTCATTGTGGATGATGAGCCAATTTTATTACAGGGTCTATTGGAGACGTATGATTGGAATGAAATGGGTTTTTCAGTTGTTGGAACGGCAAAGTCAGGAGAACAGGCAATAGCGGTAATCGAAGAGACAAGACCTCATGTTGTTCTCACAGATATTCGAATGAAGAAAGTAACAGGCTTAATGGTGATGGAGGAGATTCAAAGAAGAAATATTCCATGCTTATTTATTGTCTTAAGCGCATATCGAGATTTTGAGTACGCACAAAAAGCCTGTGAACTTGGTGCGTTTTCTTATTTATTAAAACCAATTGAGGATGACAAGCTTCATGAGACAATGCAATCTGCTTATGAAAAATGTGAGGAGAGATTGCAGCAGGAGTTTCAGCAAGAACAATTACAAAATTTAATTCAGGATGATTCGATGAATTTTTTGCAGGTAATTATTCAAAAATACGTACAAAATAATATTTCTTATGAAAAAGCAGAGGAAGTTTTGGGAAAAATACCATCCTTTATTGAGAAAAATGCTTTGTTTTTGTCAGTCTGTGCAGATGTGGATATTTCATATAAAATTATTAATTCTCTTGAGTATGAGGCGAAGAAATTTTCTATTCTTCAGTTATTAGGAGAAAAAATAAGAGAAAAATATTTTTGTTGGGAGTTTGAAACCTCAGATAAGCATCATATTTATTTAATAAAAACAAAAGATTATAAAGTTATTAAGACGGTTCGTATTATTTTAAATGAATTAAAGAAGGAAAATAATTGTCCCATTATTGCCTCTGTCTCAAATATATACGAAAATATTGAGGGGCTGAAAAAAGCTTACGAGGAATCTATTAGTTTTTTTGAATTAGCAAGTGTTTCTGGGGCTAGCGCATTTAATATTTCTAAGGAGATAAAGGTTGATAAGAGACATTATTCTTTGGAAGAGGAAGTTCTCATTTTAAATGCTGTTAGAAAAAATAATAAAGATGAGTTAAAAAAAGCTTTTATTCAATTTATTTATGATTTGCCAAATGATGAAGCGATGCAATGTAAGTATTTACATAAGGCTATGATTCAGGTAGAATTTAGTTTAAGAGAATCATATGGAATGACAGAGGAAATGGAACAGATTTTCCAAAATTATTATTCTAACTTACAGAACTTAAATGCGACGAAGGCAGTTGATATCTGTTATAAAATATTATGTACGGCAATTGAGGAGAGAAAAAAATGCTCTGAGAAACATGAAACAAAATATTTTAGTGAGTATATGTCTGTGGCAGTTGCCTATATCGATGAACATTTAGATGATGAGAATTTATCAATTATCTCTGTGGCAGAACAAATTTATTTAAATCCTGTCTATTTTGGACGAGTGTTTAAAAATACTTTTCATATGACTTTTAAAAAATATTTATTGCAGCAAAGAATGGAAAAGGCTAAGAAATTAATTCAAAAGGGAAATGATAGTATGGCAATGATATGTGAAAAAGTGGGGATTTCGAATCCATCTTATTTTTCTTACCTTTTTAAGAGTTATACAGGAGTATCTCCAAGTGAATATAAAAAGGAATATGAGGTATGAGCAAAAGAAGAAAATGGTTAGAATTGAGTAATATACGAAAAAGATATTTAAAATATACATTATCCGTTTTGACAGTGCTTATGTTGCTTACGATAATTGTCGTCAGTGTTTTTATGAGGGAATCTATCGATGAAAATGTGACAGAAAAATATATGTTTGTCAATGAAAAGATGGGAATGACGATTGATTCACTTTTTATTAAGAGTGATGAGGCGATGGAAGAATGTATTAATATGGAAGGGGTACAAAAAAGTCTTAATAATCAAACTCTCTCTATCGCTGAAAAAAGCGCTCTAAGTAAGCAGCTTGCTTATGTAAATTTAGATCAAGTTGAGAATTATATATATATTGACAATAAGAAGAATACATATACAAAATCTTATTATGATATTGATTATCGAGATTTTAAAAACAGTAATTTTTCAAATCTTTTACAAAATGATTATTCCAGAACAAAATGGTTTTGGAAAGAGGATACGATGTTTATGTCAGGACGGACAGCATTATTTATTGCAAGATATATCCGAAATATGAATTATTCTCACGATCCAGGCATGATGTTTTTTAAAATGAAAGATGATTTTTTAGAACAAGTTTTATATGAGGTGAAAAGGGAAGGAAAGGATGTTATAATTGGAATTTTAGACGAGAATGGTACTCTCTGTTTCTCTAATATAGAAAATAAAGATGATAGGGATTGGGAAAAGTATCAAGGATTGGGAGAAAAGATTCGAGATAGGATGAATAAGACCGTCGATGGACAGATAAAAAATGAACAGCTAGAGTCAGGAAAAGTCTTTGCATATCAACAAAAAGATACAGGATTTTTAGTATTTACCTATGTTCCAAGTAAAGTATTTTTAGAGGCAATCATGAGAGTATTGGGATTATTACTTCTTATTTATATAGGAATGGTAGTGTTTGTCATTTTTCTAAGTATATATTTTGCAAAACGGTTTACCAAACCAATTCAAGAAATTAGCACTGCTATGACAAAGTTTAATGGAACAGATTTTACAAAGACAGAATTTACTCACACAAATACAGAGCTAGACCAAATTGGTGATGTGTATAATAAACTGCTTGAGAGATTAGAAAACCAGTTGATTGAGATGAAAAAACAAGAAAAAGAGTTAAGACAAAGTGAGTTAAATACATTAATTAATCAGATTAATCCGCATTTCTTATATAATACATTGGATACTATTTATATGTTGGCTAGGATTCATAAAGATCCTACGACGATGAAAATGATACAGGCATTGTCAAAATATTTAAGAGTAACTTTAAGTAAGGGCAGTGATGTGATTTGTGTAGATGATGAGATTGATAATGCCAGGAGTTATATGGAAATACAAAAGATAAGAAATCAAAGTTTATTTGACTATGAGATTGAATGTGAGATTGAGGGAAGTCATGTCGGAGTTTTAAAAATGATATTGCAGCCTCTTGTAGAAAATGCAATTAAATATGGGTTTTGTGAATTATTTGGGGGAGGATTAATAACAATTAGAGTAAGATGGAAGAAAGAGTTTCTATTATTTCATGTTTATAATAATGGGAAGCCGATAGAGCAAGATATTGCAGATAAGATATGTTCTTTAAATGAGAGAGAAGTAACACAGATGAAGGATGTGGTAGAAAGCAAAGAACATGGATATGGTATTGTAAATATTATGACTAGATTAAGATTAAAGTACGGTGAGGAAGCAAAATTATTATGTGAGCCAGTTTTTGAGGGAACGCGCTTTACAATAAAAATTCCAAGGAGTGGATTGGAGTATGAAAAATAGGAAAAAATTATTATTATGTTTGTTCAGTATTTATTTTTGGTGTATATTAGGTTCCTGTGGAATGCAAGAGATAGAGGAATTAGAGAAAAATGAGGTTATTTCTATTCCAGTTATTTTTCGAGTAAATCCAGAGACTGGTGAGAAGGATAATGAGGAGTTAGTTGAAAAATTTAATGAGGTTTATAAAGATAAATATTATCTAGATGTAGAATGGGTTATGGAGACCGAAGAAGAATATCGAACAAATTTAAAAAAATTGAATGTGGCAGATAAGCTTCCAGCCATTATTTTTGATGTCCAAATTTTACCTTCTTTTTATAAAATGATGGTGGAAGACGGAAGATTAATGGAATTATCTTCTTATATAGAGAGTGATGAGGAGTTAAAAAATGCGATTGATCCACAGATTTTAGAAAATTGTAAGGATAGCGATGGAAAAATTTATTTTTGCCCAGCAGGAAGCGCAATTTTTTCTTGTACAGGAATTTTTTGGAATAAGGAATTATTTGAAAAGGCAGGGATAGAGGAGTTTCCAAAGACATGGGAGGAGTTTTGGGAAGTATGCGATAAACTCAAAAAAAATGGTATTATTCCACTTTCTCTTCATACAGAGGGAACTGGATGGAGCTCTATGTTAATTGCTACTGCGGAGGCTGCGAGTACGAAGGAAGGAAAAGCATTTATGGATGAGACACTTCCTACCTCTTATAATAATAAAACTGGACTTAAAATGGCAAAAACATTAAAAAAAATGTTTCAGTATACGACGGAGGATGCACTACATAATGATTTTGATGTGGCTCATAAAAATTTTGTCAATGGTGAGACAGCAATGCTTGCGAATGGATATTGGGAGATTGAACAGTTGAATGAGAAAATTTATGATAAAGTGGCTTTTTCGCTTTTTCCAGAAAATGAGACAATTTTTTCTGTAGAACAACTTTCCTGGTTCGTTACAAATACGTACAGTGATGAGGTAAAGAAAGGAGCAATGGAATTCATAAAATTCCGAGTGCTAGAGCAGGAAAAAGAGAAAAAAGAATTTTTAGAAAATATGATAGACAAAGAGGATGTAAGAGGAGATTATGCAAGAGCAGTCTCAAATAATCCGACGTTGGTCCCTAGCTATCAGATAAAATGGAATTCTATTTTACAAGAAGAGATAATAAAGGAGGCACTTCCACTACTGGCAACTGGAGATATAACACCAGAGCAATTTGTCGAGAGAGAAGATGAGAGTGTAAAAAGATATAATATGGAGCAATAGAGAAAAGCTAAACTGTTTAAAAGGAAAGAAAAAATCCTTTTGAACAGTTTTTGTTTTTTTGAATAATAATGGAGTGATTTTCACTAAAAATATAAAAATTTATTTGAAAACATTATGAAAATAAGAAATATTGACTATATAAGTTTATTTTTTATAAGCTAAGGTTGTTAAATTGTTATAGAAAATATGTTTTTTTTGTTAAAATTAATATAAGAAATGTAGAAGAGGATATACGGATATTCCTCTACAGATATTTTTTATTATTAGGAGAAGTAAAAAATATCAGAGCAATTATTCATAATTCATAAGCAATTTTTTAAGAGGTGAGCATTTTGAAAAAGAAAGTATTAGCAACATTATTAGCAGGATCTTTGATCGCAGCTTCCTTAATAGGATGCGGTGGTACAGATTCAGGTAGCGGTGACAGTGGAAATTCAAGCGGCACAAAGGCGAGCAATGATGCCATTCGTCTCGTAAACGGAAAAATTGAGATTGATTCTCAATTAAAGGAATACGCAGAGAAATATAAAGAAAAGACTGGACAAGAGATTGTGATTGAGTCTCTCGGCGGAGGTGTAGATATTAATGGTCAGTTGAAGAACTATTATGCTGCGGGCAATATGCCAGATATCTTTGTATTTGCTCCAGATTCTTATCAATCTTTTAAAGATTGGTTAGAGCCATTAGATGGAGAAGAGTGGATTTCTGACACGGATTATGCATTTACAGGAGATGATGGAAAAGTTTATGGGTTCCCATTTGCAGTAGAGGGAATTGGGCTAGCTTATAATAAGGATATTTTGGATAAGGCGGGAGTTGATCCAGCGAAATTAACAAATATAAAAGCTTACGAGGAAGCTTTTGCAAAAATTGATAGCATGAAGGATGAGTTAGGAATTCAGGCAGTTTGTTCGGTGGCAGCAGAGTCTGGGCAAATGTACTGGTCTACAGGTAATCATATGATGGCTACTTATTATGCACAGGGAGTTAAACGTGGAGATACAACATATCTTGACCAGGTAAATTCTGGTGAGATCGATGAGACCCGTATGGGTGAGTTTGCTGATTGGATTGGACTATTATTTAAATATGCAGATCCTAATATTTTAATTTCTGGTACATATGATGATCAGTTAGCATTATGGGCGCAGGGAAAAGCTGCTTTTATTACACAGGGTAACTGGATTGATCCTTCTCTTCCAGATTATGATGCAACATTTGAATGTGGTTTAGCACCAAATGCTATGTCATCTACAGATACTCCTGGTATTCTTGTTGATGCTCCTTCTTTCTGGGGAATTTATAAAGACAGTGATAAAATTGATGCTTGTAAAGCATTTTTTAAAGATTTTGCTATGACAGATGAGGGTGAGGATTGTATCGTAAATCAATGTGGTATGGTATCTCCTTATAAATCTTGCAATCTTGAGCCATCTACTCCTTTAGCAGCTAGTATGCTTCCATATATCCAGTCTGGAAATACATATGCTTGGGATTGGCTATATCAAAAAGAAGGTATTGCTCAAAATGCAACAGGTGCTGTATTTGAGTTGTATGCAAAAGGGGATTTAGATAAAGCTGGTTTTGTTAATAGTATGAAGACAGCAATTGCAGATTATATCGCTTCTAATTAATATATAATCTTATAAAACAGCGGAAGCTATATTCCAGCTAAAAAGGGATAGAATGCAATATGTTGAGTTGAAAGAGAAACTAGTGGATGAGCGGTTTAAGGCCGCTCATCTTTTCTGAAAGACAATGATATAGCCAGGGAGATAAGAAAAAAAGGAGGAATAAAATCATGAATGGAGCTGGTAAAAAAACAATATCCCTTATTGGGATTATTGCTGGAATTGCAGCAATAGGTTTTGCACTATTTTTGGATTTGACAAAGAGTGGAAATCCAATGCGGGGCAGTATTTTGCTCATTGGTATTATTGTATTGATTGCTGGCATTTATTTGGTGCCGACAAAAAATCATAGAATGATTATTAATATATTATTTTTACTTCCATTAGTATTTACTTTTGCTGTGACAGTTTTGATTCCATTTGCATGTGGTATTTTCTATTCCATGACAGACTGGAACGGTGTAAAATTTGAACATTTCGTAGGTCTTGGAAATTATATAAAAATGTTTAAAACACAAGACTATGTATATTCTTTTATTGTAACGTTTATTTTTACAGTTATTAACATGATTCTTGTAAATGTTGTAGCATTTTGTCTTGCGCTTTTATGTACGTCAAAAGTAAAAGGAAAGAATTTTTATAGAGCAGCCTTTTTCGTGCCAAACTTGATTGGTGGTATCGTATTAGGTTATGTATGGCAGTTTATTTTTAATAAGGTAATGGTTAGCGTGCTTGGCGGAAGTTCGATGTTATCCGATCCTAATTTAGCATTACTTGCCATCTTAATTGTTAGTACATGGCAGTACGCTGGTTATATTATGATGATTTATGTAACTGGTTTACAGAGTGTTCCAAAGGATGTATTAGAGGCATCAGGTGTAGATGGTGCAGATAATATGACAACATTGTTTAAAATTAAGATGCCTATGATTGCAAATACATTTACAGTATGTATTTTTCTGACATTAGTTAATTCATTTAAACAGTTTGACTTGAACTTAGCAATTACAAACGGTGCGCCTAGTAGACAGCTAGGTGGAAAAATTGTGCAATCCACAGAATTTTTAGCATTGAATATTTATAATACGGCGATTGGTAAAAATCAGTATGCACTCGGTCAGACAAAGGCTGTTGTATTTTTTATCATTTTAGCAATCGTTTCTTTGACCCAGGTATCCATTAGTAAGAAGAAGGAGGTTGAGATGTAATGAAAGCGGAAAAGACAAGAACATTGATAGCAGAGATTGTAGGGATTATTATTACAATTATTATGTTGGCTCCTTTCTTATTAGTAGTACTGAATTCAGCAAAAACAAGTGCAGATATCGTTATTAGTCCTATTTCTTTGCCAAAGAATTGGGGACAGTTTTTTACAAACATGACAAATGTAATTCATAATCAGAGCTTTAATTATTGGAATTCATTTTTTAGCTCTCTATTTATTACAGCGGTCTCTTTAATTTTATTAACAGTATGCTCCAGTATGGCAGCGTGGGTTTTAGTTCGTAATAAGACAAAATGGTCTAATTTTATTTTTATGTTATTTGTATCTGCTATGGTTATTCCTTTCCAGGTAGTTATGCTTCCTCTATTATCAACATTTAGAGAGTTATCTAGTTTCTTGGGAATTAATATGTTGCAGAGCTATAAAGGAATTATCTTTGCATATTTAGGATTTGGAGGCTCCATGTCTGTATTTATTCTTCATGGATTTGTAAAGGGAGTTCCTTATGAGCTTGAGGAGGCGGCTTGGATTGATGGTTGTTCTCCAGAGGGAACTTTTTTTAGAATTATCTTTCCTCTTTTAAAGCCAGTGCAGGTTACTGTATTAATCTTAAATGGTATTTGGATTTGGAATGATTATCTACTTCCATCTCTAATGTTAGGTTTGAATGGAAATATTAAGACTCTCCCAGTTGCGGTAAGCAGCTTTGTTGGATCTTTTGTAAAGCAGTGGGATTTGATTCTTTCAGCAGCATTCTTGGCAATGATTCCAATTATTATTTTATTCTTGTTTGCTCAGAAGCAGATTATTCAAGGTATGGTTGATGGCGCAATTAAGTAATGTTGAGGCTGTGCATGAGTTAAACCTTATTAAAACTTATAATATGTAGTTTTTTTATTTATAAATTAAAAGTATTTTAAAGAGTAATCCTTAATCTTGATGGGATGCCAGATTTTTCTGGTATCCCATTTTTAGTTTTTTTAAATGTTTTTTTCCGTTATATTTTTAGAAAAAAGTCAAAATATCGTAATTTTTAATCATAGAAGTGTAAGACAAATATCACCCCATCTTTTATAATATAATTTATAAAAAAAGAAAGGGCATGCATATCGAAAGGAATAGAAAGAAAAGAAGTTAAAAAAGTATATTTAGTAACATATCGCATTTCATATTTTTATAAGTGAGCATGCTTTGCACGATAAAGTATAAATTTTTGATAGGAGGTAAGAACAATGCAGAGAAAATGGTGGCATGATAAGGTAGCATATCAAATCTATCCAAAAAGCTTTTATGATTCAAACGGAGATGGAATTGGTGATATTCCAGGAATAATTAGTAAATTAGACTATTTAAAGGATTTGGGAGTCGATATTATATGGCTTTCTCCATGCTATCGCTCTCCTTTGGCAGACCAGGGATACGATATCGCAGATTATTATGCTATTGATCCTCGTTTTGGAACGATGGAAGATATGGATAAATTAATTGCAGAGGCAAAAAAGAGAGAAATGTACATTTTAATGGATTTAGTTGTCAATCACTGTTCTGACGAACATGAATGGTTTAAAAAAGCTTGTGAAGACCCAGATGGGAAATATGGAAAATTTTTCTATTTGCGTGACAAAAATTCTGAACAGCCTGCTTGTAATTGGCGCTCTTATTTTGGTGGATCAGTATGGGAGGATATGCCCGGAACAGATAAACAATATTTACATGTTTTTCATAAAAAACAACCTGATTTAAATTGGGAAAATCCAGAAGTGCGTGAGGAAGTTTATAAAAATATTAACTGGTGGTTGGATAAGGGGCTTGGAGGTTTTCGCATTGATGCGATTATTAATATTAAGAAGATGCTTCCATTTAGAGATTATAAAGTTGACCGCAATGATGGTCTGGCAAGTATTGATCAAATGTTAAAAGAGGCAGAAGGAATCGGCGAATTTTTAGGTGAGATGAGAGACCGCACATTTCAGAAATATGATGCATTTTCTGTCGGAGAAGTATTTAATGAAAAACCAGGTGAGCTTCCAGATTTTATTGGAGATAATGGATACTTTTCCAGTATGTTTGATTTTAATGAGGCAATTTTTGGATCCAGTGATAAGGGATGGTATGATGCAAAGCCAATTACTGCCGATGACTATAAGAGATGTTGCTTTGAAGCACAGAGAAAAATTGGTGATATCGGTATGTTGTCTAATATTATTGAAAATCACGATGAGCCTAGAGGAGTTAGTCGCTATATTCCAGCAGAGGACTGCTGCTCAGCAAGTAAAAAAATGTTGGCCGCTCTAAATATTATGCTTCGCGGTCTTCCGTTTCTCTATCAAGGACAGGAATTGGGAATGGAAAATACTAGGTTTACTTCTATCGACCAGATAGATGATATTTCTAGTTTAGATCAATATCAGGTTTGCCTCGATGCTGGTTTATCTGAGGAGGAGGCGTTGAAGGTGGTAGAAAAATTTAGCCGCGATAATGCGAGAACTCCGATGCAGTGGGATAATAGTGAAAATGCAGGATTTACAAAAGGTACTCCTTGGCTTGCTGTGAATCCAAATTATACTGAAATTAATGTAGCTGCTCAGATGGAAAATCCCGATTCAGTTAGAAGCTTTTATAAAGAATTGATTTCTCTTAGAAAAAATGAAAATTATAAAGAAACGGTTGTCTACGGAGATTTAGAGCCGGTTTTTGAGGAACAACATAATTTAATGGCTTATTACCGAAAAGCAGATAAAACGTTACTTGTCATTGGAAATTATCAGAGAGAAGAGCAAGAAATCATTTTACCTGGAGCTTATAAAAAGGTTTTAATTAATAATTATAAAGATATAAATGAAAAAGATAACACTATTATAATGCATGGTTATCAAGTATTAGTTTTAGAGATGTAAAGTATTGTGTTTAGAGAAAGGAGAACTTTATGAAAAAAACATGGTGGAAAGAGGCAGTTATTTATCAAATCTATCCTAGAAGTTTTAAGGATAGCACTGGAAATGGAGTGGGAGATTTAAAAGGTATTACAAGTAAATTAGATTATTTAAAAGAGCTTGGAATTGACGTTATTTGGCTTTCACCAGTTTATAAATCTCCTAACGATGATAACGGCTATGATATTAGCGATTATCAAGATATTATGGATGAGTTTGGAACAATGTCAGATTTTGATGAGATGCTTTTGGAAGCTCATAAAAGAGGAATTCGTATTGTCATGGATTTAGTAGTCAACCATACATCTGACGAGCATCGATGGTTTATGGAGAGTAGACAATCAAAAGACAATCCATATCGTGACTATTATATTTGGAGAGAGCCAAAGGAAGATGGAAGTGCTCCAAATAATTGGGGAGCTTGTTTTGGAGGTTCTACATGGCAGTATGATGAACAAACTAAAATGTATTATTTACATTTATTTTCTAAAAAACAACCTGACTTAAATTGGGATAATCCTACTGTGAGAAAAGAAGTATTTGATATGATGACTTGGTGGTGTGAAAAAGGAATCGATGGTTTCCGTATGGACGTAATCAGTATGATCTCTAAGACAGAAGAGATGCCTGATGGTGTAGTGACAGATTTCTATGGTGACTTTTCGCCTTATTGTATCCATGGACCACATGTTCACGAGTACTTAAAGGAGATGAATGAGAAGGTTTTATCTAAATATGATATTATGACAGTAGGTGAGACTGCCGGAGTCACAGTAGAGCAGGCAAAATTATATGCAGGTGAGGATGCTGGCGAGTTAAACATGGTATTTCAGTTCGAGCATGTAGAAAGTGATAAAAAATATGCAAAATGGACAGATGAAAAAATTCCTCTTACCACTCTCAAAAAAACGATGAGTCGCTGGCAGACAGAATTATATGGAAAGGCTTGGAATAGTCTGTTTTGGGATAACCATGATCAGCCAAGAGCCGTATCCAGATTTGGAGATGACAGACCAGAGTACCGTGAAGTTTCCGCTAAAATGCTTGCAACCTGCCTTCATATGATGCAGGGGACTCCTTATATTTATCAGGGGGAGGAACTTGGTATGACAAACTATCCATTTGAAACTCCTGCTGATTTTAGAGATATCGAGAGTATTCATGCCTATGAGGAATGGTGTGAGAGTGGCCAAGTTTCTCACGAACTATTTTGGCCTTGTATTATAAATAAGAGCCGCGATAATGCAAGAACTCCCGTACAATGGGATGATAGTGAGAATGCTGGATTTACAACAGGAACTCCTTGGATCAAAGTAAATCCTAATTATAAAGAAATCAATGCCAAGGCAGAGCTTGCTGATCCAAATTCTGTTTTTCACTACTATCAAAAGCTTATCGCGCTAAGAAAGAAAACACCAATTATTGTTTATGGAAAATATGAATTATTAATAGAAGATAGCGAAGAATTATATGTATACACAAGAACTCTTGAAAATGAGAAATTACTTGTCGTATGTAGCTTTACAGATAAAGAAGTAGAGTTCCAGATTCCAGAGGAATTTGAAAATGCAGATTGTCTCATTTCTAATTTAGACAATACTTATGTAGGTAAGGTTATGTTAAAGCCTTATGAGGCATTTGTACTTTATAAGAAATAAAATTTATTATTTCAAGTATAGGTTTTGAATTCCAAACACGTTGCATTTTACAATTTTCGCTACTCCGCCTATTTATGGGATTTAGAGCAAGCTTACTTTGTTCGAACACGCTTAAAATTCCTCAAATAGGCGAAGTAGCAAAAATATGAGAATGAAACGTATTTGTGCAGAATATATTTGCTTGCTCTCTCGGCGTCTGCTCTATCTGTTTCAAAACCTATAGATTTCTAAATATGAAATGGATTATTTCATATTCGATAAAAAAAGTTTACGATACTGAAGAGGCGTCATATTTGTATATTTTTTAAATTCTCGCAGAAAATTTCCAGTATTATTATAGCCACATTCTAAGCAAATCTCCATAATAGGTAAATCAGAATTTTCCAAAAAATAAATTGCCTGCTTGATGCGATATTCATTCACATATTCCATCGGTGAGCGCCCAATCACTTTTTTGAAAAAACGGCAAAAATATTGTTCGTTTACATTGATAATGGAAGCTAAATCTTTGACATAAATTTTTTCTTTATAATTTTCTTTTATGTAGGCAACTACAGTTTTTACATCTTCTACTTTTTTATCAGGATGTTTTTTCATCGATGTAAAAAGATGATAAGAAGATAAAATTGCTAAAATACGAAGTAGAGATGATTTTGTGTAAAGCTGGGTAATTAAGTCATTCGTAATAGCACCGTCTTTTGGTGGATCATTTCCGAGAAGATGATGCCCAAAAGCCTGAATAATGTCGGCAAATGTTTCCAAAATTGGATAAAAAGCAGGATGCTCTGGAAAGATACAGCGCGGAAAAAGTAAATTTCCATTTTGAAGTGGTTGAAGTAGCTCGGTTTGCGTTGCATCGTAGGATTCAAAGCTCAAAATATTTGGGTGAAAGACAATTGCATCCTCTCCAAAACTTCCGTTTCTTTCTGTTATAATGCCATGAATTTCTCCTGGATTAATGAAATAGAGACATTGTGAGCGAATAAAAAAAGATTCCATATTCACATCCAGTCGAAAATCACCATCTGCAAAATATAAGATTTCAATTTCATCATGCCAATGATGCTTTACGAAAGTTCCCTTTTCTAGAGCGCGAGTTTGATAGATTGCACAAGGGAATGCTTTTGTTCCGTGAGGGCGAATTTCTTTTAACTGAAAGGATGGCTCCTGCTTCATAGAATATACCTCCTTTAGATGACATTGCTTTTAGATGTCAAATTATATTTAGAAAAAATTTTTTTGAATAGGTAGGAATTAATTAATGCAATTCCAGAAAATCCAATTAAAAGATAAATAAAAATAGCCCATGAGAATATATTAGCATTTATGCAGCTTAATAAAAATAAAACAATAGGAAATATTAGCATGAGGAAAGAATACGGTAAAAAGTTTGCGATAGACATAAAAAAGGCATTTCGTATTGTCTTAAAAACTGTATTATGAAATCTAGCTAGAAGAGGAAAAACATAAGTTACAGTCATTGCATATAAAAGGCTAATGGTACCAGTAAGAAATAAAATAATTGTAAAAATAATATTTTTTACTTGCAAAATTATCATAAAATTAAAAAAAAGTAATATTCCGATAATAAAGGTCATAATCCAGATAACGGTAGCCTTTATAAAGTTCTGTTTAAATGCTTTGAAAAAATCTCGAATAATATAGCCATCTTCTTTAAAAGATATTTTGAGAGTAATTTCATACATAGCAGTGAGAGAAGCTCCAATTGTAATAATTGGAATACAGCAAATTAGAAAGACAATATTAAGTAATACTAAATCTGCTAAGCGTGAAAGAGTTTGAAAAAGCATATTATCCATATTAAATAAATTTTTCATTGGTATCCTCACTTTCTAAAATCAATTATTTGGTACTTTCCCGCACATAAAGGGGTCATCTATGGTTCAAGTTAAGAAAACTAGGGATGACACTCGGTATGATAAGTATAAAAAATAATAAGATAAAAATCAATTTAATTTCTATACTTTTTTTATGAATTAGAATAGTTTTCTTGAAATTTATAAAAGAAATACAAGAATAATAAAAATATTCATTTGAATTTTATTAAACGAGTACTTTAGACAGTATAATAAAAATGTATGAAAATAATGATAGTATCTTGTAAAATATAAAGTATTCATATATAATAAAGGCTAAATTTGGAAATTTTTTGATTTATTAAATAATAAAAATTTATTTAAATGATAATAAAGATGTTATGCGAAGGGATGTGAAGCAGAAGATGAGAGGACTATTTATTATTAATCCATCTTCAGGAAAACAAAATATTAAAGAAACGATTCGAAGTATTTGTGGGCGCCTAGTAGTGAGTCAGATAGCAAATACAATTGATGTATTTTATACAGAAAAACAAGATGACGCTAAAAATAGAGCGGCACAGCTAAAAGAGGGAGAATATGATTTTGTCGTATCTGTGGGAGGCGATGGGACATTAAATGAAGTAATTAACGGATTGGTTATGAGCGAATCTAAAATTCCACTTGCAATTATCTCAGCGGGAACTGTAAATGATTTTGCAAGCTCTATGGGATTACCACAGACTCCAAAGGCATTTTGTGATATGATAAAGAATTTTAAATATCAAGAGGTAGATGTAGGTAAAGTAAATAATGAGTATTTTATTAATGTAATTGCAGGAGGAATTTTGACAGATGTCGCCTATAAGGTGCCAAAGGATAAAAAAGCAGTTATGGGAAAATTTGCATATTATATAGAAGGTGCCAAAGATTTACCAAATCAAATTTTTAATACACTTACTCTAAAATTTGAGTCAGAGGAATATACTCAGGAAGAAAATATTATGCTTTTTCTTGTGATGAATTCTAATAGTGTTGGCGGATATAAAGATGCTGCACCTCACGCATCTGTATCAGATGGAGTGCTTGATGTCGTAGTTTTGAGAAAATTAGAATTTTTAGAGGTTTCTAATCTAGTGTTTAAGTTAATGCAAGGAGATTATGTGAATCATCCAGCTGTACAATATTTCCAGACAAAGCACTTAAAGGTATCTATGGTTGAAGATACAGAACAGGTTGCAATTGATTATGATGGAGAGCTATTGAAGGAAGGTCTTCCAATTGAAGTATCAATTTTACCAAAGCAAATAAAAATTTTAGTTCCATAAAATTATCTTCTTATGCTATGCACTGTAGGGAAAAACAGCTTGCGCTATTTCATAACATATGTCAAACGAAATTAGAATAGAGTAAAAGGATATCGTATTAATAAAAATATATATTTAATACGATATCCTTATTTATTTATTTTTTTAATTTTCTTTTTTTACGCTTTTGACTTCCAAGAATGCTGTGAACACCTATAACCATAATAAAAACTAAAATACAAGATACAATTAAAAATGCCAGTAGATTTCTATGGGCCAAAGCCCTTTTTATAATTCGAACAGGTGTAGAATCGTCATTAGTAACATGAATAATCTCAGGTTGACGTTCTATTTCAATCTTATCTAGAGGAGGCTCGTAAGAAATAGGAAGTGTAGTTAATTTTTCTTCTCCATTTAAAATATCTAGATTTCCAAGCAGACCCGTTTCATCATTAGGAGAAATATAAAATTTATAAGATAAATCCTCCGTATCGACAGATTGAGGTAAGACGACTTGATAATCCATATCTATACTTGGTTCTAATTTTTTCATCTCATCGGTAGATACACTTTCAAAGTACTTTGTATGTACTAATTTTTCGCTTAGAGGAAAGTCTTCTAGCGGAGTAAGAATATGATAATTTTTAAAACCGTAGTTAAATAATTTTTTTGTATCTTTATAAGCATTTTGATAGCCTTCTGCTTCCAGAACGACACAGATAAGCTCTAAATCTCCTTTTTTTGCCACAGATACTAAAGTATTACCTGCCTTAGTTGTATATCCGGTTTTACCATATTCAATTCCGTCATAATGGTATTCTGTATCTTGCAGCATCTTATGGTGATTATATAAATAGCGCTTTTCTACGGTTTTCTTTGTTTTTGGAATAATATGAGTCAATGTAGAAGAAATTTTACAAAAATCTTCATTTTGGATAGCGGCCTGAGTGATTAAAGCCATATCATATGCTGTTGTATAATGTTTTTTGTTGTGAAGGCCATGAGGATTTACAAAATTAGAATTTTCACATCCGAGTTCTTCTGCTTTTTTGTTCATCATTTTGGCAAATTTTTTTACGCTACCTCCGATATTATCTGCCACACCTGCTGATACATCATTAGCAGAAGCAAGCATAACTGCGTAGAGACAGTTTTCTAAAGAAATTACCTCTTTAGGTTCTACACCGATACGGGAACTATCTTGCTCGACAGCATCTAGAACTTTTTTGGTAAATTTAATATTATCATCTAAATCGGCATTTTCTAGAGCAACTAAGGTTGTTAAAATTTTTGTGATACTGGCAGGATAATGCTTTTCATTAGAGTTTTTTTCATATAAAATAGCACCTGTCTTTGCCTCCATTACAATAGCAGCAGAAGAATTTATGCTTGGAGATTTGATAGAATCATCTGTTATAATAGTATGAGTAGGAGAAGTTGTGGATTTTAGCTTCTCCTCTGTGGTGGCTTCTTCTGTAGTAGTTTCTTCTTCTGTAGTGGTTTCTTTATCTGTACTAGTCTCTTCCTCAGAGGCTGTTGTATCATCTGCAGCTTCTTCCGTGGTTTTTTTGGTTTCATCAGATTTTTCTTCGGTATCTATATTTTTTTCATCAGAGGATTTTTCTGATGATGTTTCTTTTTCTGTCTTAGTCGTAGCTTTTTCACTTTTTTTTGCATAGGAAAGTGAAGGTGTCACAGTGATAGCTAATAAAAGTAATACAAGAAAAGTAGCTATTAATCGTTTCATTTTTATCTCCTCGTATATAAATCTATATTGTTTATATGTTAAATTTTTCTGTTATCTGTTACAGTATACAATATTTTTGGTGGCTTGTGAATACCCAAAAACAGTAAAAAAAACTTTCAAAAACCTTTCAAAAAACTTTTCATTATTACTTAAAAATGATATAATGCAATTTGATAGGCAAAAATGAAAAAGAACTGTTAAAAATACAAAATATAAACAATATAACTATAAAATAGAAAGAAATTTTAATATAATATATACAATGGAGAGAAGGGAGGGAAAAGCGATGTTTCTCGCATTTTTTATTTTATGGATTATTTTAAATGCTAAAATTACTTTAGAAATCATTATAATAGGACTTATTATCTCAACAGCAATTTTTGCATTTATATGTAAATTTATGGATTATAGTGTGCAAAAAGAAATTAGAATGATTAAGAAACTGCCATTGGCAATTTATTATGTACTTAGCTTATTAAATGAGATTATTAAGGCGAATATTCATGTTATTCATTTGATTTTATCTGAAAAAATGGAAGTTGAGCCACAGGTTGTAACGATTCATGTACACCTAAAGACGAATTTAGCTAAAGTATTATTAGCAAACGCTATTACGTTGACGCCAGGAACAATTACTGTCACATTAGAGGGCGATGAGTATACGGTGCATTGTCTTGATAAAGATTTAGCGGAAGACTTAGATCATTCTATTTTTGTAAAATTATTAGAAAGATTAGAGGCGGAATAAGGGAAAGGAGGAGAGAAGTATGCTGGAAAATGCGTATCAATTTTTGTTTATTGGTACTATATTTATATTATGTATTTTTATTTTCCTATGCTTTATAAGAGCTGTGATTGGTCCAAAGATTGCAGATCGTATTGTCGCCATTAATATGATAGGTACTATGACAATTATTATTATTGCAATTTTGTCAATGTATATGAATGAGAGTTATTTATTGGATGTATGTCTTATTTATGCGATGATTAGTTTCTTGGCAGTTATCGTATTAACAAAGGTATATATGGGTGTATACAATGAGAAAAAGCAAAAACAGTTGAAGGAGGAAAAACATGATACAGATTCTAGGATGGAGTAAATTTATTATTGCAGCTCTATGTATATTAGCTGGAATTCTTATTTTAGGAATAGGAATTTATGGTGTATATCACTTCAACTATGTTTTAAATAGAATGCATGCTGCAGCGATGGGAGATACACTTGGCATTTTAATTGTATTTGTCGGATTAATGATTATATCAGGATTTTCTTTTGCAACCTTAAAATTAGGATTTATAATTTTCTTTTTGTGGTTAGCGAGTCCAGTATCTAGTCATTTGATTAGTCGTCTGGAAGTCACAACAAATGAAAAGTTAGAAGAGGATTGTGAGGTGAAGCAAAAATGACAGTACTACAATGGATTCTTCTTGTTTTTTTGATTGTATGTGCAATTTCTGTAAGCTTTACAAAGAATTTATTGACTTCCATTATTATTTTTATGGCATATAGTTTGATTATGTCGATTATATGGATTTTGCTTGAGTCCCCTGATTTAGCAATCACAGAGGCAGCAGTAGGTGCTGGTGTTACTAGTGTACTATTTTTTGTAACATTGAAGAAAATTAGAGCGATTGTGGAGGAAGAAAAAGATGAGCAAGATCAATAAAGATTATAAAAATACAAAACGATATCGCTTTCATCAGTGGATGAATGGAGAACTTGATTCATTTCTTGGAAATGTGGAGATGAAGGAAGAAAAACAAGATTCTTTTCAGTCTGTTCCAAAGAGAGAGTTTCGCAAGAAGGATCCGATGATTGACCATACCTTATTAAAAGATAAAAAGGAGTTTCGGTGGTATAATCGTCTCTATAGAGTTTTGTCTCTTGTGATTTGTGTTGTATTAATTGCAATGTTGCTTATGACAGTATTTTATCTTCCATCGATTGGAGATGCACAAAATCCTGCGAGCAACGAGGTAGTACAGCGCTATATTGAAGATGGACTTCAAGAGACAGGAGCAGTCAATATTGTAACAGGTATGATTTTAGATTACCGTGCATTTGATACATTTGGAGAGTCAAATGTATTGTTTATTGCAGCTTGTTGTGTTTTAATTTTACTTCGAATTGATGTAGATGATGCAAAAAATAATAGTAAAGCAGAGAAAGCAAAGATAGAGGCGGAGATGAATGACCGTCTATATGAGCCTAAAAACGACTTAATTTTACAAAAAGTTGCATTTTTTCTCGTTCCGTTTTTGATGATTTTTGGAATTTATATTATACTAAATGGACATTTATCGCCAGGAGGAGGATTTTCAGGCGGAGCAGTAATCGGCGCTGGTTTAATTCTCTACTTGAATGCTTTTGGTTTTAAAAAGACAGAGAGATTTTTTACACAGAAGACGTTTAAGACGGTTACATTTTGTGCATTGACATTTTATTGTTTGGCAAAGAGCTATTCCTTCTTTACAGGAGCAAACCATATTGAGAGTCATATTCCACTCGGAAAAGCAGGAGCTATTATAAGCAGTGGACTTATTTTGCCATTAAATATCTGTGTAGGAATGGTCGTAGCTTGTACAATGTACACCTTTTATGTTCTCTTTAGAAAAGGAGGATTTTAAAATGGGAGATTATTTATTAAATCACTATAACGAAGTAGCAGCGGTTATTTTATTTGGAATTGGATTTACAACGCTATTACTTCACAGAAATATGATAAAAAAAATTATCGGGCTAAATATTATGGATACCGCTGTATACTTATTCTTGGCGGCAAAGGGATATATTGAGGGAAGAAAGGCGCCAATTGTAGTAAATGGAGTGCAGAGCGTAGATGCTTATATTAACCCAGTTCCAAGTGGTCTTGTACTTACTGGAATTGTAGTTTCTGTCAGTGTTACTGCCCTCATGTTATCACTGACAATTCGCCTATATAGAAGATATCATTCCTTGGATATCGATGAGATTGCGATGTACGCTAAAAAAGGAAGGGGAATTGAGTAATGCATGATATTAATTTTATACAAAATATTCCCTTTGCCTGTATTATCTTATCTATGTTCTCAGGAATAATTTCTTCTATATTAGATGGAAAAAAGGCGAGAAGACTTACATTAGGTGTTATCACATTTGTATTTATAACTTCTATTATCCTACTAACATATCTTATAAAGGAAAATGAGAGTTTTGTTTTTTGGATGGGACATTTTAGCGCTCCTTGGGGAAATGAGATTCGAGCTGGTGTGCTTGAGGCCTTGATGGCGACCTTCTTTTCTCTTATTATGTTTTTATGTATTGTTGGAGGAATGGATCATATCATTGAGGATGTAGAGGAGAGTAAGATGAACCTCTACTTTATTATGATAGATTTACTTTTAAGTTCTTTATTGGCACTTATTTATACAAATGACTTATTTACTGCCTATGTATTTATCGAGATTAACACAATTTCTGCCTGTGGTCTTATTATGATTCGAAATGTAGGTAGAACGACATTGGCAGCGACAAAATATATGATTATGAGTTTACTCGGTTCGGGTCTATTTTTGATTGGAATTTCCATGTTATACGATTTGACTGGTCATCTATTAATGTCAGATATCAAGCAATCTGTGCAGAGTATTTTTGAACATGGGCAATATACAGTGCCATTATTAGTTATTATTGGTTTGATTTCTGTCGGTCTTGCGATTAAGTCTGCTTTATATCCATTTCACTCATGGCTTCCATCTGCGTATGGATATTCTACAGCAACTTCGAGTGCAATATTGTCTAGTTTAGTATCTAAGGGATATATTTTCCTTTTGATTAAGATTTTTTATCGTGTAATCGGAATTGAGTATATCACATCGAGTAAGGTATTAAATGTTCTATTTACATTTGGTATTATCGGAATGATTATGGGTTCTATTAATGCAATTAAGCAGACCGATGTAAGAAGAATGATTGCTTACTCCTCTGTCGCACAGATTGGATATATTTATATGGGAATGGGGCTTGGAACAGAGGCTGGAATGATTGCGGCTATTTTCCATATTCTCACTCATTCTGCTACAAAATCTATGCTCTTTATTTCTGCAACGGGACTTGCAGATGCATCAGGAAAGAGTCAAGAATATTTTGATTTTAAGGGTGCTGGATATCGCGATAAAGTATCAGGTTTTGCATTTGCCATTGCATCTCTATCTATGGTAGGTATCCCTACTTTGGCAGGATTTGTATCAAAGCTTTTGTTTTCCACGGCATCTTTGTCGACAGCACATAAAATGTTACCGACATTGATTGCGTTGGCGATTAGTACTATATTGAATGCGGTATATTTTTTGAGATTTGTCCTTCGTACTTACACAGTTGCAGAAGATAAACGAGAAGTTCCCACAGGAGGAAGATATCGATATAAATTTGTGGTACTATGCTTTGTAATTCTTAATTTTGCTCTAGGTATGTGTTCGGATTATGTTGTGGAATTAATTCGCAGTGGTCTTGCTATGTTTGCTTAAGGAGGGTCGAGATGAATGGTACAATCAGTATAATTTTTCCAATTTTATTTCCAGTACTTGCAGGATTAATCCTTTTGATGCTTCCTGTGAGGGATTTAAAGAAAATGGACATCTATATGCTCACTGTTTTAGTAATAAATGGGGCAGTTATGCTATTTTTATTGGGAAAAAATGAAGTAAGTTTGAAAGCATTTTCTCTTGTGGAGGATATCACGATATATTTTCATATTGACTCTGTATCTAAGTTATTTGCAGGTTTGATTACTATTGTATGGATTTTAGTCGGAATTTATATGACAAAATATATCGAGCATATGGAACATAAGAAAAGATTTATTAGTTTTTATATTATTGTGTTTGGAGTTCTCTTTGGATTATACTTTGCAGGTAATTTAGTGACAATGTATGTCTTTTATGAACTTATTACTGTCTCTTCCTTTCCTCTTGTTTTGCATAATCAAGACCGAAAGGCAATTATGGCAGGCTTAAAATATTTATTTTACTCCTTTGCGGGGGCGTTTATATCATTAATTGGTATTTTTATTTTATTCTACTATGAGAAAGATTTAACCTTCGCGGCGGGTGGTTTTTTACAAAATCAGACGAGAACAGGACTTCTTATGTTAGCGGCAATGCTTATGATAATTGGGTTTGGAGCTAAGGCAGGTATGTTTCCACTTCACGCGTGGCTTCCAACGGCGCATCCAGAGGCACCAGCACCAGCCAGTGCGGTTTTATCTGGTATTATTACAAAATCAGGTGTATTTGCCATTATAAGAGTTGTATTTTTTGTATTTGGAACAAATTTTCTTCAAGGTACGTGGGTACAGACGGTATTTATGACACTTACTTTGATTACTGTTTTGATGGGGTCTATGATGGCTTATAAGGAAAATGTATTTAAAAAGAGACTTGCATACTCAACTGTCAGTCAAGTTTCCTATATTTTATTTGGTATTGCAGTGATGACGGAGAATGGATTAGTGGGAGCGTTGCTTCATATTATTTTTCACTCCTTTATCAAAAATGCACTTTTCCTTGTAGCAGGTGCAATTATTTTCGAGTATGGATTAGAAAAGGTTGATCAGTTTGAGGCTATTGGAAAGAAAATGCCTTTTACGATAAGCTGTTATCTGCTTGTTTCTCTGGGGCTTACTGGTATCCCTCCGACTACTGGATTTACGAGTAAGTGGTACTTGGCGATTGGGGCGTTAGATAGTGGAATAAAAGGATTTTCTGTCATTGGACCTTGTATTTTATTGATTAGTGCATTATTGACGGCGGGATATTTGCTTCCGATTGCGATGAAGGGATTTTATCCTGGCGAGCAGGTAAGGAAGGTGGAGAGAAAGGATGCATCCTATAAAATGATGATTCCGATTGCCATTTTTACATTAGCTACAGTTTTACTTGGAATTTTTCCAAATATATTAATTATATTTATGCAGTCTATTGCGGCTGCGGTAATGTAGAGAAAGGGAGGTAGAAGGATGAATTCATATTTTATATTATTGTCTGTACTACTGCCCTTTATAGGGTCGATTGTTTTATTGGCAAAGCCTTTGAGAGAAAACAAAATGGCGAGACAGATTTATACATTTATGCTTGTATTAGTGAATACCATTATTATTTATATGCTTTTATTAAATCGGCCAGAGGAAGCTATTACTCTATTTAAGTTTACAGGTAATTTGGCAGTTGTCTTAAAAATAGATGGACTTTCTTGTGTTTTTGCAGGAATTATTTCAACTTTATGGCCTTTAGCAACGTTATATGGATTTGAGTATATGGAGCATGAAAAATATGTAAATGTATTTTTTATGTTTTATACAATGACTTATGGGGTGACAGCTGGAATTGCTTTTGCTGGTAATTTATTAACGTTATATTTCTTTTATGAGCTATTGACACTTGTCACAGTTCCTCTTGTCATGATTACATTAACCCGCGATGCAATCCGCGCAAGTAGAAAATATTTATACTATTCTTTAGGCGGAGCGGCGTTTGCATTTATTGGGCTTATTTTCCTTATGACTTATGCGGGGACTACAGATTTTCAGTTTGGAGGATTATTATCATCATTTAATGGTAATGAAAATATATTATATTTCATCTATGTTCTTGCATTTTGTGGATTTGGTGTTAAAGCTGCCATGTTTCCATTTTCTGGATGGCTTCCAACGGCGTCTGTTGCTCCGACACCAGTTACAGCGTTACTTCACGCAGTAGCTGTCGTAAAGGCGGGAGCGTTTGCAATTATCCGTCTTACCTATTATTGTTATGGCGTGGATTTTCTCCGAGGAAGCTGGGCACAGTATACAGTAATGGCACTTACATTAATAACGATTTTATATGGTTCGTCTATGGCATTAAAGGAGAGACATATTAAGAGAAGATTAGCTTACTCCACAATCAGTAATCTATCTTATATTTTATTTGGTGTTGCGATTATGACACCGCTGGGGCTTTGTGGAGCGCTGCTTCATATGGTATTTCATGCGTTTACAAAGATTGAAGCGTTTTTTGCAGCAGGTGCTATTATGCATAAGGCAAAGAAAGATTATATTTTTGAGATAAATGGATTGGCAAAGAGAATGCCAGTGACATTTTTCGTATTTACCGTGTCAGCTTTTTCATTAATTGGTGTTCCATTACTTCCAGTTTTTATAAGTAAATGGTATCTGGCAAAAGCTGCTTTCGAGACGACAGCAATTTTTCCAAAAGTTGGAGTTTTTGTACTTGCGTTTTCTGCATTTTTGACGGCAATATATATGCTTAGTTTTGCAATAAGAGCCATTTTTGTTCCGCAAAAAGAAGGAGAATCCAGTGACAATTGTGATCCAGGAATTTGCATGAAGCTCCCGTTTGTTTTATTAGTTATCGCTATGTTTGCACTCGGGATTTACGCTCAGCCACTTATTGATTTTATTTTTAATGTAGTGGGATTATAGAGAGGGAGGTAGAGTTTATGATAATGATATTGATGATTTTGCTTCCTATTATAGGTGCGGCAATTGTGTGGGGAGAATCCATAATTCATAGATCAGGAAAAAATGCATGGGTTATCTCTATGGCAGTTATAATAATAGAGTTTTTAATGTCAGTCTATTTATTTTTTATTAGCTATTCCACTGGAATGGATGGATGGAAGCTTAGAAATTTATGTGGACAGGGACTTTCTTTTCAGACTTCTGGTTTTCAATTACTATATGGAGTTTTGACAGCGGGAGTATGGCTTATCGTGGCAATCTTTTCTAGAGAATATTTTAAAAATGATAAGAGGAAAACTTTGTTTTATAAAACAATGCTCTTTATTTTAGGAGCGACAATGGGAATATTTTACTCAGGAGATTTATTTACTACATTTATATTCTTTGAGATGATGTCAGTGGCCGTTTATTTTTGGGTTGTCTATGATGAGAGAAAGGAGTCTATCGATGCCTCTAATCTTTATATGGCATTTGCGATTGCAAGTGGTATGGTTATGCTAATGGGAGTATTTTTGCTCTATCATATAACTGGAACACTCGAATTTTCTCAGCTATTAGAAGTATGTTCGGTGATTTCGGATAAGAAAATGCTTTATATTTCTGCTGCATTATTGCTCTGTGGATTTGGAACAAAATGCGGTGTGTTTCTATTCCATATTTGGATGCCTTCTTCTTATTTACAGTCACCAGCACCTGCGACAATTTTATTATCCTCAATTTTAACGAAGACAGGTATTTTTGGATTGATTATTATTAATAGTTATATTCTATCTTGGGATACAGGATGGGGAATGGTTACTCTTAGTGCAGGAGTTCTCACGATGGCAGTAGGAGCATTTATAGCTGTCTTTTCCATGAACTTAAAAATTATTTTAGCTTGTTCTTCCATGTCGCAGATTGGATTTATTATTGTTGGAATTGGAATGATTAGTATTTTGCAGGAAAAGGGAAGCTTGGCCATATGGGGAACGATGCTTCATATGGTGAATCATACTTTGTTAAAATTAATCTTATTTATCATTGCAGCTGTGATTTGTATGAGTACAACGAATCTTGAGTTAAATAATATAAGGGGTATCGGAAAAGGAAAGAAAGTATTAAATTTTGCTTTCTTGATGGCGATGCTTGGAATTAGTGGAATTCCATTATGGAATGGATATATTAGCAAGACATTATTACATGAGAGTATTGTACAATGTACTCGTATGATGGGTACAATAGCTCCAGATTCTGTTGGTTTGTTTAAAATAATAGAATGGATTTTCTTGATTAGTGGTGGATTAACATTAGCTTATATGTTAAAATTATACATCGCAATCTTTTTTGAGGATAGTGTGAGTAAAAAGAGAGAAAAAAGCTGTCATGTATCTCAGATAACAAATATTATACTCGGAGTATGTGGGATTTTATTGCCTATTTTTGGTATTTTACCGACTGTTTTTATGAACAGAATAGCTAGAGTAGGAGATGGATTTATTAGCGGAGTAGGATTTGAGACGGAGGTAATTGCATATTTTTCTCTTGAGAATTTAAAAGGAGCAGTAATTTCCATTATAATTGGATTAATTGTGTACTTTGGTTTTATTCGTATATGCTTTATGCGTAAGAGAAAAAATGGTGGAACTTATTATCAGAAAATATGGCCAGATTGGATCTCGCTAGAGGGTATTTTCTATAGACCGGTATTTTATATTATTTTACCTACGGTATTAGCATTCATTTGTCGTATATTAGATCGGTTTGTAGACAGTATTATTGTCTTTATGAGAAAGACAATCTATTGTGATAATGAAAAGAAACTTCCGCCGATGATTGGAACACAGACAACTTATTTCTTTGGTTCTGTTTTTAATGAGATTGCGAAGGTGCTTAATAGAGTAATATTTAGAAAGCATCCAATTAAAAAAGACTTCATCCCTATCTTTGCAGCTAAAAGAGAGAAGTGGCGTGAAAACAATAGCTTGATTATGAGAAGTGTTTCTTTGGGACTCTTAATGGCATGTATAGGATTATGTTTCACATTAGTTTATCTTGTGTTTATCTATATTTAATGTAAATTACAAGCTAGTCAAAATAAGGAACCCCCACTTTTAGATGCAGTATAAATAGTGGGGGTAGTTTTTAAGAAAAGGATTTAAAAGATTATGAATGAGAAGTAAAAATTCTTAAGTGTAGAGGAGAAAGAATATGAGATTGCGTAATGTAAAAGGTTCTAGAGAGAAAATTAAGGCAAATGATTTTGTCATGAAAGATATTGAACAAAAAAGAGGAAGATGGAACGAGATTTTTGAAAATGAAAATCCGATTCAAATTGAGATTGGTATGGGAAAGGGACAATTTATTATGGAATTGGCTCGTCAAAATCCCAAAATCAATTATATTGGAATTGAGAAATATTCTAGTGTTTTAGTTCGTGCTCTACAAAAAATGGAGGAAGAACCTCTTCCAAATCTATGCTTTATTCGCATGGATGCGGAATATATTGAGAATGTATTTGCTGAGGGAGAGATAGACCAGATTTATCTAAATTTTTCAGACCCTTGGCCAAAGGAACGTCATGCTAAGAGAAGATTGACATCCAAGGAATTTTTAACTCGCTATAATACAATTTTAAAATCAAATGGAATCATTATTTTTAAGACGGACAATAAAGAGTTATTTGATTTTTCTTTGGAACAGGCGGATATTGCAAATTGGAATAAAATAAATTATACGTATGATTTACATCATAGCCTTTATATTGAAGGAAATATTATGACAGAGTACGAGACAAAATTTGTTGCGGAGGGAAAGCCAATTTGTAGAATGGTATTGGGAAGAGAGAAAGAAAAAGTAAAGACAGTTTTTGAGGAATAGAGTGTTTAGGAAAATATAATAAGGTCATAGACATGGGGACTATGCATATAAATAAAAAAACAGAAAGTTTGTCATGCCATGGGATGTCCAAAATTTTTATGTAAAAAAATGATGTGGTTTTGTTATCAAAATAAAAAATTTAACCGCAAAGTTTTATGTTTTGTCTCGGCGCTAGAGGAGGTAAAACGCTGTCTGAATAAAAAGTTGCGATAGGGAAAAAATAAAAAAAGAAATTTAATTTTTAGGTATTCTAATTTTATATTACAGTTAAGTGCTAGCTTGCACCAGATAATAAATTATGATATGATTAGAAAAAGTTAAAAATACAATGATATAATAGATATAGTGAATTAGAGAAAGAGTAGTTGAATAGTTCACTAAGATAAAAAGGAGGAAAATAAAATGGAATATAAATTTAATGAGAAAACATTTGAACAAGAAGTGCTTGGATCAAATATACCAGTTTTAGTTGATTTTTATGCTGACTGGTGTGGGCCATGTAAAATGATGTCTCCTAATATTGAAAGATTGGCGCAGGCCTACGAAGGTAAGATAAAGGTTGGAAAGGTGAATGTTGATGAAAATGGAAATTTGGCTTTAAAATATGGTATTATGAGTATTCCAACAGTTATCTTATTTAAAAACGGAGAGGAAGCAGCTAGAAACGTCGGATATCGAGATTTTGATGAATTAGAGCAGATGGTAAAATAGATTTGATTATTGTTCAGTTGTATAATGCAGGCTGCTATATTCTTATGAGTGAAGTAGAAGGATAATTTATAAGAACGAAATTTAAAAGGGATTATTATAAAATAAAAGTTTTATAGTAATCCCTTTTAATATTTCATTTATCTTAATTAGGTTTAGAATTCGTATTTGGATTATGAGTACAATCATTATTAGAGTCCATTTCTTTATTTTTATTAATGTGCTCTATATTAGAAGTAGATTTTTTATTTTTTACTTCTGTCTTTTCACGAACAATTCGAACTCCATCTGCAATTTTTTCAGTGATTAATGTGCTTACATGTTTTAATTTTTCTGAAGCTGGATTTTCATTTTCTGGTTCCTCTTCCGCTTCATTAAATACAACGATTTGCTTTGATTCTAGCTGGCGGTTAATAAACATTGACATAAGATACTGTATAACAGCAAAAATAGGAACACCCAGAAACATGCCTAAAACACCGGCATAGGCTCCACCGACTGTGATAGCAAATAAAATTCCAAGAGGGCGTACGCCAGTACTATTTCCAAGAATTTTTGGACCGAGAATTAATCCGTCAAACTGTTGAAGAATGAATACTAATACGATGAAAATAATACCGCTTTTAAGATTCAATAAGGTTAAGAGTAAAGCACCTGGAACAGCTCCGATAAATGGTCCAAAATAAGGAATCATATTTGTAATGCCGACAATAACGCTAATAAGCATGGCGTAAGGTAGTTGTAATAAGCTCATGCTAATAAAACATAAAATTCCAATAATAAGAGAGTCAATTAATTTTCCAATAATAAAATTAGAAAAAATATTATTACATTCATGTAATGTAGATAAAACAAAGAGACATCTCTTTTCAGGAAAAAAAGAAAATAAAATTTTCTTTCCACAAGTAGATAAAAGATGTTTATCAGATAAAACATAAATCGAAATTACGATAGAAATAATCAAGTTGATAATCCATCGAATGGCCGATACAGAGGCGCTATAAAGCAGAGGAATCATAGTGGAGATTAATTCTGTAGCCTTTGATAATAGATTAGGAAAAATATTGTTCGTAAATTTACTAATCATATCGTGACTTAGAAATGGCATAGTATTTGTCATTTTTGTAAGCCAGATAGATACATTTAAAACAGTGACAGGAATTGTATCTGTTAATTCAAGTAAACTAGAAATTAATTGAGGGATAATATAAATTAATCCAACAATGACTAATCCCAGTACAATAAAATATGCCGATAAAATAGAGAGCAGTTTGTTTGCTTTTTTATTCGAAATTTTTAATACTTCTGGAAAGATATGATTATTAAAATAATTGCATAGTGGATTAACCATATATGCAATTAATCCTCCTATAAAAAATGGAGATACAGTTGTAAAAAACTTATGTATCACTTTGCTTGTTGTATTCCAATGAAAAATGAGACGAAATATAATACAAGCTATAAAGATAACTCCGATAATATAGAAGGCCATTTGTCGATATGGATTTTGATTTGGTGAATTATTTTGATTTTTTGGCATTCTGTATACTCCTTCAAACTGAAATGAAAAATATTTTGCGTAAATTTTATTTTTAGTATTTCCCAAAATAGAATATTTAAGCAAAAACAGTACTATCTATTTTGAAAATAAAAATAAATATATACATATAATATAACTTATGAGATAAAACTACAAGAGAAATTTTCAATAACAAGAAAGTTTTCAAGAGAAAAACGATATGAAATGGATGAATTATTACATTTTTTAAAAATTTTGAAAAAATTTAAAAATTATGCTTGACTTTTTTATTTTATAGTTATATAATAGCTTTTGTAGTCGAGATGAGTACATTAAGACTAAGCGCTTTTAGCTCAGTTGGTAGAGCACCTGACTCTTAATCAGGGTGTCCAGGGTTCGAGCCCCTGAAGGCGCATAAAGCATCATTTCTAAGAACTAAGACTCTGGAAGTGGTGCTTTTTTATTCTCTATTGTCTAAAAAATACAGATTTTTGATGAACATAAATACAGAGCTATCTTGGATAGATTGATAAATTTCTTCATGAATCTATTCAGATAGCTCTTTGTTTTTAAAATATTTTTAATATCATCATGTATTTTTTATTAGTTTATAGAAAGAATGGAGATAGTTTGAAAAAAGACTTATGATTCTATCTCGATTCAAAATAATAAAATTTAGGTATATGAAAAAGTTGACATCTTTTTTTCAGTTTGGAAGTTCCATCTACAAAACTGATGTCTAATAAAAGAGAATTTCCAGCTTCTAAGATAATCTCTCGTTTTGTAAAGGAATCTTGCTCTGGAAGATCTGTCAGTTCAATACTAAGACAAGAGAAATTACTATCCTGAATATTAGGAGCTGGATAATTTATAGATGTAATTAAAATAATCCCTAAATCTGAGCATAAATTTTCTAATTTTAAAATTATGTCTTCGTGTGCTTTGCATAGGGAAAGGTTATCCAATAAGAAAACGGGCTTTTGTCCTATATTTTGCTCAAAATTTTGAACTAAAATTTTGATATCAGAAAGGAGAGTATTCATATCTTTCCAATTGCTTTCAATAAAATAAAGATTGGAGGCGATATTTTCTTCATAGTACTGTAATTCAGTGCGAAGGGAGGAAAATTTTTCCTTTTCTTGTTTCTTATAAAGGGAGGATAAAGGTATTGCTTTTTCTTTCCCTCGAAGCTCGTAGGTTAGGCGAGAAAGACTTTTTGCCATACATTCATATCTAGAATGATGAAGAAGCAAATAACAGATAGGAAATCCAGATTTTGCTATTTGGTCAGCTAATTGTAGACAAAAAGAGGAAATGTCAATACAATCTGAATTTACTAGATAAGTCCCTTTATGAAGACCAGTCTCTAAAATACGGTCAATAGAAGAAAATCCTGTGAGAACAGCTTGATTTGTTTGGAGTGATTCAAGATAATCAGTAAAAGCAGCCATATATGTTTTGGTATTATAAAAACCAGATAGGATAGAGTTCTCTTCTATGCCATGATGAAGTACGGTATTTTGTTTTTTAATAATATTTAGAGTTTCTTTGCCTGGTGTTAACTCGGAAAGTGGCTCTGCTTTGACAGTATTTGTCGGATTATCTTTTATCTCATACTCTGCAGGCGAATGGTCATTTCGGGCTGTCTGATTAGGGGTACTTTCTAACTCTTTTGTTTTTATGTTCTGGGGTTGGAAAGAATCCTCACGAGAAGATAGATTTTGTTCTGGCACTATATTTGTAGAAGGCTTAGCTTCCTCTTTGGTTGCTTCACTTTCCCAGATTTCTTTTAGTAAATTATCCACCTCTTCGTTATCCTCCATCATATTTTTAGCTGTTACTTCTGATTCAGTAGGTGTATTTTGGAGTGCTTGCATAACTAAAGATGCGAGACTTGCACTGTCAATTTGGAGGTTATCCGAATTAGAATTTGCCAGCTCCATATATTTTGCCATCACTAATTGATTCAAACTTTCCTCATCAATAGTTGATTGATTTAAAACGTCTTGTCCAAATACATCTTGAAATGTCTCACTAAGCTGAGGATTCATGGCGGAAATTTGTTCTGATATGGATTCGGAATCCAAAACAGGAGTGGTAGAGTCAGATGAATTCAGTGAGGACGATTCAGAGGATTCAGAAAATGAAACTGGATTTTCATGAGGATAAGCTTGTTCATAGTCTAGAGTGGTTGTATCGGTTGTAATAGGGGAAGATAATCCCTGCAATTCATTTCCAATCATATAGTCTAAATTTAAATTCTCATTATTGAGAATGGCTTCCTCAGTTGGTCTCATCCGATAAGAAAACTTTTCCATATGTATTTCAGGTTCCTCTGGTTGTTCCTCATGTTGAAAGAGTCTAGGTGCTAGATACTGAATTCGATTATAAATATCTGCCTCTAAGTCCTCGTGATATTCGTCGATACCTTGTTGTTCCATCATGGACATTGTTAATTCTACAACTTCTGCTTTTGTCATAGTATCTTTTAAATCAGCGGCATCTCTTTGCTGTTCACGGACAATTTCTAAAATCATCTGTAAAATTTGGTCCATATAGTCACCCCTTTGCTTTATTTTCGTTTTGTGCTTTACACTATAATATATGCCCATTTAGACATGCGGCATATCATGTTCTTACAGGCGGGCGTGTTTTGCACGATAATGTATATTTATTTTAACATTAATATGTTGGCAATGCAATTTAAGAGGATGAGAAATTTCTTTTTCCAGGGAAAAATATTGACTAGAATAATTGACTTCGCTATACTAAAAAGTATATTCAGCTGTATTGACAGTCTATTAAGTGCAAAATATGAAGGAAGAGAAAATTTTGGTAATATGAGGAGGAAAAGAGTGGAACAGAATAATTTAAATAGTGAAATGATAGAAGATTTTTTTTCCAATTCTAAAAAATTTATGTCTTTAATGATGATGTATCGCTCTACGATTCGAGAAATTAAGACAAAACTGGAAGTTTTAGATGATGAATTTTCTATCGAACATAGAAGAAATCCAATTGCGTCGATAAAAAGCAGAATAAAAAGCCCAGAAAGCATTTATCAGAAACTAACTAAACTTGGATATGAGGTGACAACGGATAATATAAGGGAGCATTTAAATGATGTTGCTGGAATTCGAGTCGTATGCCCGTTTTTGGAAGATATTTACCATGTAGCAGATTTACTTGCAAGTCAAGATGATATTAAGCTTATTAAAGTAAAAGATTATATTGAACATCCTAAAGAAAATGGTTATCGAAGCTATCATATGATTGTAGAGATACCAGTATTTTTTTCGGAGGGAAAAACTTTAATGCGCGCAGAAGTGCAGATCAGAACAATAGGAATGGATTTTTGGGCGAGTTTAGAGCATCAGCTTCGTTATAAGAAGGGATTGGAGGAGACGGAATTATACGATCAGATTAGTCAAAGGTTGCAAGAAACGGCAAAAATGATTACAGCTACAGATATAGAGATGGAAGAAATTAAACAAATGCTAGAAAAATTTCAAAAGGAGCGAGAGAAAAGTGAAAAATATGGACGGAAAAAGTAGAAGAGAAAAAATCTTGCAAATGCTAGAAAATTCAGATATACCAATAACAGGAACTGCTTTGGCAAAAGAATTAGGAGTAAGTCGTCAAATTATTGTACAAGATATTGCTCTATTAAGGGCAAAAGAAAATAATAATTTATTGGCTACGGCGAGAGGATATTTACTTCAAGAAAAAAGAAGAAGATTACAAAGAACATTTACAGTTTGTCATAATGAGAATGAGGTGGAGGATGAACTTAATATTTTTGTAGATTGCGGAGGAAGAGTGCTTAATGTTATTGTAGAACATGGAGTGTATGGCTTTATTACAGCTGATTTGATTGTGTCAAATCGTATGGAAGTCAAAGAATTTATAGAGCAGCTAAATAAAAAGAAAACTACATTATTGTCACAGTTGACAGGAGGCGTTCATACCCATACGGTGGAGGCAGATAGCGAGGAAATTTTAAACCGTATTGAAGAACAGTTAAAGCGAAAGCAGTATTTGATTATAGAGCAGCCAAATGCATAAGTATATAAAAAATATGTATGTTGAAAAAGAAATCTCTTATACAATATATTGGCATTGCTGAAATAATTCAACTATATATTTCATTGAAATTTCGCAACATTCTCTACGATGCTCTTTTCGTTGCCCAAAGGTAATGATTTTGTGCATATGATAAACGAAAGGATGATTTTATGAAAAAGATAAAAGAACTTTTAAGCCATATTTTTATAGACGGTTTGTCAGGAATGGCATTAGGTCTATTTGCAACATTGATTATTGGAACAATTATGCAGCAGGTAGGAAATTTAATTCCTGGAAGAATTGGTGGAATTGTTGTAGCTTTTGCTTCTTTGGCGAAGGGACTTACAGGAGCAGGTATTGGAGTGGGAGTTGCTTATAGATATAAAGAATCTCCGCTTGTAACTTTATCTGCTGCCAGTGCGGGTATGATAGGAGCTTTTGCCAGCACAATTTTAAGTGGAAATTTAGTACAAGACGGTGCGCTAGTCTTGTCAGGACCGGGTGAGCCACTTGGAGCATTTTTAGCTGCTTTTGCGGGAATAACAATAGGTCATTTGATTTCAGGAAGAACAAAATTAGATATTATTTTAACACCACTTATTAGTATTTCAAGTGGAGGTTTAATAGGAATTTTAGTGGGACCTTCCATCTCAAAATTAATGTATCAATTAGGAGCGTTAATTGATAGAGGGACCCAGCAACAACCATTATTAATGGGGGTCATTGTATCTGTACTTATGGGAATGATTTTGACTTTGCCTATTAGTTCAGCAGCGCTTGGAATTATTTTAAATTTATCTGGTTTGCCAGCAGGAGCAGCAGCAGTTGGATGTAGTGCACAGATGGTGGGCTTTGCGGTGGCAAGCTTTGAAGATAATAAAGTAGGAGGACTTTTAGCACAGGGACTTGGAACTTCGATGCTTCAAGTTCCCAATATTATGAGAAAACCAATTATTTGGATTCCACCTATTTTGACAAGTGCAATTTTAGGACCCGTTTCCACAGTTATTTTAAAAATGACAAATAATGCAACAGGATCCGGAATGGGAACAGCTGGTCTCGTAGGACAAATTATGGGATATCAGACAATGGTAGCAGAGGGAAGGCAGTCTATTATTGTTTTAGCTGAAATTGCTGTGATGCATTTTATTGCACCAGCGTTTCTTACTTTTTTATTTACATTTATTATGAAGAAGATGAGGCTTATTAAGCCAGGAGATATGAAATTGAATGTAGAATAAAATATAAAACTGCTTCGTGTTTTAGTATAAAATATCTAATATACGAAGCAGTTTTTAATAAATTTATAAATTAAGTAAAACACCTGTGACTTTAGTCATGAAAAATTCAAAGGGAAAAATAATGCAATCCTAAGAGAATACCTTGATAAATATAATCAGCCAATTGCATTACCGTGTGAAGTCTAGTTGTCTGAATTGTACTTGCACTGAGCTCTGATGCAAGGTTTACAATTCCTGTGATAGAAATATGACCAATGGCGGGAAGATTTTTTTGTACACCTTGACCTGGTCTTAATGTTGAACTTGATAATGTTACATAACCGATACGTTCTTCATCTCCTAAGGATGCGTCAACAACGATAAAAAACGGATTCTCATATAGTTTATGAATAGAATGAACGGTGTCTTCTAAATTGAGTGCGTGGACTGGATGACTTAAAGAGCCGTATAAAGTATACTTTTTAGGAAGAACGCGCTTTAATTTATGTCCAACAAGTGGTCCTAGGCAGTCTCCTGTTACTCTGTCTGTACCGATGCAGACAAGAATAATTTCTTGATGTTCTTTTTTCTCAACTAAAATTTTCTTATGCAATAGCTTTGCGAATTGATAATAATTATTTTTGCTGCTGTCAAAATAGTATGTCGATGAATAAAGTTGTTGTTTCTGTCTCATAATTTATTCTCCAAAGTTTAAATAGACAATGATATATTTTATGAACTAGCTATGCCGTTTTACTCGGCTTTCAGCGGCTGTGTTCACAATTTACGATAGGGTATATCATTGTCAATTGTTTTTATAAGATATAGGGAGTATTGACGAAATATTCCTGTTTTAAACAGGGCGAAAAAAGAGAAAAGTCATCGAAGAATAATTGTCATGTGATTTTGGAATTTATCATAAGGTTTTAAAGAACGCAGTATTGGTTCCATATAGTTAGTTTTGTATATTGACAGATATGGGAGTAAGAGATGCAGTTTGATAAAAGGAATTAGTTTTGTTTGTAAATAAGTTAGTGAGTAATTTTGCTGTGAGCTCATTATATTTTTTGCGTTAGCAGAGATTATATCGGAATAGTTTCTTCCGATAATGCAATTTATGTATTGATGTATTTCATTTATCAAATGTATGGGAAAATGCTTTCATATTCGGGGAATGTTTCAGTAAATTGTTAAATATAGAAAGGCAAGGTGTTTCCGTGAGAGAGGTAGAAAGAAAAATGACTCAGTTACCAAAAAATTTTCGCCAAGTAGGAGAGCCTAAATTAAATAAAAGAATTTATATCGAAGACTATGTAGTGACATATTTGACAGAGCTTGCGCAGCCTGGAAATATTTATGCAAGAGGAGCGATATTACTCGGAAGTATCAAAAATACGCAGGAAGGACAGGCAATTTTTATTAAAGGAGCCATGGAAGCACAAAATTTGGAATTAGATCTAGACGAGACAATATTTTCTAATGAGGTTTGGGCAGAAATAAAAGAGAGAATGAAAAAGTATTTCCCAAATTTAGAAATTATAGGGTGGTTTTTGTCTAGAATAGGATTTTCTGTTGAACTAAATGATAAAATAGTACGTACACATATAGAAAATTTTCCAGGAGAAAATAAGATTTTATATATGATGGATACATTAGAGGGAGAAGATGCATTTTATCTGTGGGAGAGAGGAGAGTTAAAAAGATCAGATGGATATTATATTTACTATGAGAAAAATGAGCAAATGCAGGAATATATGATCGTACAGGGAGAGGACTGCAAGAAAAAAACGACGGAAAATAAGGAGACTCCGATAATAAAAAGGGATGAGAGTGTTTTAAAAACATATCGAAATATGATAAAAAATAAAAAGAAGCAAAAGAAAAATAAAAAAGTATTAGGAAAAATGTACGCAGCCGTGGGCTCGTGTGCCATTTTAGTCGCCATTTTAGGTCTTCTTTTATTCTCGCGTGGTGGGGGCCAAGAAGAAAATGCGATGGCCAATATATCTGATATGTTTCAGGAGAAAAATAATATAATTGAGGAGACTTGGAATGAAGAAACAGCGAATAGTGGTACGGATATGGATTCACAATTATTAGATTCCGGAGAGGGCAGTGAAGATATAACAGAAACTAGTACAAATTCTGAACAGGAGACCTCCGAGACGGAAAATGATATAATAAGTGAGGAAGAACTACAAAGTGGAGATTCTTCCAGTACGACAGATGCGACAAAAGAGCAGGAAAGTAGTTCAGATACGCAGGCAGAGTTAGAGCAAAGTTCATTGAATATACAAGCAGAAAATGAGGATGAAACGGAAGGAGTAACTGACGAAACAGAGGAAACAATGGGGGTGGCAGGCTCGTATTATACTGTGCAGCCAGGAGATACTTTGGCAGCCATAAGCAATAGAATTTATGAGTCGACAGATTATGTGGAGGATATTGCGCTGCTGAATAAATTAACAGATCAAAATAAAATATATCCAGGTCAAAAGCTTCAACTTCCACCAAAAGATTAAAAGAAATTTTATGTATACGTAGGTCGTAAAAAATTTGCTCAACAAATATGAAATACGAAACTGGCCAAATCGATTTCCTATTTGTTGAGGCTTTTCTAGTAAAAATGTAAGAAGCGGTTGAATTTCAAAAAAAAATCATTTATAGTAATAGCAGAGAGCATTTATTTAGCAAAAGAAGACCTATTAGGAGGCGAAAATGGATACAACGATAAGTCGTGATACAATAAGAAATACAGTTATTGTGATGGTAATAATTTTATTGTCGCTTTATCTATATAGTACTAGAGTATATCGAAGCTATCAAGAAGTTGCCTCTATTTCAAATACAGAGGGAAATATAGCGGAGTATATCGGCTTAGGTACAGGATTTCTTAAATATACACAAGATGGAGTTTCTTATTTGAAAAGCATAAAAAGTCAATCGGTAGAGTGGACGGAAACTTATTCCATGAGTGATCCAAAGGCTGTATGTCGAGGAGAATATGTTGCTATAGCGGATTATAGTGGAAATGATGTATATATTTTTAATCAAAATGGAAAAGTAAACTCTATTACAATGCCATACCCTATTGTCGACGTAGAGGTGGCTAGTCAGGGCGTGATTGCTGTTATTTTACAGGGAGAAAAAGAAAATTATATTAAGATGTATACAAAAGAAGGTACGTTAATCGCTGATATCAAATCAAAGACAAGAAAGAACGGATATCCAATGGATATTTCTATTTCTAGTGATGCACAAAAAATGGTAGTAAGTTATTTTAGTATAGAGGGCGCTGGCATAAAAAATAAAGTTTCTTTTTATGACTTTAGTGAGGAAAATAAGACTAAAAATAGTAATTTAATTGGAGAGGATAATCAAAAATCTAATTTAGTAGGAAAAGTAGAATTTTTGGATGATGATACAGTATTTGCAGTTGGAGACGAAAAGACGATTATCTATTCCTTTAAAGAAGAGGTAAAACAAAAAAAGACAATCAAAGCTTCGGGTGAGATTCAAAGTATTGTTATAGAAGGAGATTATATAGGATATTTGTATAAGAGTTCCATTGGAAAAGAAGATTATAATAAATACATATTATCTTTATATAACAAACAAGGTATGAAGTTATATAGTAAGGCGGATGCTGGCAACTATGATAGCTTAAAATTAAATGGTAAGGAGATTATAGCGATTAAGGGAAGTCAGATGTATATTTTCAATGAAAGTGGTTGGAGATATTATGCTGGAGAGTTTGATAAAGATATTGAAGATATTATTTCAACCGGTAAGCAAAATGAGTACACTGTTATTTTTTCAGATGAGACAGAAGTCATTCAAATAAGATAAGAAAAAATGAGGATATTGCAAGATAGAAATTTTGAATAAGATAGGATATTAAATAATTTTAATAATAATAATATCTTATTTTAAAAGTTTATTTTGTGATTGCCTCATTTTTTTATTTTTGTATAGAGAAATTATGATATTAAATCGTATGAGTACGTAACTAGTAATATGGAATGTGAATATAGCTACGATTGTGAGAGTGCAAGATGGGGAGTAATCGGATTTTTGTCTGAATTTAGTGCCTGCGATAGCGGGTATGCAGTTTAGGATGAAAATGGAAATAAGTGTAGAAAGATTTTTCAAAAAAATGAAAAAAGGTGTTGACAAATAAAAAAGAAGCTGATATTATAAGGAACGTTGTTGCGGATAATACAGTAAATAATTAAGAATAATAGTGATTTATATTTATAAAGTTTTTATTTTAGACTATAAAAAATAAAATGAAAAATAGATAAAAAAACTGTTGACAAACGACGACAAATATGATATTATATCAAAGTTGCTGTTGAGAACTTGAGAAACTTTGGGAAAAGAAAAAAAGTATTGACAAGCAATGAAAAGTATGATAAAATATCAAAGTCGTGTTGAGAACTTAAAAAGATACAAAAAATAAAAATAAAAAGTACTTGACAAAAACGACAAAATATGATAAAATAAATGAGCTGTTAAAAGACAGTGAAGAACATTGACAATTGAACAATAACAACATCCTTGAAAATTCATTTGAGAATTC